>NZ_LT629784.1:4135000-4435000 GCF_900105595.1 Stappia sp. ES.058 | reverse complement strand
CGCGCCGTGGTTTCGGGACGCAGCCTCCTGCCGGCAGGTGTCCGGCGTATAGAGGGCACATTCACGCGCGGCGATGCCGTGCGGATCGTCGCTCCCGACGGACGTGACATCGGGCGCGGGATCGTCGCGTACGACCATCCCGAAGCGACGATGATCATGGGTCGCAACAGTCGCGAAATAGAGACGATCCTCGGCTACGCGGGGCGCGCGGAGATGGTGCATCGCGACGACCTCGTGCTGCGCTACCAGCCAGCCGGCCCCTGCCCAATCGACGAGACAACGGAAGAGGAGCGCGGACATGCTTGATCGCTCACGGAACGAGAACACCGATATTGCCGGCTTGATGCAGGATATCGGAACGCGTGCCCGCGCCGCCGCACGAGGTCTGGCAACGGCGCCGTCCAGGCAGAAGACCGACGCCCTTCTCGCTATGGCAGCCTGTGTCCGCCAGGCTCGCGACGCCATTCTGGCAGCCAATGCAATCGACCTGGAGGCGATGCGGGCGAACGGCCAGACCGCCGCCTATCTTGACCGGGGAACGCTCGACGCCGCGCGGATCGAGGCAATCGCCTGCGGACTTGAAGCCGTTGCAACTCTCGACGATCCGGTCGGCTCCGTCATCGCGGCCTGGGACCGGCCAAACGGCCTCAGGATCGAGCGGGTGCGTACACCGCTTGGCGTCATCGGCGTCATCTACGAAAGCCGGCCGAATGTGACGGCGGACGCCGGCGCCTTGTGCCTGAAGGCGGGCAATGCCGTAATCCTGCGCGGCGGGTCGGACACGATCCGCTCCAACCTTGCCATTCATGCCGCGCTGGTGCAGGGGCTTGCGCGCGCGGGCCTGCCCGAAGCCGCGATCCAGATGGTTCCCGTGACCGACCGCGCCGCCGTTGGCGAGATGCTCT
Source organism: Stappia sp. ES.058 (assembly GCF_900105595.1). GTDB lineage: Bacteria > Pseudomonadota > Alphaproteobacteria > Rhizobiales > Stappiaceae > Stappia. The sequence goes on along the minus strand of NZ_LT629784.1, from coordinate 4,434,095 downwards.
CCGGGCTTTGCGGCACGCTCGACGTGATCGTCCCGCGCGGCGGCAAGAGCCTCGTCGCCCGCGTTCAGACCGAAGCGCGGGTGCCTGTCTTTGCCCATCTGGAAGGCCTGTGCCACCTGGTGATCGACAAGGCCGCCGACCTCTCCATGGCGCGCGACATTGCGGTCAACGCCAAGATGCGGCGAACGGGCATTTGCGGTGCGCTGGAGACGCTGCTGATCGATCGCGCCGTCGCCGAGACCCACCTCAAACCAATCTGCGAGGCGCTGATCGCGGAAGGCTGCGAGATCCGGGGCGATACGGAGGTCTGTGCCGCCATCCCACGCGCGGTGCCCGCCACCGAAGATGACTGGAACACCGAGTATCTTGACGCGATCCTCTCGGTTCGGATCGTCGACGATCTCTCAGCGGCTATCGATCATATCGAAACCCACGGGTCTCATCATACCGACGGCATCGTGACGGACGACCCTGCAGCGGCCGAGCGATTCTTCGCGGAGGTGGATTCCGCCATCCTCACACTCAACGCCTCAACGCAATTCGCCGACGGCGGCGAATTCGGCATGGGTGGCGAGATCGGGATTGCCACCGGACGGATGCATGCGCGCGGTCCGGTCGGCGTCGAACAGCTTACGAGCTTCAAGTACCGGGTTACGGGCACCGGGCAGGTCCGGCCCTGAATGGATCGGCCCCCCATGCATCGGCCCGGCGCGCGATGACCGACAGCTTCGCAAGTGCGGTTGCCGTCCGCCACCTGCGGATTCCGCACACAGAACCGGAGTGCACGGTCGGCCTGTTCGGCGGTTCGTTCAATCCGCCGCATTCCGGACACCGACTTGTCGCAGACACTGCGCTCAAACGGCTGGCACTAGACCAGATCTGGTGGCTGGTGACGCCGGGAAACCCGTTGAAGGATCCGGGCGAGCTGGAACCGCTGACGGACCGGATCGCGCGTGTCGAGGAGGTCGCAGATCACCCGCGCATGCGCGTCACGGCGCTTGAGGCGGGGTTGGGAACAAGCTATAGCGCGCGAACGATCCTGAACCTTCGGCAGAAGCGTCCGCGCGTGCGCTTCGTCTGGGTGATGGGAGCCGACAACCTTGCCGGCTTCCATCGGTGGCAAGCGTGGCGCTCGATATTCGAGAGCGTTCCCGTCGCGGTGGTTGATCGCCCGGGAGCGACCCTTTCGGCCCTGTGGTCTCCGGCGGCCCAGACATTCGCGCGCTCGCGGCTTCCGGAGGAGCGGGCAATACGGCTTGCGACCCTGGCGCCGCCGGCCTGGACTTTTCTTCATGCGCCGCGCGACCCGATGTCGTCGACGCATCTGCGCGCCACCGCTCGCCCTTGGTGAAATTGCGATGTCTTGAAAAGGCCAACAAGCGAAGCTTATCTTTGTTCATGGGGAGACAGTCGCACGCTGCCTCTGTCCCCATGAGGTCGGGTGACGAGCATCCCGCTCGCGCACCCATGGATGCAAACTGGACGAAAGGCAATCCGTCTGAGCATGACCTTCGAAACCGAGGGGACGGCAGCGACCGCTCCTCATCACGTCGCAGCCAGCACGCCTCCGCGTGCGCACCTGCGCGAAACCGTCTTGGCCTCCCTGTCCGATTCAAAGGCCGAAGACATCGTCTCCATCGACATCACCGGCAAATCGCCGATGACCGATCAGGTCGTCGTGGCGTCGGGACGGTCGCATCGGCATGTCGGCGCCATCGCCGACCACCTGTTGCGCGACCTCAAGGAAGCCGGACACGGCGGTGCCCGTGTGGAAGGCATTCCCCAGTGCGACTGGGTCCTGATCGACGCCGGTGACGTCATCATTCATGTCTTCCGACCGGAGGTTCGCGCCTTCTACAACATCGAAAAGATGTGGTCGGTGGACGACAACACGCCGGTTCACTACGCCGGCTAGCCGATGCGGCCCGGCCGGCACGACGGCCGGGATCCATGCATCCAGACATCGTGGCATCGCGGTGAAGGGGTTTTTGCGTCCGCAAGGATCTCGGGCAGAACGCGCCTGAGCTCAATGCCGTTCGGCATTGCCAGACCTCGGCCCGGAAGCCGGTTCCGGGACACGCATCCACGTGTGCCGACTCCCCAACGACCGGCCCAGCGAAACCTCCATGCGTGTCCACATCGCCTGCATCGGCCGATTGAAAAACGGCCCCGAACGAACACTCTTCGAGCGATACGAGGACCGGATCGGAAAGGCCGGTCGCGGTGTATCGGTCGGCCCGCTATCGGTCACGGAACTCGGCGAATCACGGGCCCAGCGGGACGACGACCGCAAGGCCGAGGAAGCCCGCGCGCTTCTGGCGGCAATGCCTGCCGGCGCCGTGATCATCGCACTCGACGAAGCCGGCAAGACCCTCTCCAGCGCGGCCTTTTCGCACGAATTGCTGCGGCTGCGCGATGCCGGCACAGGCGATATCGTGTTCGCCATAGGTGGTCCTGACGGACACGGCAACGCCCTTTTGGAAGCAGCACGCGTGACGCTGGCGTTCGGCCCGATGACCTGGCCGCACCAGATTGCCCGCGTGCTTCTTGCAGAACAGATCTACCGGGCGATCACGATCGCCAGCGGTCATCCCTATCATCGCGCGTGACAAGCGTCCGGTCCCTGCCCGTATTCCGCCCTATTTGTCATTTAGCTTTTTTGGGGAGTTGGCAGGGATTAACGGTTTACCATTCGTTAGGGTTGACGTTTCGTTAAGAAGACTGAGGCACTCTCGTTCCTTGAGGAATACCGGTCTCGGTCCCCGTTACGATATGCCCGTTGTTGGCGGTCTCCGCGCTTGACCGCCGCACGAAAGCGGGCGGAGTGGTGAATGCGCAAGTATCTGCCGATCATGTTGCGGACAGGACCGCTGGTCGTTGCCCTTTGGCTCGCGCTCGCGCCTTGCAATTTGCCTGGGATCACCGGGCATGCATCGGCGCAGGAGGGAGCCGGGGAAGCGACGGATCCCGATGGATTGTCCGCAGCACAGCAACCGCTTGCGACACGCAAGGCCCGGCGGGAAGAAGAGCTTTCCGCACTGACGCGGGATCTCACGCTGTCGGAGGACAAACAGGCCGCGATCGCCCGCGAGATCCGTACGATCGAGCGAGACCGCAAAGCCCTCAACGCGGAACTGTTGCGAACGGCGCAACGGGTCACGCAACTCGAAGAGCAACTGGCGGCGACCGAAGACAGGTTGCGCCGTCTTGGAACAAACGAGGACGCGGTGCGCGCATCATTGGCAGAACGTCAAGATGTCCTGTCCGAGGTACTGGCGGCGCTTCAGCGCATTGGCCAGCACCCTCCGCCAGCGCTCGCCGTCCGGCCGAAGGATGCGCTTGGTGCCGTGCGCAGCGCATTGTTGTTGAACGCCGTCATGCCCGAGATTCATCTCGAGGCCCAGGCACTTGCCGGGGACCTGTCCAGCTTGCGCCAGTTGCGCATATCCAGCGCTGCCGAGCGCGACCGGCTGGTCTCCGATGCACGGCGCCTGACCGAGGAACAAGCCCGGGTGGAACTGCTTGTCGCTTCCAAGAAGCAGGAACGCGAGACCACGCAGGCGCAACTTGCAAAAGAACGGTCCCGTTCGGAGGAACTGGCAAACGAGGCCGAGAGCCTCAAGGACCTGATCGCGACCATGGAGCGAGACATCGCCAGTGCGCGCGCCGCCGCCGAGGCGGCCCGCAACGCCACCAAGGCGCGTGACGGACAGACGGTTCCGGCAGACCCCTTCAGCGATGCAGGGCGGCTTGCCCCGGCAATTTCCTTCGCGCAGGCCAAGGGAAAGCTGAACCTTCCCGTCACCGGGACGACCTTGCGCGATTTCGGCATGGATGACGGCTTCGGGGGACAGACCCGGGGACGCTCGATTGCCACACGCACCGGTGCGCAGGTCGTGGCACCCGTCGACGGCTGGGTCGTCTATGCCGGGCCGTTCCGCTCCTACGGTCAGGTCTTGATCCTGAACGCCGGCGACGGATATCATGTGCTCCTTGCCGGAATGGATCGAACCAGTGTGGAGCAGGGTCAATTCGTGCTTGCGGGAGAGCCGGTGGCAGCCATGGGCGAAACCCGGGTCGCCAGCGCCGCGACACTCGACCTGTCAGCACCCCAGCCGGTGCTCTACGTAGAGTTTAGGAAAGACGGCATTTCGATCGATCCCACCCCGTGGTGGGTTCGGCCCGAAGACGAAAAGGTTCGCGGATGATTCGGAAAGCTTCCCTGTTGCTGGTCGGTGCGCTCATTGGTGGCGCAACTGTCACGGCCCTGTCCCAGATGCCCGTGCGCGTGAGTGGAGTGGCGAATGCAGCCGCTTCTGACACGTACCGGCAACTCAACCTGTTCGGCGACGTGTTCGAGCGTGTTCGCTCCGACTATGTCGAGACCCCGGATGATGCGGCTTTGATCGAGTCTGCGATCAACGGCATGCTCAGTTCGCTGGACCCCCATTCGAGCTATCTCTCGCCCAAGCACTTTCGGGACATGCAGGTGCAGACCCGCGGTGAATTCGGCGGTCTTGGGATCGAGGTCACGATGGAAGACGGCCTCGTAAAGGTCGTCACGCCGATCGACGATACACCGGCCTTCCAGGCGGGGGTGCTTGCGGGCGACCTGATCACCCACCTCGACGGCGAACAGGTCCAGGGACTTACACTGTCCGAAGCAGTCGAGAAGATGCGCGGCCCGGTCAACACCGGGATCGATCTGACGGTTCGTCGCGAAGGTGTGAGCGAACCGCTCAACATAACGATTACGCGCGACATCATCCGGATCCGCTCCGTGCGCCATCGCGCGGAAGGCGACATCGGCTACGTTCGCGTCACGCAGTTCAGCGAGCAGACCTTCGACGGCGTCCAGGCGAGCATCGAAGAGCTGAAGGAGACGATCGGAGAGGACAAGCTCAAGGGCTTCGTGCTCGACCTGCGCAACAACCCAGGCGGCCTTCTCGATCAGGCGATCGCGGTTTCCGACGGCTTCCTCAAGCAGGGCGAGATCGTTTCGACACGCGGTCGCGATTCCAATGAAACCCAGCGCTACAATGCTCGCTCCGGCGACCTCGCGGACGGGTATCCCGTAATCGCGCTGATCAACGGCGGTTCGGCATCCGCGTCCGAGATTGTGGCTGGCGCCCTTCAGGATCATCGCAGGGCTACGATCCTCGGCACCCGCTCCTTCGGCAAGGGATCGGTGCAGACCATCGTTCCGCTCGGCGCAAACGGCGCAATCCGGCTGACCACCGCACGGTACTACACGCCATCCGGCGTCTCGATCCAGGCCAAGGGCATCACGCCGGACATCGAGTTCCTTCAGGAGCTTCCCGAGGAGCTGCGCGGCAAGGTCGAAACCGAAGGCGAGGCCGGACTTCGCGGCCATCTGAAGGGCGAAGGCGAAGACGAGGAAGGCTCCGGGAGCCAGGCCTACGTGCCGCCGGACCCGAAGGACGACGCACAGCTCAACTTCGCACTGGATCTGCTCAACGGCGTTCAGGTGAACAGTGCCTTTCCACCGGTTGGCGACCAGAAGGCCGGCATTCCGAACTGAAAAACCCAATGACCGTTCGCGGCGACCGTAGGGAGTGGCCGCCGCGAACGCCCGTCGAACACAACACATGAGGTACCATGGCGGGGAAGGATCTGTCGGCTCCGCTGGGGCTTGGCAAGCGCAAGTACTTCAATCTTCCCCTCGGACTGATTGGCGCCAGCCTTCTGACGGTCCTGGTTACGACAGGGCTTGTCTGGATCGGCGTCGTCGACGACCCGCTCGGCGGGGAACCGACGGCAACCGTACCACTGGAACGGTCACTGGAAGGCCTGTCCTCGCGCGATTTCGGCGTGGTCGAGATTCGCCCATCCCTCCCGGAGGGCGCACAGGATCCGACTGCAGAAAACGCCGCCGACCAACAGGCGCTCGGACCCAGATTTGAGCCCAAGCCGCTTTCCGGCGCGGATGCTCCCGAATCCCGTCCGGACGACGGTGCCAGCGCCATTGCCAACGGCCTGTCGGTTCGAGCCGATGCGAGGGTTACCGAACCCGGTCCGCACGGCCCCCTGCCCAAGGTCTCCGACAGCGGCCTGCGCCCTCTCGACGTTTACGCAAGGCCCGCCAGCCAGTCATTCGCGTCGATCCCCAAAATCGCGATCATCGTCGGCGGCCTCGGCCTGTCCCAAACCGGCACCCAAACGGCGATCGAAGAACTGCCGCCGGAGATTACGCTGGCCTTCGCCCCCTATGGCGGCAGCCTCGACCGCTGGATGCAGCGGGCCCGGCGCGACGGCCACGAACTCCTTCTTCAACTGCCGATGGAACCATTCGACTACCCTGACAACGACCCTGGGCCCCATACGTTGCTCGTCAGCCACAACACACGCGAAATGGGCGAACGCCTGTCCTGGCTGCTCAGCAGAATGACCAACTATGTTGGCGTGATGAACTACATGGGCGCCCGCTTCACCACCGCGGAAGAGCCGCTGGAGAAGCTGCTGACGGAGATTACCGATCGGGGCCTGATGTTCGTCGACGACGGCTCGTCCTCGCGAAGCCTTGCAACGGCGACGGCCAGCGGTCTTCGCACACCGTTTTCGCATTCGGATCTCGTCATTGACGACGTCCCGCGCCCAAAGGACATCACCGCCCGACTGCTGCAGCTTGAAGGCACCGCCCGTGCACAAGGCGTTGCTGTGGGCATCGCGACCGCGCTTCCCGTGACAGTCGAACTTCTCGCGCAATGGTCGAAGGATCTGGACGAACGCGGTCTCCAACTGATCCCCGTGAGCGCGTCCATCGACCGAACGGCCCGCTGAAGAGCGCGCGGCCCGGTCCGGCGGACAAGACCCTGCCTGCTCTCCGTGCATTTCCCTGGCGGCCGACGTTTTCACACGATCGGAAAATGCTTTACGACACAACATGAGACCGAGACCGATCCGGAGCATGTTCATGTCCAGTAGTACCCCCCAAAAGCTTTATCGTCCCTGCGTTGGCATCATGTTGCTCAATCCAGCCGGCCGCGTCTGGATCGGCAAACGTCACCCGGACACCGGCGCGGACGAGACCCACGCCTGGCAAATGCCGCAGGGCGGGGTCGACAGGGGCGAAACGCCGCTGGAAGCGGCCCGGCGCGAACTCTACGAGGAAACCTCCATCCGCTCGGCAAGTCTGATCGCCGAGGCGCCGAACTGGGTCTCCTACGACTACCCGCCGGAAGTGACCAAAAACCGACGCACCATGCGCTACAGGGGACAAACACAGAAATGGTTCGCCTTCCGCTTCGAGGGGCAGGAAGCAGAGATCGACATCCTCAATCCGCCCGACGGCCACAACCCGGAATTCTGCGAATGGCGATGGGCGCGGGCATCCGAGCTTGCGGGGCTCGTCATCCCGTTCAAGCGCCCGACCTATGAGGCCGTGATCGACACCTTTGGTCGCCTGACCTCCTGAGACAAGGTCCGCGACCACACGCCCGGTTCAATCGCCCGGCGATCGGCGCTAGTCTCTTCACCGACAACAACAACGACCCGGCACTGTCAGACGTATTACGCGCGAGCGCCGGGCGGGACGAGAAGAGGGAAAACATTTCATGGATCTCGGAGCCGGGCTCAAGGGACAGCGTTTGCTGATCACCGGGGGTTCAAGCGGGCTGGGAGCGCATTTCGCCAAACTCGCGGCACGCAACGGCGCGTCGATCGCGGTCGCCGCACGGCGCAAGGACCGGCTGGAAGCGTTGGTCGACGTTCTCAAGGAACTGGGTGCGCCGGAGGCAGTGGCGATCGGCCTCGATGTAAGCGACGGCGCGGCGATCCACGCGTGTGTCAGGGATGCGGTCAGCGCGCTCGGCGGTCTCGACGTGCTTGTCAACAATGCGGGAACCGTAAGAAACGGGCTGGCAATCGACCAAACGGCGGAAGACTTCGATGCTGTCATGTCGGTCAACCTGCGCGGGGTCTGGCTGATGGCGGTTGCCGCCGCGCGCCACTGGCGTGAGACCGAGACGCCCGGAAACATCGTCAACATCGCATCCATTCTCGGCGAATTCGTCAGTGTCGGAACGGCATCCTATGCTGTTTCGAAGGCAGGCGTTGTCCAGATGACCCGGGCGCTGGCGCTGGAGTTTGCCCGTCACAACATCCGCGTCAACGCACTGGAGCCGGGCTACTTCGAAACGGAAATCAACCAGGGCTTCTTCGACACCCAAACCGGCAAGGAGATGATCAAGGCCATCCCCATGCGCCGCATTGGCCGATTGAAGGATCTGGACGGCCCCTTCCTGCTGCTGGCGAGCGATGCCTCGTGTTTCATGACCGGTGCGGCGATTCCCGTCGACGGCGGCCACCTTCTCGCCTGAGGACTGCATCCATGGATTTTTCTATCGACCCCCGCCACGCGGATCTGCGCGACAGGGTGCGCGCCTTTGTCGCCGAGCACATCCAGCCGCTAGAAGGTGACCCTGCGAACTACAACGAATTTGAAAACATTCGCATGGACCTGCGCGACGTCATCCGCAAGAAGGCGCGGGCCGCCGGTCTGTGGAACCCGCAGTTGCCGGAAACCCATGGCGGTCTCGGCCTTTCCATGGTCGGACAGAGCATCTTCTACACCGAGGCCAACCGTTCGATCTTCGGCCCGTCCTGCTTCAACTGCGCGGCGCCCGACGACGGCAACATGCGGGTGCTGGAAACGGTCGGAACCCAGGCGCAAAAGAACTGGTGGCTGAAGCCGATCGCCGCCGGCGAGGCCAATTCCGCCTTCGCCATGACGGAGCCGCACCCGGGCGGCGGATCGGACCCCGGCATGATCCGAACCCGTGCAGAGCGCCATGGCGATACGTGGCGTATTTTTGGCCACAAGTGGTACATCTCCGGCGCGGCGGTCGCGAAACACTTCATCCTGATGGCGCGTACCGACCCGAACCCGGAAGAAAAGCGGCGCCACCTGACAGGCTTCCTGTTTCATGCCGACCAACCCGGCTGGCGGATCGTTCGGCGTATCGGCAACATGGGCCCGGACGAGCATGGCGGCGTCTGCGAGCTGGAATTCGACGGCCTGGAGATCAAGGACGAGAACCGGTTGATGGAGATCGGCGACGGCCTGCGGTTGACGCAGACCCGTCTCGGCCCGGCGCGGCTTACCCACTGCATGCGCTGGCTGGGGCTGGCCCAGCGCTGCATGGAGATCGCTCAGGCCTATGTCAACGAGCGCGAAGGCTTCGGCACGAAGCTCGGCGACCGGGAATCGGTTCAGCTCGCGCTCGGCGAACTGGCCCACAACATCCAGATCGGCCGCCTGCTGGTCTTCCATGCCGCGTGGATGCTTGACCAGGGCGACAAGGCCCGCGCGGAGGTGTCCTCGGCGAAGATCCATGTTGCCGACACGCTGCACCAGGCAGCCGATACCGCGATCCAGCTCAATGGTGCGCGCGGCTATTCCACCGACACGATCCTCGAATGGATCTACCGCTATGCACGTGCAGCACGACTGGTCGACGGCGCGTCGGAAGTGCACAAGATGGTGCTGGCGCGGCTATACAAGAAGGAAGGCACCGACTACTGGCGTTGAGCGGCAACCCACTCCGCTCGGACATCACCATCCGTTTCCCGCTGTTCGTGATGGTCGGCCAGCCGCTTGAAGGTCGCTGCCGGAACGAGATGGCGAAGCGCCCAGACGGCAGCACCACGGACCAAAGCATTCCCGTCGCCAAGCAAGGCGACGATGTGCTCCGTCAACGCGGGATCGCCAGAGTTTCCCGCCGCGATCAGAACATTGCGCAAGAACCGGTCGCGGCCGATCCGCTTGATCGGCGACCCGGAGAACAAGGTGCGAAATCCCGCGTCGTCCAGCGTGAGCAGCTCGGCCAGTCGCGGGGCGACAAGATCTTCGCGCGCCCGAAGCTTTGCCTCCCGCGCGGTCTGCGCGAATTTGTTCCAGGGACAGGCGGCAAGGCAATCGTCGCAGCCATAAATCCGGTTCCCCATGGCCGCACGAAACTCATGGGGGATCGGTCCTTTGTGCTCGATCGTGAGATAGGAGATACAGCGGCGCGCATCGAGGCGGTAGGCGGTCGGGAAAGCCTGCGTCGGACACACATCCAGACAGGCCCGGCAGGAACCGCAATGATCCGTCTCCGGCGCGTCGACCGGCAACGGCAGGTCGGTGAAGATCTCGGCCAGGAAAAACCAAGAGCCGAGATCGCGCGACACGAGATTGGTGTGTTTGCCCTGCCAGCCGAGACCGGACGCCTGCGCCAGCGGCTTTTCCATTACCGGCGCGGTGTCGACGAAGACCTTGACCATACCCTCCACGCCCTGCCGGCGGGCCTGTGCGAGAAGATGCTGGGCAAGCTCCTTGAGCCGGCCCTTGACAAGGTCGTGATAGTCCCGGTTGCGAGCATAGACCGATATCGAGGCGGCCGTGGGCTCATCCAGAGCGGCGAGCGGATCCCCTTCGCCGGCATAGGTCATGGCGAGCGTGATGATCCGGCTTGCCTGCGGCCACAGCGCGCGTGGCAATCCACGGCGTTCTTCGGTCTCCGCCATCCAGTCCATCGTCGCGTGGTGACCATCCGCCAGAAATCGCCGGAGACGCCCAGGCGCTTCGGGAATGGCATCGGCTTCGGCAATCGCGCAGGCGTCGAAGCCGAGCTCCTCCGCCTTCTTGCAGAGGCTCGTCTTCACACGCGCAGCGGCTTTTTCCGACAATACCTGCGTTTCTAGAAGTCGAGATCCGCGTAGCTCGGGGCTGGCGGCATGCCCAGCATCTTTTCCGCCAGAAGCGGACGAAAGCTTGGACGCGACTTGATCCGCGCGTACCAGGCCTTCACGTTTTCCTCCTCCGCCCATGGCACCTCACCCAGATAGTCGGCACAGGACAATTCCGCGGCCACTGCGAAATCGGCGAAACTCAATCGCTCGCCTGCAAGCCAGTTCCGCGACGCCGCGAGATAGCCAAAGTAGCGCAAATGATGTCCGATGTTGGAGCGCGCAGCCCTCAACACTGCGGAATCCGGCGACCCGCCACCCATCGAAGACGGCATCTCCTGCTTGTAGATGCGCTCGCGCACGAAGGGGCCGACCACATCGCCGTCGAGCTTGTTCACAGCCCAATCGACCAGCCGACGCGTTTCCGCGCGCGCGTCGGGATGATCGGGCATCAGCCGGCGGTCGCCAACCGCATAGCCGCGCGTTTCATCGAGATACTCCATGATCGCGAAGGCGCCGGACACCGGCGGCCCGTCGTTTTCGCGCAGGACCGGCACCGTTCCCGCCGGATTGAGCATCAGAAAATCGCGGCGGCGCTCCCAAGGGCGTTCCGTCACGAGCTCCACCTTCGCGCCGTATTCACTCAGCACAAGCTGAAGAAAACGCGATGCAGGGGAAAAGGGATGGCGATAGAGAACCAGCATAACAGGATTGTAACTGCTTAGGGTTAATCAAACGATGCGAGAACGCATCGGGCGCCCCCCGGCGCGCCCCCGTATACGCCCGCAGCCAGCGCGATACAACGCAGCATTTCCGTCCCGTCGGGACCTGATCGGAGACCCTTGTCCATGCAATCGGAAACCCTCATTGGCGCGCTAATCCTCGGCCTCGTCGAAGGCCTGACGGAGTTCATTCCCGTCTCCTCGACCGGACACATCCTGTTGCTCGGACATTTCATCGGATTCCAGAGCACAGGCAAGACATTCGAGGTCCTGATCCAGCTCGGCGCGATCCTCGCGATCCTCACCGTCTATGCGCATCGGCTCATCGCGATCGCCGTCGCCCTGCCGCACCAGGCGCAGGCACGGCGCTTCGTCGCCGGTGTTTTTATCGCTTTTCTGCCGGCCGCGGTCATCGGCGTCATGCTGCATGGCTTCATCAAGACGGTTCTGTTTGAATCGCCGGCGCTGATCTGCACAACGCTCGTCATTGGCGGCGTGATCCTGCTCGCCATCGACAAGATGCCGCTGAAGCCGCGTTTCCATGACGCGATGGACTACCCGCTGTGGCTGTGCCTCGCCATCGGCTTTTGCCAGACGCTGGCCATGGTGCCGGGCGTTTCGCGCTCCGGAGCCACCATCGCAGGCGCGCTCCTGATGGGAACGGACAAGCGCTCGGCGGCGGAATTTTCGTTCTTCCTGGCGATGCCGACGATGGCGGGTGCCTTCGCCTACGATCTCTTCAAAAACCGCAACATCCTGTCCATGGACGATGCCGCCGTGATCGGGGTGGGCTTCGTCGCCGCCTTCATCACCGCGGTCTTCGTCGTGCGCGGCCTGCTCGACTTCGTCAGCAAGCACGGCTTCGCGGCCTTCGCGTGGTGGCGCATCGCCGTGGGGCTGGCCGGCTTTGCGGGACTGTATTTCACCGGTTGACGGACAGCGCCGGCATGCGGGCGGACGGGGAAGCGGACGATCAGGCGGCGCGGTGGGCGTCGTACTGACCGTGCTCGCGAAACCGCTCGAGATAGGTCGGCAGAATCGCCATCAGCGTGCGCGCCTCGATGCCAAGCCCGTCCAGCGTGCGTCCTTCCGCGATCGCGTCATCCGAAACCACATTGTCGGACTTCAGGAGTTCGACCTGATCGACGGTGAGCAACGGATTGGGCAGAAGTTGCAGAACGCTTGCCTGGATGCGCGCCACGGAGAACGGCAGCGTGACCAGCAGACGCTTGCGGCGGATGATCTGAAGCATCAGCTCCAGACACTCCCTGAAGGTCTTCATCTGGGGGCCGCCGAGTTCATAGATCGTGCCGCGCGCGGTCTTGCCGTCCACCGCCATGGCGACGGCCTCCGCGACATCGCCGACGAAGACGGGCTGGAAACGCGTCACGCCGCCGCCGACCAGCGGCAATGCAGGCGACATCCGCGCCATGGACGCGAAGCGGTTGAAAAAGCCGTCTTCCGGCCCGAACACTATGGAAGGGCGAAACACGACCGCATCGGGCATCGTCTCGAAGACGCCGGCCTCGCCCATTGCCTTGGAGCGACCATAGACGGAGGGCGATTCTGGATCGGCACCGATGGCGGACACATGGACGACCGTGTCGATGCCTTCGGCGCGCGCGGCTTCGGCGACGGCACGCGGGCCGAAGGTCTGCACGGCATCGAAGGACTGGGCGCCAGCCTCATAGAGAATGCCGACAAGATTGACCACGGCGTCGGCGCCCTGCACGGCACGGTCGACCGACCAGCGATGGCGCAGGTTGGCCTGGACCGGCATGATCTGGCCGACAGCGCCGAGCGGCTGCACGTGTTCGGCGAGATCCGGCCGGCGCACGGCGACGCGCACCCGATAGCCGCGGCGCGCCAGTGCGCGCACGACGTGGCGCCCGAGAAACCCCGAGCCGCCGAAAACGGTGACGAGCTTGCCATTCAGAGCGGATGAACCGGAGTCGGTTGTCATGCCAGTCGCTCCCTTGCCGGACGTGATCTTCCCCGCGCGGCGCGCGAGCGTGTTACGGTCTCATAGCCCTTGCGCCCGCGTCTGTGAAGGGCAGTTGTGCACGAACCGCATATGTGGGCAAAACGCCCGTTGACAAGGTCCGCCCCGGCTCTTACAAGCGCTCCTCACGAGCCCAGGTGGCGGAATTGGTAGACGCGCTAGCTTCAGGTGCTAGTGCTCGAAAGGGCGTGGAGGTTCGAGTCCTCTCCTGGGCACCAGATTCCGATGCTGGATCTTGCCAATTGGGTCCAGACTGTCGAAAAAGCTCCGGTTCGCCGGAGCTTTTTTCGTTTGTGTCGTGGGTTTGTTCCGGAACGCCCGTCACGCAGGCGCACACACCACCCTCCCCGGTTGATTTTGCACGAAAGACCAGCGCTAGATGGCGCATTGCGTGTCCTTCTCAGAATTCAAAGCCGTTCATGTCCAACGATTCCATCCCCATCGACGCCTTCATCGACCGCTGGAAACCTTCCGGTGGCAGTCATTGCGCGAGTCGGCTTTCCGCAACCTTCGATATCCCCAGCCCGAAAAATCCCGATTCATGAGCCAGCAACTCGTCAACCAGTACCTGAGCGAGATCGACCGGCTTCGGAAAATGTCCGGCCTTACCAACGAGCAGGTCATTCGCCCGGCCTTCCGCCGTCTGCTCGATACATGGGCGGCATCGATGCGGCTGGTCTTCCTGGAAGAGTTTCCCTTTCAGACCGGCATGAAGACGACCGTCTATCCCGACGGCACGGTGCTGCACGACATTCGCGTTCCGCTTGGCTACTGGGAAGCCAAGGACACCAAGGACGATCTCGACGAGGAGATTCGAAAGAAGCTCGCCAAGGGCTATCCGCAGGACAACATCATCTTCGAGAACTCCGAAACGGCGGTGCTCTGGCAAAACCGTCAGGAGGTGATGCGCGCCGACATGACGGACACGGAGGCCCTGCTCCGGCTGGTTGCCCTGTTCTTTTCCTACGAGCGCGCCGAGATCGCCGAATTCCGCAAGGCCGTGGAGATATTCAAGGCGGATCTTCCCACTGTTCTCGACGCGCTGCGCGCGCGCATCAACACCGCCTATTCAGACAATTCCGCCTTCAAGGCCGAGGCCGACAAGTTTCTCGCCCACTGCAAGGACACGATCAATCCGGCACTCGGCGAGGCCGACGTGCGGGAGATGCTGATCCAGCACATCCTCACGGAAGAGATCTTCTCCCACGTCTTCAACGAGAGCGACTTCCATCACGAAAACAACATCGCCAAGGAACTCTACGCGCTTGAGGGCAAGTTCTTCACCGGCGCGGTCAAACGGGAAACCCTGAAAGGGCTGGAGCCCTATTACGCCGCGATCCGCGCCAATGCGGCGCAGATCACCAACCACTCGGAAAAGCAGACGTTTCTCAAGGTCATCTACGAGAATTTCTACAAGGTCTACGACACGAAGAAGGCCGACCGGCTCGGCGTGGTCTACACGCCGAACGAGATCGTCAAATTCATGATCCAGGGCGCCGACTGGCTGTGCGAGACGCATTTCGGCCGAAACCTCGTCGACGAGCATGTCGAGATCCTCGATCCGGCGACGGGCACCGGCACCTTCATCTGCGAGTTGCTGGAGTATTTTCGCGGCGATCCGCGCAAGCTCGCGCATAAATACAAGAACGAGCTGCACGCCAATGAAGTGGCGATCCTGCCCTATTACGTCGCCAACCTGAACATCGAGGCGAGCTATCAGGCGATCTCGGGCCAGTTCGCGGAATTTCCGAACCTGTGCTTCGTCGACACGCTGGATAATGTGGAAGGCCTGGGCATCCGCGCCGGCCACCAGCACGACATGTTCGCCGCGCTGTCGGACGAGAACATCGAGCGCGTCAAGCGCCAGAACAAGCGCAAGATTTCTGTCGTCGTAGGCAATCCACCATACAATGCATGGCAAGAAAACTTTAACATGCGTAATGCGAACCGCGCTTATAAACGGATCGATGATCGTATTCGCGAAACCTACGGAACAGCCAGTTCAGCACAAAACAAGATTGCAATTTACGACATGTATTCGCGCTTCTTCCGCTGGGCCTCGGACCGTATGCACGACGACGGCGTTCTCGCCTTCATCACCAACCGCTCCTTCATCGAAAGCCGCACCTTCGACGGGTTCCGCAAGTCGGTGGAGGAGGAGTTCAACGAGATCTATGTGGTCGATCTCGGCGGCGACGTACGCGCCAATCCGAAGCTTTCCGGAACGAAGCACAATGTCTTCGGCATCCAGACGGGCGTGGCGATCTCCTTCTTCGTCAAGCGCCGCCGGCAGCAGGGCTGCAAGATCTTCTACGCCCGCCGCCCGGAATTCGACACGGCGGAAGACAAGCTCGCCTTCCTCGCGTCCGCCAAACTCTCCACGATGTCCTTCGACCGCATCGATCCGGACAAGAAGGGCAACTGGGTCAACCAAACGGAAAACGATTGGGACAACCTCATTGCTACATGCGATGAAGCAACTAAAAAAAACAAAAACCACAAAAATGAACGCGCAATATTCAAATTTTACGGAAGAGGGATCGGGACTTTCCGAGATGAATGGGTTTATAGCCTTTCAAAGGAACAGCTAAAAGAAAAAATGGAACATTTTGTAATTACATATGAACGTCGCCGTCGTTTTGAAGAATCTTATTTAAAAGAAAACATAAAATGGGATCGAGAGCTAGAAATACTTTTGTCGAAAAATAAGAAAAAGGAATATAGTTCAGAATATATTCATGAATCATCATACAGGCCATTCTGTCGCAGGCACATATATAGAGATGAAGACTTTATTGGAATGAACTATCTCAACGCACAATTCTGGAAATCTAAACGCTCGTCAAATAAAGCAATTGCGATTATGGGCGATTCGAGCGGAAAGCCATATTTTTGTTTATCTGTTGATCTCATTCCCGATCTCAATTTTGTTAGTCCGGCCTCAGGCGGTACACAACAATTACCAATCTACCGCTACACCTCGACTGGAGACCGCGTCGACAACATCACCGACTGGGCGCTGAACAGGTTCCACAAGGCCTATGGCAAGACCGGCCGTCTGCGCCCAGATCGCGGCGGCGGCGGCGAGGACGACGTCCGCGACACTTCGATCTCCCCCCATGAGGGGGAGATGCCCGGCAGGGCAGAGGGGGGTGAGCCACGCGCGCTGGAGGCAGACGCAACACCCCCATCGATCGCGTCGCGACATCTCCCCATCAAGGAAAAAGAAGCGCGCGAGCTCACCAGGGAAGCGATCTTCCATTACGTCTACGGCGTGCTGCACGATCCCGTCTACCGCGAGAAATATGCGCTCAACCTGAAGCGCGAGTTCCCGCGCATCCCGTTCTATCCCGACTTCTGGGCCTGGGCGGACTGGGGCAAGCGGCTGATGGAGCTGCACATCGGCTATGAGGAGGTCGAGCCCTGGCCGATCTCGCGCACGGACGTGGCGGACGAGGCGGCGCGCGAGGCGGGCGTTGCGCCGAAGACGATCCTCAAGGCCGACAAGGACAACGGCATCATTCGCATCGACAGCGAAACGACGCTTGCCGGCATCCCGCCGCAGGTCTGGGACTACAAGCTCGGCAACCGCTCCGGGATCGAGTGGATCCTCGATCAATACAAGGAGAAGACGCCGAGAGACCCGACCATCCGCGAGAAGTTCAACACCTACCGCTTCGCCGACTACAAGGAAAAGGTGATCGACCTGATCGCCTGCGTCACCCGCGTTTCGGTCGAAACGATGGAGATCGTCGAGGCAATGAAATCGGCAAAGCGCGGCTCCGAAACGACAAAGACATCGCGATGACCCGACGTTTTGTCATCGAACCCGAAGGCCTGCCCGACCTGCCCGGCATGATGCTCGCCACGCTGGACGCCTTGCGCGAGATCGGCGGCTCCGCCTCCATCCATGAACTCGACGAAAAAGTTATCGAGATGGAAGGCGTCACGGAGGAAGAACAGGCCCATGAGATCCCCGGCAGCGCCGGACGCATCAAGGTCGCCTATTATCTCTCCTGGGCACGCACCTATCTGAAGCGCGGCGGCGCGCTGGTGAACTCCGCCCGTGGCATCTGGGCGTTGACGGACGCGGGCGAGAAGATCGCCACTCTCGAAGAGACCCGGGCGATCCAGATGACGGTCAACGCGGAGGAACGCGAGCGCGCGCGTGTCAAGCGGCAGGCCGCCAGGCAAGCCGACGCGGAGACCCCGCCTCCGCAAACGCCGGACATCGATCCCGACGTGGAGCCGGACAGCATCGGCGACTGGAAGGCCGTCCTGCTCGACACCCTGCGCGGGATGGACCCGTCCGCCTTCGAGCGGTTGTCGCAGCGGCTGTTGCGCGAGGCCGGTTTCATCAAGGTCGAGGTGCGCGGCAAGACCGGAGACGGCGGCATCGACGGCGTCGGCGTGCTGCGCGTCAACCTCGTCTCCTTCCAGGTCTATTTCCAGTGCAAGCGCTGGAAGGGCAGCGTCGGCTCCAAGGAAATCCGCGATTTTCGCGGCGCGCTTCAGGGCCGCGCCGACAAGGGTCTCTTCATCACCACCGGCGCCTTCACCAGCCAGGCCTCGGAGGAGGCAACACGCGACGGCGCCATCGCCATCGATCTCATCGACGGCGAACGGCTGTGCGACCTGCTCAAGCAATACGAACTCGGCGTCGCGACGCGGATGATCGAGGAGGTGACGGTCGACGGCACGTGGTTCGACAGCCTGTAGGCCTGCGCATGGCGCGACAACAGGTCGGCGTCCATCCAAGGGACCGAACCAGATCAGGCAAAAAGGCCGCTATGTGTCAGGGGAATGCCGCCGTACAATACGGCTGGCGAAGGGGGAAAACTGGTGGAGCCAGGCGGAATCGAACCGCCGACCTCTTGAATGCCATTCAAGCGCTCTCCCAACTGAGCTATGGCCCCGTCTTCCAGATTTCGAAGCTCTTGCGGCGGCCGACACGGTCGGCGGTGGCTGGAGCCTTGCGGCGTGTCGGCGATTGGGGTCGCCTTGGCCGGTGCGGGCGGAAAATACGTCTTCCGCCCCTCAAGTCAAGCGGAATAATCGGCCGCCCGGACAATCGCCGCATTCCGCCGCTTGACAGCTGTGGACAACCGCGCCACGCCCGGCAGGCCAGCGAGGCGCCGGCCTATCGGTCTGTGTCCTCGTCATCACGCTCGACCACAATGCCCGGCACATTGGCGTCTTCCTCGTCCTCATCGTCGATGAAAACGTCATCGCTTGAACTGCTGTCCTCGACTTCCTCGTCATCATCATCGTCGAGCGAGACGCTTGAATCGCCTTCCGTCTCCGCATCCGCCTCTTCCAGGCTGACGATCTCGGCGCCTTCGTCCTCCTTCGCCTCTTCATCGTCCTCGACGACCGCTGCCTTTGCCGCCTTTTTGGGACGCACGGACTGGGCCAGGATAAAGACGGTGCCGCATTTCGGACAGGTAATCGGATCGCGGTTCAGGTCGTAGAATTTCGACCCGCATCCGCTGCACAGCCGTTTTGTGCCAAGTTCGGGTTTTGCCACGGTTTCAACCCTTGTTCTTTGATAATCGGGCGTTCGCATAAAGACTGCCCGTCGATCTGTCAAAGCCTAATCCGACCTGCTTCGTCAAACGGTTTGTGACGGTGGGCGAAAGGCCCGCAAAGCGCCGGTCTTCGCACCCAAGCGCCACGGTGACGGATCGCATCCGGCATGGTAGGACGTTGCCGTGCAACACTCGGCTTGAAGATCCGGAATTCCAACATGTCCCAACAGCTTCCCGCAACCCCCTATACGGCCCGCGCCGGATCCCGTCTTTCCGGCCGCGTGACGGTGCCGGGCGACAAGTCGATTTCCCATCGCGCCCTGATGCTTGGGGCGCTTGCCGTCGGTCGCACCACCATCAGCGGCCTGCTCGAATCCGAAGACGTGCTGAACACGGCCGCAGCCATGCGCGCTTTCGGAGCGCGGATCGAACGCGGCGAAGACGGCACATGGTGCATCGACGGCGTGGGCGTCGGCGGCCTGATGGAACCTGACGGCATCATCGATTACGGCAATGCCGGCACAGGGGTTCGCCTGGCGCTCGGCCTTGCGGGCACCCATCCGATCGCCACCACCTTCACCGGCGACGCGTCGCTGTCCCGCCGGCCGATGGGCCGGGTGCTGGACCCGCTGCGCCAGATGGGGGCCCTGGTCGTTGCACGGCAGGGCGACCGCCTGCCGCTTTCCATCCGCGGTGCATCGACAGCAGCCCCGATCACCTATCGCGTTCCGGTGCCCTCCGCGCAGGTGAAATCGGCCGTGCTCCTGGCCGGCCTCAACACGCCCGGACAAACGACCGTGATCGAACCGGTCGCCACCCGCGACCACACCGAGCGCATGCTCGCGGGCTTCGGCGCCGACATCTCGGTGGAGATCGATGCCGACGGCGCCCGGGTCATCTCGCTCACCGGTCCCGCGACGCTTGCGCCACAGGAGATCACGGTGCCGTGCGACCCGTCGTCCGCGGCCTTCCCGATCGTCGCCGCGCTGATCACACCAGGATCGGATGTCACCGTGGCGGATGTCCTGCTCAATGAGCACCGCACCGGTCTCTTCAAGACGCTGCAGGAGATGGGTGCCGACCTCACCATCGAAAACATCCGCGAGACAGGCGGCGAGCAGCTCGGCGACATTCGCGCGAAACACTCCCGGCTGACGGGGATCGAGGTTCCGTCCGAACGCGCGCCCTCGATGATCGACGAGTATCCGGTGCTCGCCGTCGCGGCCGCCTTCGCGCAAGGGACGACCGTGATGCGCGGCCTTGAGGAACTGCGCGTCAAGGAATGCGATCGCCTTGCCGCCGTCGCCGCCGGCCTCGCGGCCAACCGCATCGTCTGCGAGGAAGGAGACAGTTCGCTCACGGTCCACGGACGGCAGGGGCCGATCGGGGGCGGCACCGTCGTTACCCACCTCGATCACCGCATCGCGATGACCTTCCTGGTGCTCGGCATGGGCGCAGATGATCCCGTAAGCGTCGACGATGCCGGCGTGATCGCAACGAGCTTTCCCACTTTCCTGTCCCTGTTCGCAGACCTTGGCGCATCGCTGGCACCACTCGGGGAGAACGCGGCATGATCATCGCAATCGACGGACCGGCAGCGTCCGGCAAGGGCACGCTGGCGCGTCGAATCGCCGCCCACTTCGGCCTGCGCCACCTCGACACCGGCCTCACCTACCGGGCGGTTGCCGCCGCCCTTCTGGCCCGCGGGCTGCCTTTGGGGGACGAAGCAGTCGCGGTCGCCACGGCGCGCAATCTCGACCTCGGCGCTCTCGACCGCGACGTCCTGTCGGCGCATGAAATCGGCGAAGCCGCTTCGCGGATCGCGATCCTGCCAGGCCTGCGTCAGGAGTTGGTGCGGCTGCAGCGTGCCTTCGCGATGGCACCGCCGGGCGCCGTGCTCGACGGACGCGACATCGGCACGGTCGTGTGTCCCGACGCCACGGTGAAACTCTATTGCACGGCCTCGGCGAACGAGCGCGCAAGGCGGCGCACCGCCGAGCTTCAGTCGAAGGGCGTCGAGGCCACGCTGGAGACCGTCCAGGCCGATCTGGAACGTCGCGACGCCCGCGATGCGGCCCGCACCGTGGGGCCGCTGAAACTTGCCGACGATGCGCACTTGCTCGACACGTCGGAAATGGATATAGAAACGGCGTTCAAGGCGGCTGTGGATATCGTCGACAACGTGTACGCAAGGTAGGCGGACACGGCGTTGGCGTTTTCTGCGTGGCAGCATCGCTTAAGCGTCGTGCGCGAGGCGCCGGATTCTTGAGATCGATTGCAGCTGCACGGCTCGCCTTGCATACGACTGAACAGGAAGCCCAGGTCCTGAGGCCCCCGCTTCGCCGGCTCGCAATCGCCACCCAGAGACCGGGCAGGCACTGCGATCGCATCGACGCCGAACCGGCGCGGTGCCGGGTGGCAATCAGGACTGACCGACACCACAAACCCGCCGGCGACGAGCCAGACTTGGCTGCCAGGAGTTTCGATGAACAGTTTGAACCCCACTCGCGATGAATTTGCCGCTCTCTTGGAGCAGAGCTTCGAAGAGACGGAGCTGCAGGAAGGCTCCGTTGTCACCGGCAAGGTTGTCGCGATCGAGAAAGACCTTGCGGTTATCGACGTCGGCCTCAAGGTCGAGGGTCGCATCCAGCTGAAGGAATTCGGCATCAAGGGTCGCGATGGCGACGATGCCGGCGTGTCCGTCGGCGATACCGTTGAAGTTTACCTTGAGCGCGTCGAGAATGCGCTCGGCGAGGCCGTGCTGTCGCGCGACAAGGCGCGCCGCGAGGAAAGCTGGATCCGTCTCGAAGCCGCATTCGAGGCGAACGAGAAGGTCAGCGGCCACATCTTCAATCAGGTCAAGGGTGGCTTCACCGTCGACCTCGACGGTGCCGTGGCCTTCCTTCCGCGCAGCCAGGTCGACATCCGCCCCGTGCGCGATGTCCAGCCGCTGATGCACACGCCGCAGCCCTTCCAGATCCTCAAGATGGACAAGCGCCGCGGCAACATCGTCGTCTCCCGTCGTGTCGTCCTGGAAGAAACCCGCGCCGAACAGCGTTCGGAACTGGTTCAGAGCCTCGAGGAAGGCCAGGTCATGGAAGGCGTGGTCAAGAACATCACCGATTACGGTGCGTTCGTGGACCTCGGCGGCATCGACGGTCTGCTGCATGTCACCGATATCGCATGGCGTCGCATCAATCATCCGAGCGAGGTTCTCGCGATCGGTCAGACCGTCAAGGTCCAGATCATCCGCGTGAACCAGGAAACGCACCGGATCTCGCTGGGCATGAAGCAGCTCGAAGCCGATCCGTGGGACGGCATCGAGGCCAAGTACCCGGTCGACGCCAAGTTCACCGGCCGCGTGACCAACATCACCGACTACGGCGCATTCGTGGAACTGGAGCCGGGCATCGAAGGCCTGATCCACGTTTCCGAAATGTCCTGGACCAAGAAGAACGTCCATCCGGGCAAGATCGTTTCCACCTCGCAGGAAGTGGAAGTGATGATCCTCGAGGTCGATCCGGTGAAGCGTCGTATCTCGCTTGGCCTGAAGCAGACGCTTCAGAACCCGTGGGAAGCCTTTGCCGAGAAGTTCCCGACGGGAACCGAGGTCGAGGGCGAGGTGAAGAACAAGACCGAATTCGGTCTGTTCATCGGCCTGGACGGCGACGTCGACGGCATGGTGCACCTGTCGGACCTGGACTGGAACCGTCCGGGCGAGCAGGTCATCGAAGAGTACAAGAAGGGCGACATGGTTCGCGCTCAGGTGCTCGACGTTGACATGGACAAGGAGCGGATTTCGCTCGGCATCAAGCAGTTGGGCGGCGATCCGTTCGATACAGCGGCTGCCGGCGAGCTGCGCAAGGGCGCCATCGTGACCTGTGAGGTTCTCGAGGTGAAGGACGGCGGTCTGGAAGCCAAGATCACGGATTCCGACATCACCACCTTCATTCGTCGCGCCGATCTGGCCCGCGAGCGTTCAGAGCAGCGCCCCGAGCGTTTCTCGGTCGGCGAGAAGTTCGACGCCCGCATCACGCAGTTCGACAAGAAGACCCGCCGCGTCACCGCCTCCATCAAGGCGCTGGAAATCGCCGAGGAAAAGGAAGCCGTCGCGCAGTACGGTTCGTCGGACTCCGGCGCATCGCTCGGCGACATTCTCGGTGCGGCCCTCAACAAGGTCCGCGACACCGACACGGACACCGACGATTGATCCGCCTTTTGCGGCACGCTGCATGAGAAAAACGAAAGCCCGGCCAAATGGCCGGGCTTACACATTGAGAGGCCGGAGCATGGTTAGATGCTCCGGCCTCTTTGTCATTGAGGTATGGCCTTACCTCGATGGCGGCGTACGAAGTGGTTGAGCCCTTCCGGGGATGAACTTCACGTTCGCAAAAAAGCAAAACCCTTCGTGCGCAGTGGCTTCGTCGAACCGTTGAGAGAGCTTCGCGCTCGCGTATAAGGGAGACCAAGCCATGCCTTATGCGAATCGTTTTGTCGGCATCGACATATCAAAATCCTCATTTGACCTTTGCATTTTGCCAGATGAAGAGCACGCAACCTTCGCCAACACAGATGAGGGGATTGGTGCCTTTCTGGCCCTTCTTGGTAGGTTCAAGGGGATAGAGCGCCTTATCCTGGAGCCGACCGGAGGCTATGAGCGTGCTGTTGAGGCAAGCCTTTTGGCGGCCCGGATGCCTGTTGCCAAGATCAATGCCAAGCAGGTCAGGCAATTTGCTCGTGCGTGCGGACAGCTCTCCAAGACCGACAGGATCGACGCCTTCATTCTGGCCGACTATGGCCGGCGCCTTGAGACGCGCCTGCTGGATCCCAGGTCCCCGGCTCAATCCCTGCTCAAGGAGCTGGTTCAAAGGTACCGACAACTGGCCCACATGATTGTTCAGGAAAAGAACCGCAGGGAAAAACTGACCGGCAAGACGAAAGTCCTGATTGAGGAAAGCCTGCGCTTCCTGAGCGACCAGCGCCAAGCTGTCACCGAGGACATGCAGCTTTGCATCGAGTCGGATCCAGATCTCGCCAAAAAGGCGGAAGTCCTCATGTCCCTCAAGGGGATCGGTCTGAAAACTGCCTGTTTCCTGCTCGCCGACCTGCCTGAACTGGGCACCTTGACCAAGGGCCAGATCGCCAAGCTTGTCGGTGTAGCTCCACTCAACAGGGACAGCGGCCTGATGCGCGGAAAACGCATGATCTCCGGTGGAAGACGGCAAATCCGAGACGCTCTCTATATCGCAGCTCTGCCAGCCATTCGCTTCGACCCCACCATGAAAGGCTTCTACACACGCCTCAAGACAAATGGAAAACCATCAAAAGTCGCTCTCGTCGCTGTCATGCGGAAAATGATCATCATTCTTAATGCAAGACTCAGAGCAACGGTGCCGACGCCATCTTGACCGCCAACACCGTTGCTTTTTTATTGAAGGATCAATTGGACGGCCGCTACCCGTAGCAATGTTCGGGCGCGGGATAGTCACCGCTCTCGACCTCCTCGGCAAAGGCACGAAACGCCTCCTCGACACCGCATGCCTGCGCCATGTAGTCCTTGACGAAACGTGGCTTGCGGCCTTGCGATACCCCCAGCATGTCATGCATCACCAGCACTTGGGCATCCGTCCCGGGCCCCGCCCCGATCCCGATCACGGGGATGGACAGTGCGGAGGCGACCGCCGCGCCAACCGCGTTCGGAACGCATTCCAGCACCATCAAGCGCGCGCCGGCCGCTTCCAGGGCGGCAGCATCATCGCGAATCCGGCGGGCCGCCGTCTCGTCGCGCCCCTGAACCTTGTAGCCGCCGAGCATGTCCGCCGTTTGCGGCGTCAGACCCAGATGCGCGCACACGGGCACGCCGCGTTCCGTAAGGAAGCGGACGGTGTCGGCCAGCCAGGCACCACCCTCGAGCTTGACGACGTTGGCACCCGCCCGCATCAGCGTGGCCGCACTCTCGCCGGCGGCCTCCGGCGTATAATAGGTCCCAAGCGGGAGGTCGGCGACGATCAGGGGGGCTACGTCCTTGGATCCCGCAATGCCCCGTGCCACGCAGGCGGTATGATACGCCATGTTCTCGATGGTGACCGATACGGTCGAATCGCCGCCCTGAACGACCATGCCCAGGCTGTCGCCAACCAGCACCGACGCAACCCCGGCACGGGCAGCCGCGGCCGCGAAGGACGCATCATAGGCGGTCAGCATGGAGAACCGTTTTCGGTCGGCTTTGAACCGGTTCAAGGTGGCGAGGGTGATCGCGGACATGTTGCTTGCAACTCTCCTTTCGAAAAACTGGTCCTATCCCTTTAGCCTTCTGATAAAGAGCATGCAATCAACGTCCTACACCGGCTCAAGCGAACAGGAATATGCGTTCTGACCGCTTACGGGCTTTCCATCCGGGGCGCAGGCATGTAGCGATAAGGTCCCCGACGACCAGAGAGAAGGCTTCCTGTCCATGTCCCTTGATGCCGACGCCATCGTCGACCGCCGTCGCCTGCGCCGCAAGGTGACGTTCTGGCGGGTCGCCGCCTTCCTCGTCACCATTGCCGCCCTTGCAGGACTGGTCGGCTGGGGCGGCGGTTTCGGGTCCTTGTCCAAGCGCTCCGCGCATATTGCTCGCGTTTCCGTCGAGGGGGTGATCGTCGACGACCGGCGACGGCTGTCACTGATTGAGTCCCTTGCCGAAAACGACGCCGTCAAGGCGGTGATCATCGACATAGACTCGCCGGGCGGTTCGACCGTAGGCGGCGAGGCGCTTTACCAGAAGCTTCGGGATCTCGCCGAAAAGAAGCCGGTTGTCGCCACGATCGGAACGCTGGGCGCCTCGGCCGGATACATGACCGCCATTGCCGCCGACCATATCGTCGCGCGGCATACGTCGCTGACCGGCGCCATCGGCGTTTACATTCAATTCGGCAATATCAAGGGCCTGCTCGATTCCCTCGGCGTGAAGGTCGACGTGGTACGCTCCGGTCCGCTGAAAGCCGAGCCGAACTTCTTTTCCGACACGCCCGAGGCCGCGCGTGAAAACCTCCAGGATGTGATCGACGACAGCTACAGCTGGTTCTTCGGACGCGTCGCGGAACGCCGGAAGATGAGCGATGAAGAAGTACGAAAGGTTGCCCAGGGCGGCATCTTCTCCGGCGAACGCGCCCGGCGGCTCGGTCTGGTGGACTCGATCGGCGGACAGGACACCGCGCAGGCGTGGCTGCGAGCGGAGCACGATATCTCCTCCGATCTCCCCGTGATCACTTGGGCCGTTCCGGAGGAATATGACGCCCTGCCGTTCACCGCCCGTATGTCTCATGCCATCGGTCAGGGGATCGGCGAAACTGTTCTCGGAGTTCTCGGCGGCGCCAAAACGCTTGTCGGGGAAGGCGTTGCGCTTGACGGTCTGGTATCCGTTTGGCACGCTCAAGACGCGTCGGACGCAAGCAATGGCCCTGGGGGACGGTAATGATCAAGTCGGAACTGGTGCAGCGGATTGCCGAACAGAATCCGCATCTCTACCAGCGTGACGTGGAAAACATCGTCAACGCCATTCTCGACGAGGTCACCAACGCCCTTCGAAACGGAAACCGGGTCGAATTGCGCGGCTTCGGAGCGTTCTCGGTCAAGAACCGGCCGGCACGCACGGGACGCAACCCGCGCACCGGACAAAAGGTCGACGTGGACGAGAAATATGTGCCGTTCTTCAAGACCGGCAAGGAAATGCGCGAACGGCTGAACGATGGCGACGGATCGGAGGACTGACACGTCGTATTCCGGGCGCCGGCCTGTCAGCAAGCCGGTCGACCCTTGGTCGGACACTTGCATGACGTATCAAATGCGGGAGAACTTGCCGTGCGGCGGTTGATCAAGAATCTTGTGCTCATTCCGATTGCGATCGTGCTCATTGCACTCGCAGTCGCCAATCGTCATTCGGTGACACTTTCTCTCGACCCCTTCTCGCCTGCAGATCCGGCTGTCAGCATCAACGCACCGCTGTTCTGGTATCTGTTCGCTGCCGTTGCCTTCGGTGTCCTGATTGGCGGCATTGCCTCTTGGGCCGGTCAGGGAAAGTGGCGCAAGGAAGCGCGCATCAAACGACGCGAAGCCAACCGCTGGCACGATGAGGCCGACAGGCTGAAGACGGTCCATGAACCGGCCAAGGGCCCGGCGCTGCCGTCCCCGACTTCTTCTCGCAACGCAGCCTAGGCGGGATCGATCCGTGTCATCCATCCAGTGACAGCGCCTTTGGGGTCACTGACAATCGCGATCCGTCCCACCAACTCGACATCGAACGGCTGTCGAAGTGCCGTGCCGCCGGCCCCGACCGCCTTCTCAATCCGCGCATCCACATCGTCCACCGCGATATAGGACATCCAGCGGGCTCCATCCCTGCATTTCCGCCGCCGTTGATGTCGAAAAGGCCGCCAACGGGCGCCTCCGCCCGCCCCATTGCCAGCCAATATGTGCCGTTGGGCATCGGCATGGGCGCAAAGGTCCAGCCAAGCGCATATCCGTAGAAGGCCTTCGCGCCCTCCGGATCGCGTGTCATCAGTTCTTTCCAATGGAATATGCCATATGCAACGGGCATGAGATTTCCCGTGTTCCGGCGGCACGGGACGAAAACGCGCCACACGTGCAGCACTTTCTCAAAACATCCGAAGGATAGGCGGAAACGCAGCGATCGGGATGCATTCCATTCCATGCGGCGCAAGGACGGCACCGCACAGGGATCTCACAGCCTCAGAAACGGTCCTGCGGCGGCGCATAGGGCGGGAGCGACCAGCCCTTCAGGATCGCTCCACCTCGCAAAAGCAGGGCGCACGCGGCCCCCGCAAGCGCCGCCGACCATAACGGAACCGAAAGCGCTGACAGACCCACATAGACCCCGGCGCCGGCAAACGCCGCAGTGAGATAGATTTCGGGCTTGAGCAGTGCCGACGGCTGTCCGGCAATGGTGTCACGAATGATCCCGCCGAATGTGGCCGTCGCGACACCCATGAACACCGCAACCGCCGCCGGATACCCAAGCGACAACGCCTTCGCCGCGCCCATGACCGAATAGGCGGCCACCCCAATGGCATCGGCCCAGCGCAACGGGCGATCCACTTTCTCCACCCAGGCTGCGAAAAACCACATGGCGCCGCCAATGCCGATGCACACCAGAAGATAGAGCTGATCCTCGATCCAGAAAACCGGCGCACCCAGGACGAGATCGCGCAACGTCCCACCGCCAACACCCGTGAAGACGGCAAAAAAGACAAAGGCCAGAGTATCGAGCCGCAAGCGCGAGGCGACGATTGACCCGGTCACGGCAAACACCGCAACGCCGAAGAAATCGAGAAACTGAAGCATAGTGGCCATGTTCCAAGCCTTCGCCTTGCCAGACTGTCTATCCGATCGGCCCCTCAACTCCGGACATCAAAAAGACGCGGCCCCTGCGAGCGCCGCGTCTTCATTCAGAGTGGGCAATTTTCCGTGTCCCGCCCGGAGGGCCGAACGTGAAGGCCTGCTCAGTCCAGATCCACGACCTAAGCGGTCTTGTCGATGGTCGCGCCGGGTTCAGTTTGCGCAGCATCGGTCTTGCGCTCCTTGGGGCCGCCCTTCGAAACGCCAACCATTGCCGGCCGAAGGACCCGATCGCCGATCACGTAGCCGGCTTGAACGACCTGCACCACGGTGTTGTTGGGAACCTCGGTGTTGGGAACCTCGAACATGGCCTGGTGGAAATTCGGATCGAACCGTTCACCTTCGGGATCGAGTTTCTTGACGCCATGCTTCTCGAGCTGATTGATCATCTCGCGCTCGGTCAGTTCGACGCCGTCGATCAACACGCGCATGGCCTCATCCGCCGATGCGCGTGCGTCATCGGAAATCGCTTCAAGCGCCCGACGCAGATTGTCGCCGACGCCCAGCATGTCGCGCGCGAAATTCGCCACCGAGTATTGTCGGCTTTCACGGATTTCCTTTTCCGTCCGCCGGCGCAGATTTTCCATCTCCGCCATGGTCCGCAGAACGCGGTCTTTCATCTCGGCATTTTCGCTTTTCAGCGCTTCCACCGGATCGACCTCGGCATCGCTTTCAACGTCGGCATCCGCGGCTGCTTGTTGTGCAAATGCCTCTTCGGCCGCGATGTCTTCCGGAGTGTCATTCGGATTCTTGCTGGTGTCGCTCATGATCTGCCCGAAATTGTCTGGCGCGTCTTGTCGATCCCGGTCCGTGACAGGAACCAACGAAATTCGCCCTTAAAACGCAGCAATCCCCGTGTCCAGGTCGTTTACCGACCGGACACGGGGGCGCTGCCGTGAAGGTGTGACCGGATCCCGGATCCGGATCAAAGACTGCAACCCAAGCAGCCCCGGCCTCTTCGGTCGAGACGCAACCGCAAACGATTCGCCCGACCCGAAGTGGCCATGCCTGATTCTAGGACGAGGTCTTGATCCAGTCCGCGAGCTTGTTCTTCGGTGCTGCGCCGATCTGCGTGGACACCGGCTCCCCATCCTTGAACAGGATCAAAGTGGGAATGGACCGGACGCCATACTTCATCGCGATGTTCTGGTTCTCGTCGATGTTGAGCTTGGTGATCGTCACCTGTTCGCCCATCTCGTCCGAGATTTCCTCAAGGGCCGGTGCGATCATCTTGCAGGGACCGCACCATTCCGCCCAGAAATCGACGACAACAGGACCCGATGCCTTGAGAACATCGGTTTCAAAGGATTCATCCGTCACGACTGCGGTGGCCATTTTTCGCCCTTTCCAAAATCACGAATGCGGCTGCATTCTCTCGTTGCGCTGAAGGTAGGAAGCCGGCCCGCCCGCGTCAAGCAAGCGATCTGCGGGACGGTCAGCCCGGCTGCGACTTCAGGGTCGCCAGGGCCACGTCGAGACGCTCTTGCGGAACCTCCCTCAACAGCGGGTGCGCAGTGTAAAGGAGTGCAGCCCGCACAGAGCGCCCCGGGTAGATATCCTGCAACAGCGCGCGATAGACCGCCAACTGCGCAACATACCCCTCGCCGGGATCGTCCGACAGGTCCGGGACCGCGCGATCGGTCTTGAAATCGACAATGAGAACCGCATCGTCGGTGATGCAAAGACGGTCGATCTGCCCGGAAACCTCGACCCTGCCGCCATCGTCCAGGGCGAGGTGTCCGACAACAGGCACCTCCGTCAAGGCGCGGGTCGTGAAAACCTCGGCAAACCCCGGCTCAGCCAGAACCGCGCCGGCTTCGCTTGCAAGCGCTTCCGCCTCATCGGCAAACCCCGGCTCGAGACAGGCCTCCAGATAGCGCATCGCGGCGGCAAAGCGGGCATCGGCTTTGATGTCCGGAAGGAGCTGAAGCAACCGGTGGAGATGCCGTCCGCGTGCCAGAGCGAAGGATTGTCGGTCACGTGCAACGGCGAGTTCCTGGACAGGCGCCAGGTCGGGCGGCCCGTCCTTTGCCTCCATTTCCTCGAACGCCGCCGACGGCTGCAGGCGCCGAGGACGAACGAACGGCGTGACGGGTGCTTGCAACCAGTCGGGTGATTGAACCGTCGGCGAAGCCTCGCCGCTGCCCCGTGGCGCGAACCTTCCAAGCCTCGGCGGATCCGAGTGGGTGCCCTGCGCCTGCCAGACCCGACAAGCCTCGCCGGTCGCGGTCAGACCGTCTCGCGCCAAGGGATCCAGTCCGGCAGCGACAATGCGATACCAGCAGCCCTCTTTCTGGCCGCTTGCCGGTGCCCAGCCGCACACCACCAAGCGGTCCCGCGCGCGCGTCATTGCGACATAAAGCAGGCGGCGATATTCCTCTTCGGCAGCTGTTCTCAGGGTCGCGAGCGCATCATCATGCCACCGCGTGCGCGACGCCTTTGGCGGCAACCAGACGAGCGCCGGAGGCGCGTCAGCGTCCCCGTCGCGCCCATGCGCCAGAAACGCAGGGTCATGCTGCGAGACCACCGGTGCCGCGCCGCTGTCGACCAGGATCACGAGCGGCGCCTCCAACCCTTTGGCGCCGTGCACGGTCATGATCCGCACGACGCCGCGCGCCGCGTTCAGCTCGCGCTTGACCTGCGTCGGCGCGGCAGCAAACCAGGCGAGAAATCCCTCCAGACCGGGCGTTCCGGTTTGCTCGAAGGTCAGGGTCAACGCCAGGAACTCGTCGAGAACGTCATCAACCTCCGTTCCCATCCTCGCGCGAAAGGCGGCCCGCGCGCCGTCGGCTGACAGAAGCCGGGAGAAAAACTCGAAGGGCGGCATGAAGTCGGCGCGGGAGCGCAGCTCCTCCATTCGGGTGCGCACCCTGTCCAGATCGGGGCTCGCTTCCGCACATCTGACAAGGGACTGCCAAAGGGTTCCACGTCTCACAGTGGCGCCATCCGGACGGGCAATCCGGTATATCTCCTCGTCGTCCAGGCCGAAAAGCGGGCTCTTCAACACCGAAGCGAGCGATAGATCATCCTCGGGCAGAAGCAGAAAGCGGCCGAGCGCGATCAGATCCTCGATCGCTATGTGCTCATTGAGTAGCAGACGATCGCTTCCCGCCACCGGAACCCCCGCCTGCTTCAACGCGCGGGTCAGCGCATCGACAAAAGCGCCGCGCTTGCGCACCAGAACCAGCACGTCCTCGGGCTCCGCCTCACCATTCTTCCGCCAGGTCTTCACGGTTTCCGCAATCCGGCTGGCCAGCCGGATCATCGGATTGCCGGAAGAAAGCCGGTCGATCGGCTGTGTCCAGTCGTCCGGCGTCTCGACGGGATCGGCTTCTTCCGGTGGCCAGATCTCGACATATCCCGGCTCGTTCCTTCGAACCGCCTCATGGACCGGCGGAACCGGTTCCTGGGCCAGGCCCCGGTGCACCTCAGGGTCGGCGAACACGGTATCGACCGCTGACAGCACATCGGGACGGGAGCGGAATGACAGGGTCAGCTCGACCCGGGAAAAGGCTGATGCAGCGTCGGTCGCACGCGCCTCGAAGTGACGTCGCATTTCTGCGAAATACGCCGGAACTGCGCCCTGAAACGAGTAGATCGACTGTTTCTCGTCACCGACCGCGAACAGCGTCCGTGTTCGCGGGTTGGACGATGCGCCGGCAAAAAACTCCTCTGCGAGCGCCTTGATCACCTGCCATTGATGCGGACTGGTGTCCTGCGCCTCGTCGACGAGAATATGATCGAGTCCCTGATCGAGCTTGTATTGCACCCAAAGGGCGGCATCCGCACGCGACAGAAGACTCGCGGTGCGCACGATCAGATCCTCGAAATCCATCAGTCCGCGACGGGTCTTGTGGTGCTCATACGCCTGCAACATCGCATCGGCCAGTCGCAGCGCAGCCGACGTGCCGTCAAGCGTGTAAGCGGCCCTTCGACGTTCCATCAGGTCCAGAAGCCGTTCCTGTTCTGCCACAAGACGCTCCGCGATCTGGGGGTTCGCAGAGGCGACCGCCTTACCGGCCAGGGATTTCGTCGGCGACAGGTCCTTGTTCAAAAAGACCGAAAGCCAGAGTTCGCGCCACTGCTGCGGTTCGCTGCTCACCAGCGCCGCGTTCAGCTTCTGCGCGCGCTTTCCGTCCGTTGCGTTGCCGCGCGACAATGCCCCGGCAATCGACAGCGCTGCGGTATCGTCTATTGTCCGCTCGCCGCGCAACCGTGTGTCGATTTTCTCCACGCTCTCGCCAGCGGAAAGACCAAAGAGCATCCGCAGCTCGTCCAGCGCCAGGTCCGGCGAGCCGGCATGCTGAAGCCACCGCCGCAACTGATCCCGCTTTGCCACCAGTTCAGACAGTGCGGATTCAACGGACTTGTCCGGCAATTCCGCAATCAAAAACACGAGCGCGTGCCCCAGCGGACTGTCTGGCGCCCGTTCGGCGCGCGCCAGCACCTGTGCCCGGGCCGTTGCCAGAAGATCGGCCGACTGCCGGTCGTCGAGAACAGAAAAATGCCCCGCGACATTCGCCTCCAGGGGAAACTGGTGCAGCAACGCCTCGCAAAAGGCATGGATTGTCTGGATCTTCAATCCACCTGGCGTTTCCAGTGCCGTTGCAAACAGATGCCGGGCACGCGCCAGACGCGCCGCATCGGGTTTGCGGCCCTCGATATCCTTCACTTCATCGCTCAGACCCGCATCGTCAAGAGTCGTCCAGTTGCCCAGGGTCTCGAACACGCGTGTCTGCATTTCGGAGGCGGCCGCCTTGGTAAAGGTCAGACACAGGATCCGCGATGGCGCCGTACCGGACAGCAAAAGGCGGATGACGCGCCGGGCGAGAACGAACGTCTTGCCGGATCCCGCATTGGCGCTGACCCATACGGAGCGCAACGGATCGGCGGCAAGCGCCTGTCGCTCACGGGTGGCTGCGGGGATCTCGATCTTGCTCATCCCTCATCTCCGCTTTCCAAGGCCCATTCGCGCACCCGGGCGAGATGATCGTAGGGCGCTGCAAACTCGCGTTCCTTCATGACGCGGGCACGAGAGAGGTATCCGGTTTCGAGGTTTTCATAGCTGGCAAACAGAGCTTTCGTCCGTGCCAGGGCTTCTTCCGCAAGACCCGCAACGTCTCCGTCCTTCGGCGCGCGTTCGGCGACCTCCAGGGGCACCCGCCCTCCGGCAAGGCGAAGATAGAGAAGCTTGCCGACAGGTCCGGACCGATCGACATCGGGAAAGCCACCGCCCAGAATCATCGCGGCTTCCAGCGGCAATTGCGGCGCCAGCAAAGCCGCCACTTCCTTCCCGCTCGGCGCCTGGCCCGTCTTGTAGTCGATAACAGAATAGGAGCCGTCTCGACGAAGATCGATCCGATCCGCACGCGCGCTCAACGTCACGATGCGCCCAGGCGCGAGATCAAGGTCCAGCGTGCCCCCTATCTCCAGATAGCGTTTTTCGATCTCCGGCGCCCACTCCGCCTCATTGCGCAGAAAGGCGGTCGCAATGCGGGTGAAGCGCAGCCACCAGATGGCCCGGATTGCCGGGAAGGCGTCCACGACGGCGAACCGCTGCCGGCCGATTTCAAGCAATCGATCCTTTGCGTCTTGGTCGAAAGCGCCGGACCATGTCTCCAGGAATTCCGCCAGAATGTCATGGATGAGGGTGCCTTTTTCGGCAGCTCCGGGATCGCCCCCGATCGGATCGACCGGATCAAGCCTGAGCACGTTGCGCGCATAGATTGCGTAAGGATCGCGGATCAGCGTTTCAATCGCTGTCACCGAAAGACGCGCAGGGCGCGCGACGACAGGCGGCGTGGGCGCCGGGCGTTTTGCCGGCGCTGGCGGATGCGGCGGTTGGTCCATGGAGCGCGCAAGCCCTTGCCATCGTTCGCCGCGCGCACGCATGGCCTTCGTTTGCGCATCACCGAGAAGCGTGGTCAGCCGCAGCAGCCAGCGCGAGGCAACCGTCGGTGCGCCATCGGCGCGTTCCGAACGCGACAGGACGACCCGCCCAGCCCCCATTCCCTCGATGAAGTCATGGGCGGCGGCCCCAATGCGCCGTTCTGGCGGATCAAGGCCGATGCCCCGCTTCATCGGCCGGTTGAGCCAGGGATCATTGCGCGTGCGCTGCGGCCAATTGCCTTCGTTGAGAGCACCGAGCACCACGACGTCAAACGGCTGCAGCCGCGCCTCCATCGGGCCCAGGATCGCGATGCGCGGATCTCCCGGCAAGCGGCGCCGGACGTTGAGACCGGACACCAGCGCGACGAAGACATCCGGCCAGTCGCGGATCGGCACGGTCAAACCGGCCTCCGTCGCATCGAGCACTTCGGCAAAGGCGGCTGCAAGTCCGTCCCCCGCCTCACCCGCGTAAAGCTCGCCGTGTTCCCCCGCTTCGTCGCGGCACAGACGACGGAGGACTTCCTCATGCGCCCGCGCAAGCGCCACGGCATCCGCGTCAGAACCGTCGTCGACGTCCTCGCCACCTGAGGGAACGAAAGTTTCGAGCGGGGCGAGCGCGTCGCTCAACCGCACGACGAGATCCTCCACCACATCCCAGTCTTCCGCGTGCAGGCGTCTCCACCGCGGGCTCCGCCCCCCGGCGCCGTCGGCCTCGGCCAGCGCGCGCGCCGCGCGGACGCCGTCGAGCAAGCCTTCGGTGCCGCTGCGGGCGCGAGGGCCGCGCAACACCGCCCGCTCAAGCGCACGGGCGGCTGCGCGGATTTCGTTTGCCGGCAAACCGAGCCGCGTCAACGGATGCTTCAACAGCGCCAGAAGCGGCACCGGCTCCAGCCCGCCGAGCGCCAGTTCGCCCGCAAGGCGCGCCAGAACACCGGGTGGGGTCTGATCGAGCGGACGTCCGGCGCTGTCGTCGGCCTGCAGTCCCCAGCGACGCAGTTCCACCGCGACCCGGCGCGCGAGCGTGCGGTCCGGCGTGATGAGGGCCGCTGACGTTCCCTCCTCGACAGCGCCTCGAAGCACAATCGCGATCGCAAGCGCTTCTTCGGCCTCATTGCGCGCGCTCAGCAGATCGACGCCTTCGAAAGCAGTCGCACGATCCGGGTCCGAAACCCGGGCGGCGAGATCTGGCCAAGCATCCGTGGTCTGCGCCGGGCGCAAGGCCTCGCTGACAATGCGATCACGCAACGACCCGGTGGCGAGCGACGCAATTTCCGAACGGTCCACTCCCAGCCCGACAACCACGTGCGCCATGCCGTATTGTGGATGGCTGGGAACACCTCCACTGTGCGCTTCCGGCTCTCCGTCTCCCTCGCCGGTTCCCAGGATCGCGCGCCACGACGGATTGTCGAGATTGGTATCGAACCCGGGCAACACGATCGCACCTTGCTCGAGATCGGCGACCGCGCGCAGAAGTTCCGCAGTGGCTGGGACAGAGCCTGTCGCGCCAGCGACGATCACAGGCCCCGTCGGCGGCGTTTCGCGAAGACGCTGTGCCTCGCGGCGGATAAGCGCGGAGCGCCTGGCCTTGGGGTTCATCGCGCCCCGATCCGCAAGATGGGCCGGCCAGTAGGTCATCGCGATCTTGAGGAAATCGAGGGTGATCTGCCAGTAACGGGCATGATCATCGGGCACGAGCCGCGTCAGACCGTCCCAAGGCACTTCCTCCGTCTCCATCTCGTCCATAAGCGCGAGGAGGTCGCCAGCAAGCCAGGCCGCATCGGCCGCGGAGGCAGGCGTCCTCAAGACGGCATCCGTGCCAAGCTCGAGCACCTCGCGCCGCAACGCGCCCTCCCAGGCATGCACGAGCCGCGTCATCGCCATCTTTCGGTGCATTTCCGGCAAGGCCGGCGGCAATTGCGGGTCGGCGGCTTCGGAACGCAAAAGATGTACGTCCTCGTCCACATCCCCAAGCGCCCGGATCGCCGGCAGCAAGGTCGCGCTGCGACCAAGCCGCGCCTGAAACAGTGCAGGCAACGCGCGCGCGGCGCGGCGCGTCGGAACGTAAAGTGTTATCCGCGCCAAGGCCAGGGGATCGACGCCGGCACCAAGTCCGGGAACAAGCCGGCCGGCAAGCAGGGCATCGACGAATGTCGGCAGAAACGGCGCCGAAGGGGGAATGCTGAAAATGTTGGGCTGGCGCCGTGCGCTCATACGCATCGTCCCGGTTTCAAAGGCAAGGATTCGCGACCGCATCGGACAGAAACACGGGCCGCTTGGGACCGACAGGCCGCACCGGGGTCATCTGGTGCTGTTGCGGATCGCCCGCTCCGCCTCGTCGACCGCCTCCGGCGTCCCCACATGCAGCCACAGCCCTTCCATCTGCACACCGTAGAGCCTGCCGCGTTCGATCGCCACGTCAAACAGCCGGTTGAGCGAGAAGGCGTCCTGCGGACAACCATCGAAAAGACGCGGATGAAGGATTGCGGCACCGGCATAGGCGAACGGCGCAATCGTGCGCTCGGGCCGTCGCTCCAGCCGACCCGTCGGGTCGATCACGAAGTCGCCCTTCCCGTCGTAGCCGACAGACTCGACATACTCCGACAGCAGCAGGAGCGCGTCCATCTCGTCCGGGTTCCAGGCGTCGGCCAGATGATCGAGATTAGGCGTGACACCCTCTATCCAGCTGCTGTCGGAGTTGAGCAGGAAGAACGGCTCCTCGCCCAACAGCGGCAGCGCCTTGCTGATGCCGCCTCCGGTGTCGAGAAGAACGCCGCGTTCATCGGACACGATCGCCTCGGGAAGGCCCGGCCGCTGCACGACATGCACCTCGACAAGGTCGGCCAGGTAATGGACGTTGACCACGCATGTTTCGACGCCGGCGGCCTCGAGCTTGTCGAACGCACGGTCGATAAGAGCATCCCCGCACACCGGAATCAGAGGCTTGGGTGTGGTCGCGGTGAGCGGACGCATGCGCTTGCCCATCCCGGCGGCCAGCACCATCGCGCGGCGAATATTCGTCTTGTGGCTCATCGTCGTTCCTGCTCCCCCATGGCATCGCGAGCGGCTTCAATAGCCACGATCCACTTTGCCAGCGGGGTCAACAGCGGATGTTCGAGCGCCCGTCCAAGATAGTCGCGCACGCGCGGCAGATGGGCGAGGTAGGCAGGTTTGCCGTCACGGTGCGCCAGACGAACGAAAACGCCAAGCACCTTGTGCGCGCGTTGTGCCGCCATGATCGC
The DNA here is from genome assembly GCF_900105595.1 of Stappia sp. ES.058. Taxonomy (GTDB): domain Bacteria; phylum Pseudomonadota; class Alphaproteobacteria; order Rhizobiales; family Stappiaceae; genus Stappia. The sequence goes on along the minus strand of NZ_LT629784.1, from coordinate 4,396,630 downwards.
GTAGTCACCGCGCAACCGGTCCGCGTCAAACCCGGAATATCCCGCCCGGCGGGTGGCCACATAGCGCTCGACCAGTTGCCTTTCGAGTGCCGGCGGAACCGTGACCCTCGCATCCATGGAAATCGATGCAAGATCGTAGGCCGGAGACCCCATTACCGCGTCCTGGTAGTCGACAAGGCCGAGCCGGGCATGACCGCTGCGCCCTTCCCGCCAGATCAGGTTGGGAGAATGATAGTCGCGCAGCACGAGAACCGGTGTCTGCTCCTGAACCCGGGCGATCAGCGGTTCCCAGAGCGCGGCAAACTCCGCGCGCATGGCGGGCGTCACGGAGACGCCGAGCGACGGCAGGTACCAGTCGAGAAAGAGTTCGGCCTCTGTCATAAGTGCACGCGCGTCATAGGCCGGCACCTGATAGGCGCCGCTTCCCGATTCGTCGGGGAGCGGAAGTGCCGGCCCGATCCGCGCATCATGGAGATCGACAAGCAGGTCGACGGCTGCAGCGTAGCGGTCAGGCACAGGCACGCCGCCGTCGACGATTGCGCCTCGTCCGAGGTCTTCCTGCAGCAACAGCCCGGCAGCAAGATCGGCCGCGAGCGTTGCGGGCGCACTGAACCCTTCTCTGCGCAAGGCATCTCCCACTGCAACGATGGCGTGCATGTCCTGGGCCAGATGGACGATGTCGGCATAGCTCTCGCCGCCCTCGGTGCCAGCGGGACTGTCGAGCGTGGGCGCGTTCATCAGGATCGCGGATCGCTCCGCAGTCGACACGACTTCATAGCGCCGGGGCGACGCATCTCCCTGAAGATACCGCCGGACCGCATCCCCCATGCCGGCGCGCGCGAGAAGCGCGCGAATATCGCGGGTGCGGTTGATGCGCGCAGGCCAGTCCGTGCCCGTCCCGCGCAAGACGAAGGTTCGTCCTTCGGGCCCGTCCGCATGTTCGATCGTCACGGCAAGACAGCCTTGCGGAAGCGAGCCACCGGCCTTTTCCGGCCACTCGACCAGCGCGACACCGGTTTCCAGCGCGTCTTCCAGTCCGAGTTCCTCCATTTCTTCCGGCTCCTCGAGCCGATAGAGGTCAAGATGGACCACATCGAAGCGGTCAAGCGCATACGGCTGGACGAGGGTAAAGGTCGGGCTGGGGACGTCGAGGGTCTCGTCATCGGCAAGGGCGCGGATCAGGGCACGCGCGAACGTGGACTTGCCCGCCCCAAGGTCACCCGAGAGGCACAGGCAATCGCCCGGCGCCACGATCATCGCCAGATCCTCGGCGAGCCGTTGTGTCTGAGCGATGTCGTCAACATGCACGCGGATTTCGTCCGGATACCGGTCTGCAGATCCCACGGGGCTGGCGTGATGCCCCTTGCCGGTTCCCCCACCCATCACGAAGAACTATTCGGCGGCGTGCTGGAGGGCATCGGGAGCGAAGGGAAATCGACACACGACATATGTGCCGACCCCCTCTTGTGAGGTGATCTCGACCGTCCCGCCATGCAGTTCCACGAAACTTTTGACGATTGACAGGCCAAGACCCGCGCCGCGTCGGCGTGCGCCCGCATCCCGCCCGACGAAGCGGGCAAAAACCTGATCAAGCATATCCTCGGGTATGCCGCAGCCATGGTCGCGAACGCGGAACTCGATCGCGTCGGCCGTGCGCTGGCAGGACACGTCGATCGCGCCGCCGACGTCGGAAAAGCGCAGCGCATTGGAAATGAGATTGTAGAGCACTTGGCGCAGGCGGCGCTCGTCCGCCTGGATCACCCCGACATCGTCCGACATGTCGAGGTTGAGTGCTATGCCGGAATCGGTCAGGCGATCCTTCAGTCCCTCCACGGCCGCCTGCACCGTCCTGGCGACATCGACGGAGGAGAGGTCGAGTTCCATGATCCCGGCATCAATCGTCGCCAGATCGAGAATGTCGTTGATGATCGCCAGGAGAGCCGACGAAGACGACAGGATGTAGTCCACATACTCGCTCTGCTTGGTCGTAAGCGGCCCGAACTTGGGATCGGAAAGAAGCTGCGCAAACCCGATGATATTGGTCAACGGCGAGCGCAATTCGTACGAGACGTGCTGGATGAAGGCGTTTTTCAACTGGTCAGCCTGTTCCAGCGCTTCGTTCTTGTCGAGAAGGGCCCGCTCGATATTCACCGAATCCGTGACATTCACGAAGGTGACAAGCGTGCCCCCGTCGGGGAGCGGAACGGTTGCATAGTCGATCGCTTCGCCGCTTTCGCGCTCCATGCGACCGATCACCGGTTCGCGGTTGTCGGCGAGGCTCGTCACCGCCGTGACCAGCCGCTGCCAGACATGGGCCTCTTCGGGTTCAAGCAGGCCTGCTTCGACGATCCGTGTAATGTGCGGGCTGTCGCCCAGCCCATCATCCGAAAGGTCCCAGATTACCTCGAAGGCCGGGTTCCAGAGCCGCAACCGGCCGTCGGAGCCGAACACGGCCACCGCTTCGGAGAGATTGTCCAGCGTTTCGCCCTGCACCCGGATCAGCGAGTTATACCGACTTTCCAGATCCAGCCGTTCGGTCACATTTTCATAGATGTAGGTGACGCCGCCCTGGGGGTGGGGATTGGCGATCACGCGAAGCGTGCGGCCATCGGGCAGGTGCCACCAGAACTCCCGCGCATCCACCGACGTGTAGGATTCCAGAAGCTTGTTGCGCCAGCCGCGATAATCGGCCTGCTCGGGCAGCTTGCGCGCGGCGCGAAGTGCATCGAGCAGCGCTCCGTCGGTGGGATTGCCCTCCAGAAAACCGGTATCCAGATCCCATAAAGAGCGAAACGCGGCATTGTAGAACTGCAGCCGCCGATCGGAACCGAAGATCGCCACCGCGGTTGCCAGTTGATCGAGCGTTCGGGCATGAAAGTCGATGGTGCGACCAAGCTCCTGGCGGCTGTGTTCCAGCTCGCTGACGTCGATGGCCAGTCCGCCCGTGCCGCTTTCAATCGCACACTGCGTGACATCGAAAATCCTGCGCGCCCCGGCGGAGACAGCCGGCATGCGGGCGTGCGCCACACCGCTTTCGTCGCGTGCACGGTCCATCGCCTTGCGATTGTGGGCATCGAGAAATTCGGCGCCCGCATCGACGGCGCCCGTTCCGTCCAATGCTTCCACGGCCCTGGCGTAGGCGGCATTCGCCCAGACAAGGCGGCCGTCGCCATTGCGCAGCCATGCCGGGGCAGGAACGGTGTCGAGCAGTGCGCGCAGCGTCGCGGCTTCCTGTGTCAGCTCTTCATGCCGCTTTGCCAGGAGAGCATGGTTCTTGCGCTCGCCCGTCAGGTCACGCATTCGAACGACCGGCGCACTGGCAGCCACCCGGCCCGATATCTCGACCAGACCGCCGACCTGTGTGGGCAACACCATATGGAAGGTTTCACCATTGCGGCGCAGTCGTTCCACGGCGCGCTCAAGTGCGGTGGCGGACTTCGCGTCGAGCCATGTCCCGAAAGCCAGAAGTCGCGCCGGCGACCGCGGAACGCCGCAGGCCTCATCAAGCACGCCGGCGATCATCGGCGCCGCGTCGCCAGGCTGCCAGACGATCAGGCGCTGATCATCGGAATCGACGAGGCTCTCCAGACGGTCGAGACGCGCCGTCAGACCGGCATTTTTTTCTCGCACTCTGGAAAGGGTCCCGGCCGTGGCCCGGCGATTGCGCAAGAACGTCACCGCCGCGGTTACAGCAAATGTCACCGCGCCGCCGATAGCCGCGACCCAGACAACCTTGAACGCGTCGATGTCGCCGAGCGGCAAGGCGGATGCATCCTGCGCCCTGGAAGTACCGGCAAGGGACAGCCATGCGATGGTGCCGCCGGTTGCACGAACAGCCGTCTTTCGACTCAATTCCAGCCACGCGCCGCTCGTGCGCGCATGTTGCAAGCCGTCCGCCGGCATTCTCACGATCCTTCACCGCCGCTTCGAGCCCGAAATTGCTCGTCGGTACAGTTCTGCCTTACGAACCGCCCGATTCGCAAAGACCATAACGCAAAGCCGAATCGCGAAGAAGGGTTCCTTGCCGAAAAGTAAACGGGAGCCGTGTCGTCCACAGCTCCCGCACAGGCGTTGGATCATGTCATGCGAGGGCGGCGACCACGACCGCCCGGCACGAGCTTAGTAGCGGTAGTGTTCCGGCTTGTAGGGGCCGGTTGTCTCGACGCCGATGTACGACGCCTGCTCGTTCGACAATTCGGTCAGTTCGACGCCAAGCTTGGCCAGATGGAGACGCGCGACCCGCTCGTCGAGATGCTTCGGCAGCACATAGACATCGTTTTCGTACTGATCCGGACGCGTCCACAGCTCGATCTGCGCGAGCACCTGGTTGGTGAAGCTCGCCGACATCACGAAGCTCGGGTGACCCGTCGCATTTCCGAGATTGAGCAAACGGCCCTCGGAGAGAAGGATCATCCGCTTGTTGTCGGAGAACTCGATCATGTCCACCTGGGGCTTGATGTTCGTCCACTTGTAGTTGCGCAGCGCCTCGACCTGAATCTCGTTGTCGAAGTGACCGATGTTGCCGACAATCGCCATGTCCTTGAGCGAGCGCATGTGGTCGATGGTCACCACGTCCTTGTTGCCCGTGGTGGTGATCACGATGTCCGCGGTCGGCGCCGCCGCTTCCAGCGTCACGACCTCGAAACCGTCCATCGCCGCCTGCAGCGCACAGATCGGATCGACCTCGGTAACCTTCACGCGCGCGCCGGCGCCGCGCAACGAGGCGGCAGATCCCTTGCCGACATCGCCATAGCCGCAGACGACGGCCGTCTTGCCGGCCATCATCACATCGGTGCCGCGGCGAATGCCGTCGACGAGGCTTTCCTTGCAGCCGTACTTGTTGTCGAACTTCGACTTGGTCACGCTGTCGTTGACGTTGATCGCCGGGAACGGCAGCAGACCCTTGGCCTTGAGCTGATATAGGCGGTTCACACCGGTCGTGGTCTCTTCCGACACACCGCGAATGTCGTCGCGCTGACGGGTGAACCAGCCCGGGCTCTGCTTCATCCGCTTGCGGATCTGGGCGAAGAGCACCGTCTCTTCCTCGGACGACGGATTGGACAGCACGTCTTCCCCGGCTTCGGCGCGGGCGCCGAGCAGAATGTACATGCTGGCGTCGCCGCCATCATCGAGAATCATGTTCGCCGTTCCTTCGGAGAACATGAAAATGCGGTCGCAATAGTCCCAGTACTCCTCAAGGGTTTCACCCTTTTCGGCGAAGACCGGAACACCGGATTCGGCGATCGCGGAAGCCGCATGATCCTGGGTGGAGAAGATATTGCAGGACGCCCAGCGCACATCGGCGCCCAGCGCGGTCAGCGTCTCGATCAGCACAGCCGTTTGAATGGTCATGTGCAGGGATCCGGCAATACGCGCACCCTTGAGCGGCTTGCTCTCGCCGAATTCCTCGCGGCAGGCCATAAGACCCGGCATCTCGGTTTCGGCGATATCGATTTCCTTGCGGCCGTATTCGGCCAGGGAAATGTCTTTGACGAAGTAGTCGTTTGCAGTGCTCATCGGCTAGATCCGCTCACTCGGTTGGCTTTGACATGCGACACACCCGTTTCCAGGGTCGGCACGACGCACGACTGGACGGGGCTGGGAATTGACATGGGATTTCACCCGCGCACCGCGCGGCTCCCTGAGATCCCTTATATGCGGTCACCGGATACAAAGCAATAATGATATAAAGATTTCTTTATATCATGAAAATTTCCCTAAGCCCGTCCCGGGATTTCACCCCAAATCCGTTTTCGGTGAGACTTCGGTTCGCGGCCCCGTGCCCTAGGGTCAGGACCTGTTGCTATGACTGAAATGGCGTTTGAGATGACGAGAGATGCAAGGAAAAGCCCAAAGAGCGCGGCCGTTCCCCCGGTCGAGGGCTTTGACGCCGCAGGTCGACGTCAGCTCGGCCGTCCTTCGGATCAGGGTGGATCCGCACGGGATACCATGTCGCAATCCCTTGAAAGGCTCCAGCCTTCCTGCGGGCTTGCCCTCGTATCCGCACACATCCGCTCCGACCATCGCAGTCATATCAACAGGTCCTGAGCCTAGAGAGCAGCCACAGTTCGCCGACGCGGCAACCCAGAAACCCGCATTTCCGGCCATCGTCGCGATCCGTCCGTTGCGGCGGGATGGGCAAGACAGGACACCGGCGTCGCCGCGAACGCGGGGGTCAATCGGTTTCGCCGAAACCGTCCTCGACAAGGGCACGGATCGCCGCCAAGACCTCGTCCGCCTGCGCTCCGGTCGCGCTAACCCCAATGCAGCAGCCCGGGCTCGCCGCGAGCATCATAAGCCCCATGATGGACGTGCCACCAACCGATTGACCGTCTCGAGTAACCGTGACGGCGGCATCATACCGTTCGACCAACTTGACCATTTTCGCCGATGCACGCGCATGCAGACCGCGCCGATTGACAATCGTCAGATCTGCAGTCGCGGCCGGCCGCGCTTCGGTGTCGGTCATTGTCATCCCTGCCCGGAGAGAACCTGGCTGGCGACCGAGATGTATTTCTGACCGGCCTTGCGCGCTTCGTCGACGGCTTCGGAAATGGCGGCATCTTCGCGCACGCTTGCCAGCTTGATCAGCATCGGCAGATTCACGCCGGCGATCACCTCGATGTTGGTGCCGTCCATCACGGAAATCGCAAGATTGGAGGGCGTCCCGCCGAACATGTCGGTCAACAGCACAACACCACCACCGTCATTCACATCCTCGACCGCCGCGAGAATGTCCTGGCGTCGCTGCTCCATATCGTCATCGGGACCGATACAGATGGTTGCAACCCGCTCTTGCGGACCAACCACATGCTCCAATGCCGATTTGAACTCTTCAGCCAATCGCCCGTGAGTGACGAGTACGAGACCTATCATGCCCTGTCCGTCGTTTATTTCCTGATCAGGCGTGCCGCCCGTGGGAGCCGGCGATATCGGGTCCGGTGAACGTCCCACCCTCATTGTCGAAGGGCAACCCGTGTTGCCGGCGCCGGAGGCCCAATGTCAGCACGGGGGCACCGCAGTGCAAGAAAAATCGGCGCGCTTTGCCGCCTTTTCCGTCAGGAACCGAGCGTCCGGCATCAATCCACAGCGATTTTGTCGTCCTCGGACGAAAAAACCCGAACGGCCCCGGTCAAATGAGCCAGCACTCGCTCGGCGCTATCACAGGCCAGGGGAACCGGCAACATGAGGCGCGCAACGGTCACGCCGCGCAACGCGATGCGCCCCTCTCCGGGTTCCGGAAGTCGGGCGATTTCCGCCTCCGGCACCAGGTCGACGATCAATCTAACGACAGCGGCGGCTTCATGGGCGACCATCTGGATCCCCTCGCCGCGCCGCTCCCAAAGGCCGGCAAGGGCAGCCGGCGGTTCCGCGACAAGCCGCCCCGCCCGGGCAGTCAGCACAAGCCGGTCATCAGCCACATGCGCCGCGAACCCGCCGGAGCGACACACCCGCGCAACAAGATCGTCCCCCAGCCGTGATTTCCCCGATCCCGACGCCCCCCGAAGAACGACGCCAGCCGCACCGACGAGAACGCAGGAGCCATGCACCGTCTTCGCACTCATCCGCGCGGCTTTGCATCCGCGGGAAGACGAACGGAGAATCTCGCTCCCAGAATTCTGATGTCTCCGGTTTCGGGATCGTGCTCCTTCCTGTTTTCGACGGTGATCGTCCCCTGATGCGCTTCCACGATCTGCCGGGAAATCGACAGACCAAGCCCGGAATTGTTGCCAAAGCCGTCCGCCTCGGGACGGTCCGTATAGAAGCGTTCGAAAATCCGGTCGCGCACATCCTGCTTGATGCCCGGTCCGTCGTCATCGACTGTGATCTCGACCGCGTCGGCAAGGCGTGTGGCGTCGATACGGACCCTGGCGCCAGGCGGCGAGAACGAGCGGGCATTGTCGATCAGATTGTTGATGACCTGCGCAAGCCGGCTGTCGTTTCCGATGACGCGGTAGGGATGATCGCGTCGAGACGGCGCGATGGTGATCTCCACCTGCGCTTCTTCCGGTCCCGCGCGTTCGTTGGCGAGATCGCTGACGCCACGCAGCAAGGCTGCGATATCAATGGGCTCCGCGTCAGCGCGGGCAAGTTCCGCGTCGAGTCGGGACGCGTCCGAAATATCCGTGATCAGACGGTCGAGACGGCGTACGTCATGCTGGATGATTTCCATCAGCCGGTCACGCGCTTCCGGCTTGCGGGCAAGCGGCAGTGTTTCAACCGCGCTGCGCAGCGAGGTCAGCGGGTTCTTCAACTCGTGCGAAACATCGGCGGCGAAGGTCTCGATCGCATCCATGCGATTGTAGAGCGCATTGGTCATGTCACGCAGCGCGCGCGCCAGATGTCCGATCTCGTCCCGGCGTTCGGAGAAATTCGGGATCTCCTCGCGCGACTTGATCCCCCGGCGCACCCGCTCGGCGGCGGCAGCCAGCCGGCGCACAGGGCCGGCAATGGTCCCGGCGAGCAGAATTGACAAAACCATGGTGACCGCCGCGGCAACCAGGAACACACGCATGATCGCGACACGTTCCGCGCGCACGATGGCGTCGATGTCGCCGCCTTGCGTCGACAGCAGCAGCGACCCAAGAACCGCGCGGAACCGCTGCACCGGTACGGCAACCGAAACAATAAGCTCACCGCGAGGGGAAACCCGCACGACGCTGGCCGGAGATCCGGCAAGGGCTGCCTCGACCTCCGGGTAGGCACGCCCGTTGCCCGCTCCGATCTCCTCATAGAGCGGCAGGTCGCCGCGCCGGAACCAGAGCTTGACGTCGGACCAGATCTGTTCCCAAAGCCCCGGCGTCTCCGTCGTCGGAGGCGGCAGGTCGAACCGCAGGATCTGGCCGCGCGCATACAGATGACGCGAATCGAGAATCAGGATTCCTTCCGGGTCGTAGATCCGGGCCCGGGTCTTGGTCGGCGAGATCAGCCGGCGCAACACCGGAGCAACGCGCTCGGGATTGATCGGAAAATCGAGCAGACGCGCACCATCGGAGGGCGACAGGCTTTCACCGGCCTGCAGTTGAAGAAGCTGCTCAGGATCGACCATCAGGCCGTCGGTCTCGACCGTGGCGGAGGCGGCGATCGCTCCGGCGATGATCTCACCCTGGGTCAGAAGGCTTTGCACCCGGGCATCGATCAGGCCGGCGCGAAACTGGTTGAGATAGAGAATGCCCGCGACGAGCGCAAAAAGCCCGGCGAGATTGAGCACGAGAATTCGCCGGGTAAGCGACGAGGTGAGATAGGGCCCGAGAAACCCGAAGGTTCGCGACAGGAATCGTCTGCGAGAACGCCTGTTGCCGAGCGTGCGCAGGGTCGACGGCAGCTCCGCACCGCTGGCGGTGCGCCGCGCCGGTCCGGCCTCTTCGCCTGTCTCGACTTCCGTTACCATATGCTGTCCCCGCGACGGTCCGGCGACCGCCCGGTCCCTCAACTCTCCCGAAAGCGGTATCCCACGCCGTAAAGCGTTTCGATCATGTCGAAGCTGTCGTCCACGATCTTGAATTTCTTGCGCAGCCGCTTGATGTGACTGTCGATGGTCCGGTCGTCGACATAGACCTGATCGTCATAAGCGGCATCCATCAGCGCGTTGCGGCTCTTGACCACGCCGGGCCGATGGGCGAGCGCGTAGAGGATCAGGAACTCCGTCACGGTAAGCGTGACGGGCTTGCCCTTCCACATCGAGGTGTGCCGCTCCTGATCCATCACGAGATCGCCGCGCTCCAGCAGCTTGTCGCTCTCCGACTTCGTCGCGGTGGCGTCGCGCGGCTGGACCCGGCGCAAAACGGCCTTCACGCGCTCCACGAGAAGACGTTGCGAAAACGGTTTGCGGATGAAATCGTCCGCCCCCATTTTCAATCCGAAAAGTTCGTCGATCTCATCGTCCTTGGAGGTGAGGAAAATGACCGGCAGGTCGGACTTCTGACGCAACCGACGCAGAAGCTCCATCCCGTCCATGCGCGGCATCTTGATGTCGAAGATCGCCAGATCCGGCGGATCGGTCACCAGCCTGTCGAGGGCCGAAGCACCGTCCGTGTAGGAATGTACGCGGTATCCTTCGCTTTCCAGGGCGATGGATACCGAGGTGAGAATGTTGCGGTCATCGTCCACAAGCGCAATCGTCGGCATAATCCGGGTCCTGTTCCCATTCTTTTCGCGCGGTGTTTCGTGTTTACCAGCCTTGGCGGTGAAAATGCGCGCAAATTATGACGCGGAAACCGAGAGATCTGCTTCCAGCCCACCGTTGCCGATGCTGCGCTTCGCTTGAACGGCTGCTTCAAGGACGATGGCCTACCCGACACCTTGCTAAAATGCGTCAGCCCAGCGACGATGCCAAGGTACTCGCTTCAGGAACTTGAACATTATGATCTCGATTTACGCCTTGACGTGGCTGGGTGTTCTCGCGGCCCAGATATCACCCGGGCCCAACCTTGCCGCGGTTGCTTCGGTTGGATTGGCGCAGGGGAGACGCCCTGCCTTTTTTATCGTGACTGGCATCTCTTCGGGCATGCTCGTCTGGTCGACTGTAACCGCCCTGGGACTTGGCGCACTGATTGAAGCTTTCCCATTGTCACTCTTGGCGCTCAAATTCATGGGTGGGGGATATCTGCTTTTCCTCGGCATCAAAGCGACGCGGGCCACCCTGAAAGAGGGAACGAATGCCACATTCACGCCAGATGCTCGACTGCTGACTGATGGACAGGCGTGGCGGCGCGGCAGTCTGGTGCTGCTCACCAATCCTAAAGCCGCGCTGATGTGGGCTGCGGTCGCTTCTTTTCTGTTCGGCCAAGGGCTGAGCGCGTGGCACGTCATCGCTTTCGGTCCGATGGGTGCATTATCGGGGTTGGTCATCTACGGGACCTACGCTTGGCTGTTCTCGACCGGCGTGGCGATGCGCAGCTACACGCGGTTCTCACGGTGGTTCGAAGGCGTTTTCGCCGCCGCGTTCGGAGCAATGGGCGCAAGCCTAATCTGGGCAGGGGTGCGCGAAGCACGCAACTGACAACACTTCGCGAATCCGGAGTTTCACAATTTTCAGCACAACTGCAGCGAAGTCCGCTGACCTGCCGTTTGTGGCGGTTCAGACGAACCTCCACACCGGATCGTTGAAGTCGGCATCGCCGGAGATGGCGACCTTCGGACAGGCGGGCACCAGTCCGTTGCGGGTGGCGCGTTTGCGCTCGACGATGAAGTCCCGGCTGTCGATCATCGCGGATGTCAGCGCGCAGTGGTTCACCTGCGAGCCGGTGCGCAGCGGCCAGGGCGTGCCGGTGGCGCGCAGATAGTGATCGGCGGCACTGCCGCAAGGTCCGGCGCCGGAACGAGCGGCACCGCGAAACCGACAGTTCTTCCGAAGTGTCTCGCCAAAGCGTCAAAGGGTCGGGCAGGCATGACGGTCATCGGTCATCCTCGGCAAGGCATAAATCGGCAGGGCTTGCGGCGCTGTCGGCTGTGTGTGCGGAACCAAGCACCCGCGCCCAATCACCGATCCGGGCAAAGCCCTTTCGGAATGCACAATCCGAAATTTCGCCGAATTGAAACATGCATTCCACATGCGGGCGCCTCGCGCCTTGGTTAATTTCCTTTTGAAAGAAATTAAGTCTTGCAGTTCCGAGTATTAAATCGATTAAGTCGCATTTTGCAGTGGATGTTGCGCTTGTTGATCGAGGACCCATCCTCTAGGTTCACTTTGCTCAAATCGAAGGCGCTTGCCACAACTTCTGATTTTCTCGACCAGTCGCACAACCGGTTTGTGACCGGACCCGGAGCCGAGCAAATCGAATTGCTGGATTTCCGGATATCGGGAAAGACATGAGCCGCGACTCAAACGAGCAGGACCACGGCGCAAGGCACCTCGGCAAAACGTCACCTTATTGGTGACAGTCATCCGTCGTTCCGCTTCGGGGCAGGCAAATTCAAACCAACGCGGCATCAGACCGCGCGACACTGGAAACGCAGACAGGGATCTCGGAACATGGCGGATCAGGGCGTAGGGCATCGGTCAACTCCCACGGAGCTGGGCGGATTGACCGACCTCGGCGAGCTTCATCACAATCTTTCGGCGCCTGCGCTTTACGAACATGCCTTGCGACACGGCGAAGCGGTTCTTGCCGATGGCGGCGCGCTTGTGGTGGAAACCGGTGTCCACACCGGCCGCTCGCCCAAGGACAAGTTCGTCGTGCTCGACGACGCCACCCGCGACAGCGTGTGGTGGGACAACAGCGCCCAGATGAGTTCGGACGCCTTCGCCACCCTGCATGCCGACATGATCGCCCATGCGCGCGGCATGTCGCTTTACGCCCAGGATCTCTATGGCGGCGCCGAGCCGGCCAACCGCATCAATGTCCGCGTCTTCACCGAATATGCCTGGCACTCGCTGTTCATCCGCAATCTCCTGATCCGGCCGGAGCGCGCGGAGCTTGCCGGCTTCCTGCCGGAGATGACGATCATCGACCTGCCGAGCTTCAAGGCCGACCCGACGCGACATGGCTGCCGGTCCGAAACGCTGATCGCCTGCGATTTCACCAACAAGATCGTGCTGATCGCCGGAACGTCCTACGCCGGTGAAATGAAAAAATCGGTGTTCTCGCTGCTCAACTTCCTGCTGCCGGAGAAGGGCGTGATGCCGATGCATTGCTCGGCCAATCTCGGCGACGCGGGCGACACGGCGGTCTTCTTCGGCCTGTCGGGCACCGGCAAGACGACGCTCTCCGCCGATCCGTCGCGTACGCTGATCGGCGACGACGAGCATGGATGGGGTCCGGAAGGCATCTTCAATTTCGAGGGCGGCTGCTACGCCAAGACGATCAAGCTCTCCGAAGAGGCCGAGCCGGAAATCTATGCCGCGACCAAGCGGTTCGGCACCGTTCTGGAAAACGTTGTCCTCGACGAGGCGACCCGCATTCCCGATTTCGATGACGGCTCCAAGACGGAAAACACCCGCTGTGCCTATCCGATCGACTTCATCCCGAATGCCAGCGCGACCGGCACCGCCCCGCAGCCCAAGAACATCATCATGCTGACGGCCGATGCCTTCGGCGTGCTGCCGCCGATTGCCAAGCTCACGCCGGCACAGGCGATGTATCACTTCCTCTCCGGCTACACGGCAAAGGTCGCCGGGACCGAGAAGGGCGTGACCGAACCGCAGGCCACCTTCTCGACCTGCTTCGGTGCTCCCTTCATGCCGCGGCATCCGTCGGAATACGGCAATCTGCTGCGCAGCCTGATCGCCGCCCACAACGTCGATTGCTGGCTGGTCAACACGGGCTGGACCGGCGGCGCTTACGGCACCGGCAACCGGATGCCGATCCGCGCCACCCGTGCCCTGCTGGGTGCGGCACTCGACGGCTCGCTGCGCGACATCGAATGCCGCACCGATGCAAACTTCGGCTTTGCGGTTCCGGTCGAGGTACGCGGCGTCGACAGCAAGATCCTCGACCCGCGTTCGACCTGGGCGGATCCGGTTGCCTATGACGCGCAGGCTGCCAAGCTGGTGGAGATGTTCGTGTCCAACTTCGCGAAGTTCGAGAGCCACGTGGACGGCACGGTGCTGGCCGCAGCGCCCTCCTTTCGCGCCGCCGCCGAATAGCGCCACCGACCTTATTGATTGACGCAAGGGGCGGAGCCGGCAAGGCTTCGCCCCTTCGTTTTTCGGCAGGCCCTCAGGCAACCGTCCCTGTGCAGAGGCCCTCAGGCGGACTATATTCCGACCAAATGGAGGAGATCCCATGCAGTCGACCCTCGAGGCAAATGCCACCGACCCACTCGCGCTCGCGGAAGCCTGGACACGGGAGGGCCGCGACGTCGCCCTTGCAACCGTGGTCGAGACCTGGGGCTCGGCCCCGCGCCCCGTCGGCGCGCATCTGGTGATCGATGCGGAGGGAAACTTCGAGGGCTCCGTATCGGGCGGATGCGTTGAAGGAGCCGTGGTCGCAGAGGCCATCGACGTGATCTCCACGAAAACGCCGGCAATGCTCGAGTTCGGCGTGGCCGACGAAACCGCGTGGCGCGTCGGCCTGTCATGCGGCGGACGCATCCGGGTGTTCGTCGAGCCCGTGAACGGGAGCGCCGCACAAGCCTGACGTTCGCCGTCGCACGCCTGCTGCCCGGGTCGCGTCCGAACATCCCCTTTCCCGCATCATACGCGCAATCGACAGAAGCTGACCCTCATGGATATCGACCTTCTTTCCCGCTTCAATGCCGCCCGGACGGGCCGTCGTGCCGCGATCCTCGTCACGGGTCTGGACGGGGACGGCGGTGCGCAACGGTTGGTCGGCCCGGATGACGACGTGACGCACGACCCGCTCGCTTATGAAATCGCCAGCCGGTTCCGGTCCGGAAAATCCGGCATCGTCGAGACGCCGGAGGAGACGCAGGTCTTCCTGACCGTGAGCGTGCCGCCGCCGCGTCTCGTTCTGATCGGCGCCGTCCACATCAGCCAGGCATTGGTGCCGATGGCGCAAATTGCCGGCTTCGATGTGGTTGTGATCGATCCGCGGACCGCCTTTGCCACGCCGGAGCGTTTTCCAGACGGAGCATTGCTCGCCGAATGGCCGGACGACGTGCTGGACGACGTCGCGCTCGATCCCTATACGGCGGTCGCCGCGCTCACCCATGATCCGAAAATCGACGACACACCATTGCGCGCCGCCCTCGCTGCCGGCTGCTTCTATGTCGGAGCGCTCGGCAGCCGCAAGACCCATGGCAAGCGACGCGAACGCCTGCTGGACACTGGCGTCAACGAGGCAGACTTCAACCGCCTCGATGCCCCCATCGGCGCCGACATCGGTGCGGCCTCTCCGGCGGAAATCGCGGTTGCGGTCCTTGCCAACATCATCCGCGCCCTGCGAAAGGGGCCGGAGGCGGGGTCGTGAAATTCGGTCCCCTTCGCACGCGGGATGCGGAAGGCGCCCTGCTCGCCCACACGATCAGGCTGGACGACGGTGCTTTGAAAAAAGGGCACAGCCTGACCGCCGACGACATCCGCAGGCTCCAGGCAGCGCAGATCAAAAAGGTCATCACGGCGCGCCTCGACCCGGACGATTGCCACGAAGACCGGGCTGCCGAGCGGCTCGCGCGGGCGGCAACCGGCGGGGGGATCACTCTCGCCCCGGCCTTCACAGGGCGGGTCAACCTCCATGCAGCGACCGACGGTCTCCTCATTGTCGATACGCCCGCGGTCAATGCGGTCAACCGCGTCGACCCCGCGATCACGCTTGCGACCCTGCCCGCTTTCGAGCGGGTGACGGGCGGGCGCATGGTTGCGACGGCGAAAATCATTCCGCTCGCGGTTGGCGAACCGCCGATCGCGCGCGCGGAAGGCGTTGCACGTGCGGCCGTGCGCGTTGCCCCGTTTCGCGCACGCTCCGTGGGGCTTGTTGCCACGACCCTCCCGCACCTCAAACCCGCGACGCTCGACAAGACACGGCGCATCACCGAAGCCCGGCTCGCCGTCTCCGGCTCGAAGCTTGCCAGAGAACTGCGCGTTGCCCATACGGTCCCAGCCGTCGCCGAGGCCCTTCGCGAGCAGGCCGAGGCCGGCGTCGGGATGATTCTCATCTTCGGCGCATCCGCCATCGTCGACCCGATGGACGTGATCCCGGAAGGCATCCGGGCGGCGGGCGGCGAGGTCGAGCATTTCGGGATGCCCGTGGATCCCGGAAATCTCCTGCTAATCGGTCGTATCGGAAACATCCCGGTGATCGGCGCCCCCGGCTGTGCCCGCAGCCCGAAGGAAAACGGCTTCGACTGGGTGCTCGACCGCTACATGGCGGATTGCCCTGTCACCCGCGATGACATCATGGCCATGGGCGTCGGCGGTCTCCTGATGGAAATCGGAACACGCCCGCAGCCGCGCGAAGCGCCGCCAGAAGGCAGGAAGCGCCACCGCAAGATCGCCGGCGTCCTGCTGGCGGCAGGCCAGGCGCGGCGCGCCGGCGGCATCAACAAGCTTCTGGCGACAATCGACAATGAACCGATCGTGCGCATCGCCGCGCGAAACGCCCTAGGCAGCGGCCTTGCCTCGCTGACGGTGGTCACCGGCCACATGAGCACGGAGATCGAGGCCGCGCTTGATGGATTGCCGGTAACCTTCGTCCACAACCCGGACTATGCCGAGGGCATGGCCGGCTCGATCCGCGCGGGGATTAGCGCATTGCCAAGCGACGCCGACGCGGCGCTCGTCCTTTTGGCGGACATGCCCGAGGTCACGGCGGACGCAATCGACCGGTTGATTGCCGCCTATGCGCCGGACGCCGGTGTTCCGGTGGTCGCCGCCGCGCACGAAGGCAAACGTGGAAACCCGGTGTTGTGGGACAAGGCCTACTTCGAGGCCCTCGCCCGACTTGAAGGCGACAGCGGGGCCCGGCACCTGCTCGACGACCATCCGGACGATCTGGCGCTCGTCGAAATAGGTCCCGGCGCCCGGCTGGATCTCGACACGCCGGAAGCGCTTGCCGCCGCCGGCGCCCGTCCAGCAATGCGTGGCCCAGCCCGGGATTGACCTTTTCCGCCATCTGACCCGTAATGTCGGGCGTCGAGGTCCGGCGGATCACGGATGGAAGACGCCGGACATAGCACTGCCGACGCCCTTCCTGCATGGCCCGCCCGTCAGTGGAGGAGACGGCATGGCCCATGAATTCAGATCTTTATCCCGCACGAGGAAAGGCAAAGCCTTTCCGAGCGCACCGCTGTCGCGCCGCAGTCTTCTTGTGGCCGGAGGTGCAGCTCTGGCCTGCGCGGCCTTGCCGAAACCGGCCCTTGCGTCGTCGAAGTGGTTTGACGGAACGCTTGAAGACAACGGATATGCTTACCGGCGCACCAATTTCTCGGTGATCAAGCCGCAATGGCAGCGGCAGATGGTCAAGTATCTCTCCGAGGAATCCCCGGGCACAATCGTGGTCGATACACGCAACCATTTCCTCTACTGGATCTGGGAGAACGACACAGCCTTGCGCTACGGCGTTGGCGTCGGCCGCGAAGGCTTCAAATGGTACGGACGCGCGCAGATCAAGCGCAAGGCGCTATGGCCGCGCTGGGTGCCGCCCCCCGAAATGCTGAAGCGGCAACCGGACCTTCCCCGCCTGGTCAAAGGCGGTGCGCCGAACAATCCGCTCGGTCCGCGTGCGCTGTACCTGTATCACGACAGCGGCGTCGATACCGGCTACCGGCTGCATGGCACGCTGGAACCCTGGAGCATCGGCAATGATGTGTCTTCCGGCTGCATCCGAATGTTTCCCGAGGATGTGATCGACCTCTTCCAGCGCTGCCCGGTCGGCACGCGCGTATCGGTGCTTGAGCATCTGGGCGCCGGATCGCAGGACGGATGACGCAAAGCAGGAGCACCCGCCTCGTGACGACACAACACCCCAAACGCCTCGCCCTCGGTCTTGCCCTGGCAGCCGGTGCGGCCGCCCTTTCCGGCTGCAACACGGCCGATACCATATCTACTCCCAATGTCACCAATGCCCCGGCGATCGGCTTCGCCAATATCGCTCCCGGAAGCGAGGAAGCTTTCATGCTGAATGTCGGCCGGCGGACCTATTTCAAGCCAGGGTCCGCCGAGATCGACGAAACAGCCCGCATGACGCTCGACAAGCAAGCGGACTGGCTGACCAGGAACACAGGCTGGTACGCCAAGATCCAGGGATTTGCCGACGACCCCGGCTCCGCTGCGCAGAACACGGCCCTGTCGACACGCCGGGCCGATGCCGCCATGGCCTATCTGGTTTCCAAGGGTGTCGCCCCCGGACGGCTTTGGGCCAAGGGCTATGGCACCGAACGCAAGGTGCGCGATTGCCCGGAAGAAGAATGCAAGGCGCAGAACCGTCGTGTCGTGACGAACTTGCGTGAAGAAAAGGAACGCTGAAACAATGCGATGACCGAGCAAGGCGCATTCGCGCGTCTTGTTGCATTAACCACAATGCTGCACTGCAATATTTACATGGCTCCCATGCAGGGGATGCGCTTGGCGTGGGGCGATGTGACACTTATATTGCAAAAAGAATTTCTCATGCCGGGCGGCAGTCATGCCCCCGGCATTCTCGCACAGCTTCGTTCGATGACATGGCCGCCCCAAGGGGTGTGCAAGGGCCACTGCCCGCCGGATGATGGTTGCGCCTCAACAAAGGTACGTAACGCCATGAAAGATCTTCGACTTCCGCGCGCTGGCCAATGCAAATGGGCAGAAGGAACAGGCGGCAATTACACCTTCCCGTGCCGCAACCGCGTCGATGCAGGGGTGTCCTACTGCGACGAGCATCGCGCGCTCGTCTATATTTCTCCCGAGGAGCGTCGTCGCAACCGCGAAAACGCCCCGATCGCCTTCCGCGCCCAGAAGCGGATAGCGGCCTGAAGCCTTGCGAACGACGGGATGCATAAATCCCGGTCGCAACGCCCGCAGTCGACCATTCAAGGAGCCGCCCGCGATCCCGCCGGCGGCTCTTTCATTTTGTCCCCGGGAACTGCGGCGGCAATCCATGCCCCGAGCTGCTGCGTAGCCGTAAGAGCACCTAAAAACCCCGCCCTGCTCTTCGGACACCTTCCTCGCTATGACATCCGCCGTGCTCATTCCCGTTCTTGGCGACCAGCTCACAGCTGACCTGTCGTCGCTTCGCGACATCGATCCCGCAACAGCGCGGGTTCTGATGATGGAAGTCGGCGAAGAAGCCGACTACGTCGCGCATCACCGCAAGAAGATCGCCTTCCTGTTTTCGGCCATGCGCCACCATGCGGCCGCGCTCGAAAGCGCAGGCTGGACCGTCGACTATGTGCGTCTCGACGATCCGGACAACAGCGGGTCCTTCACCGGCGAACTCGAACGCGCGGTCGCCCGACATTCTCCGGAGCAGATTCGCGTAACGGAACCCGGAGAATGGCGCGTTCTGGAGGCGATGAAAACCTGGGAGACGCGCTTCGGTGTCCCGGTCGAAGTCTGCGCCGACGACCGCTTCCTATGCTCCCATTCGGACTTCGGCGAATGGGCAGAGGGCCGCAAGCAACTGCGCATGGAGTATTTCTACCGCGACATGCGTCGCAAGACGGGCCTGCTGATGGACGGCGACGAGCCCGTTGGCGGACAATGGAACCTCGATGCCGACAATCGCAAGCCGGCGAAGGGTGACCTCTTCATGCCCTCGCCCAGGCAGGTGACGCCGGACGAAACAACCCGCGCAGTGCTCGATCTTGTCGCGGCGCGTTTCCCCGACCGGTTCGGAGACCTCGAGCCGTTCTGGTTCGCGGTCACGCAAAAGGACGCGAAGGCGGCGCGCACCCATTTCATCAAGACAGCCTTGCCCGGTTTCGGCGACTATCAGGATGCGATGCTGAACGGAGAGCGGTTCCTCTATCACTCCATCCTCGCGCTCTATATCAATGCCGGACTGCTCGATCCGCTCGAAACCTGCCGCGCGGTGGAGACGGCCTATCGCGATGGTCATGCACCGCTGAACGCCGCCGAGGGGTTCATCCGCCAGATCATCGGCTGGCGGGAATATGTGCGCGGGATCTACTGGCTGAAGATGCCGGGCTACGCAGAGGAAAACTTTCTCTCCGCCGACCGCGACCTGCCCGGCTTCTACTGGAGTGCCGACACCAAGATGGCCTGCGTGCGCGACGCCGTGGAACAGACCCGCGAGGAGGCCTACGCCCATCACATCCAGCGGCTGATGGTCACCGGAAACTTCGCGCTCCTGTCCGGCGTCGACCCCAAGCAGATCCACGAATGGTATCTCGCCGTCTATGCCGACGCCTATGAATGGGTGGAACTGCCCAACACGCTCGGCATGAGCCAGTTTGCCGACGGCGGCCGGCTCGGATCGAAGCCCTATGCGGCAAGCGGAAACTATATCAACAAGATGTCGGATTATTGCAGCAGCTGCCACTATGACGTGAAGGACAAGACCGGTGAGAACGCTTGCCCCTTCAATCCGCTCTACTGGGACTTCCTGTTGCGAAACCGGGAGGTTCTCGGCACGAATCCCCGTCTGGCCCAGCCCTATCGCACCTGGGACCGCATGAAGCCGGACACGCAAGCAGCCTATCGCGCGGCGGCACGCAGAACCCTCGAAACGCTCGAGCACGGAGATCTGTAGACTTGCTTCAGCGTCGTGTCGTGTCGCGTCGTGAAAGACGGTCGTCAAACGCAAAAACCCCCGGCGCTGCCGGGGGTCAAATCTGCTCGCAAACGTTCCTTCGGCGACGGACGCCGCCTGTTGCTTACTTCGGACGCTTGGAACCGTAGAGCGAACGGCGCTTCTTACGATCCTTGACACCCTGGGTGTCGAGCACGCCGCGGATCACGCGGTAACGCACGCCCGGAAGGTCGTTCGGTCCACCACCGCGCACGAGCACGACCGAGTGCTCCTGCAGGTTATGGCCCTCGCCCGGGATGTAGGCGGTGACTTCGTTGCCATTGGTCATACGCACGCGGGCGACCTTACGCAAAGCCGAGTTCGGCTTACGCGGCGTGGTCGTGTACACGCGGGTGCACACGGCGCGCTTCTGCGGGTTTCCCGCCAGCGAAGGCGTCTTGGACTTCTTGACGGTCGGCTTGCGGTTCTGACGAACCAACTGATTGATTGTCGGCATAGGTTGCTTGCGGCTTGTTTTTGAGGAATGTCTTGGCCGCTTCGTATAGGGGGAGCGACCGGCTTTGTCAAAGGGAGATTGCCGCGCAGACGAGGTTTCTGCGTAGCCGTTGATCTACACGTCGAGATTGGCGACGGACAAGGCATTGTCCTGGATGAACGCCCGGCGCGGATCGACATCATCGCCCATCAGCTTGGTGAAGATGTCGTCGGCTGCATCGGCTTCACGCACCTTCACCTGCAACAGCGAGCGCGCGTGGGGATCAAGGGTCGTTTCCCAAAGCTGCTCGGCATTCATCTCGCCAAGGCCCTTGTAGCGCTGCATGGAAATGCCCTTGCGCCCTTGGGCGAACACAGCCGCGAGCAGCGCCCGTGGCCCGCGGATCGGCGTGTCGGTGTCCTTGCGCGTCAGCGTCGCAGCCTTGCCGAACACCTCCTGAAGCGCCGGGGCGCGGGCGTCGAGCTTGCGGGCATCGGCGGAGCCGATCAGTGCGGCATCGATGGTCGCGACTTCCTTCACACCGCGCACGATGCGCTCGAACACCAGATCGCCGGTGTCCAGCACCCGGCCTTCCCAGCCACGTTCGAACTCGTCGGCCAGGATATCCATCCGCCGTGCGATGTAATCGGCAGCTTCGCGTGCGCGCTCGGGATCGTCATGCACATCCGGATTGAGCGCTCCGGCGATGATCGCCTGTTCGACAACGTCGCGGTCGTATCGGCTGTGGAGCCCGTCCAGCGTGTGCGCCACCGTACGCGCCGTTTCCACCACGGCGCGCAGGTCCTGCCCGGTGCGCACCTCGCCGTTGGCAAGCGTCAGCGCACAGTCTTCAAGGCCGGTGTCGATAAGGTAGCGTTCCAGCGCATCCTCGTCTTTCAGATACTGCTCGGAGTTGCCCCGCTTCACCTTGTAGAGCGGCGGCTGGGCAATATAGATGTGGCCGTTCTCGATCAGGTCCGGCATCTGGCGGAAGAAAAATGTCAACAGCAGCGTCCGGATATGGGCCCCGTCAACGTCGGCGTCCGTCATGATGATAATCTTGTGATAGCGCAACTTTTCGAGATTGAACTCTTCCTTGCCGATGCCCGTTCCAAGTGCCGTGATCAGCGTGCCGATCTCGTTCGACGAGAGCATCTTGTCGAAGCGCGCCCGCTCGACGTTGAGAATCTTGCCCCGAAGCGGGAGGATCGCCTGATTTTCGCGACTGCGGCCCTGTTTCGCCGAGCCACCGGCGGAATCGCCCTCGACCAGGAACAGTTCGGCCTTTGCCGGATCGCGCTCCTGACAATCGGCGAGTTTTCCAGGCAGCGACGCAATGTCAAGCGCGCCCTTGCGTCGGGTCAGTTCGCGAGCCTTGCGCGCGGCTTCCCGGGCACTGGCTGCTTCCACGATCTTGGCGACAAGCACGCGCGCCGGTGCGGGGTTTTCCTCAAGCCAACTGGAAAGGGTCGAATTGATGATGTTTTCCACCACCGGCCGCACTTCCGAGGAGACAAGCTTGTCCTTGGTCTGCGAGGAGAATTTCGGATCCGGGACCTTCACCGACAAGACGCAGGTCAGCCCCTCACGACAGTCATCGCCGGTCAACGAGACTTTCTCGCGCTTCAGGATTCCCGACTGATCGGCATATCCGGTCATCTGGCGGGTCAGCGCTCCGCGGAAGCCGGCGAGATGCGTGCCGCCGTCGCGCTGGGGAATGTTGTTGGTAAAGCACAGGACCTGCTCATGGTAGCTGTCGTTCCACCACAGAGCCGCCTCCACGGTGATGCCGTCGCGCTCCGCCTTCATCACCACCGGATCCTCGATCAGCGGGTGCTTGGCGCGGTCGAGGTAGCGAACGAAGGCCTCCAGACCGCCGTCGTAAAAGAGTTCGACGTCGACATTCTCGACGCCACGCTTGTCGGAGAGCAGAATGCGCACACCCGAATTGAGAAACGCCAGTTCGCGTAGCCGGTGCTCCAGCGTCGAGAAATCGAAATCCGTCTTGGTGAAGGTCTCGGTGGAGGGAAGGAACGTCACCTCCGTTCCCTTGCGCCCGTCCGCTTCTGCAACAACCTTCAGCGGCGACACGGCATCGCCGTGCTCGAAGCGCATGGCGTGCTCCTTGCCGTTGCGCCAGATGCGCAATTCCAGCCGGGCCGACAAAGCGTTCACGACAGATACGCCAACACCATGGAGACCGCCCGACACCTTGTAGGAATTCTGGTCGAACTTGCCGCCCGCATGCAGCTGGGTCATGATCACTTCGGCCGCCGACACCCCTTCTTCCGGGTGCAGCTCGGTCGGAATGCCGCGGCCGTTGTCGGAGACCGTCACCGAGCCGTCGGCGTTGAGCGCCACCGTCACACGGTCGGCATGGCCGGCCAGCGCCTCGTCGATGGCGTTGTCGACGACCTCATAGACCATGTGATGCAGGCCCGACCCGTCATCGGTGTCGCCGATATACATACCGGGACGCTTGCGCACCGCATCCAGGCCCTTCAAGACCTTGATCGAGCCGGCGCCATAGGCATCCGGATCCTGCGGGAGGGTCGTGTCGTTTTCGCTGGGCGTCGGTGTGTCGTTCATACGAATCAATCGCTCACTGGATGACGAGTCTAAAGAGGTTATACGGGGTAACGAGCCGCATTCAACCAACCGGAACCGGCCTTTGGCGACAAGATCCGGATCGTGCCCGGGTCGCGTATCCGACCTTTCGCGTCACCAAGACGAACAAGACCCAAAAAGGCAGTATTGCCGGTGACTTGGCCAGATGCACGCTGTCCGGGACCGGTCAACGCGTGGCCACCGCCACAGCGGCGCCCGCCATCACGGACCCCGCGAACCTGTTGAGCAGTCGAACGGCTCTCGGACTGGAAATCAGCCGGCGCGCACGATCGGCGAGCACGCAATAGGCCCCAAGCACCAGCCCGAGCACGCCGAGCGTCACCAGACTGAGTTCGAGGTAGCCGATCATCGTGACCGTTTCGAGGGCGATGATGTTGGGCAGAAGCGCGAGGTAGAAAACCATCACCTTGGGATTTCCCATGGTCACGGCGAGCCCGCCCATCACAAGCTGCAAGGGCCGTCCGCTTCCGGGTCGGGGCACGCCGCCAAGACCGCTATCGCCGCTGGCCGTCCACATCTTCCAGGCGAGATAGAGCAGATAGGCTGCACCGAGATATTTGATCGCCAGGAAGGCCGCCCCGAATGTCTTTGCAACGACGGCGAGACCGGCAACCGCAAATCCGAGCCAGATCACGTCGCCCAGGGCAACGCCGAGACAAAACGCCATGGCGCCCTCGCGACCGTGCGCGAGGACGCGCGCAACGATCGCGGCGATGCCGGGACCGGGGATCGCCGCCATCACCATCAGGGACAGCGCAAAGATCGCAAGAGCAGAGAGTTCCATTGACGGGAGAGTCCTTTTGAATACTACGCCGCACTATAGGGAGAAACGCTTCCGTTTGCGACCTTTAGTATGGCGCTGCCTTGCGGCAAATCCGCGAAGAGAAACGGATCGGTTCCCGTCATCATGACCTGCAGGCCCAACTCGGCGAGGCGCAGGAAAAGTGCGCGGCGGCGGTCGGGATCGAGATGGGCCGCGATCTCGTCGAGAAGAAGCAAAGGCGTCAGCCCGGCGGTGGCGGCGGCCACCTCGGCATGCGCCAGGACCAGACCGATCAACAGGGCCTTCTGCTCACCAGTGGAGGCAAGGGCGGCCGGCATGTCCTTGGCGACATGGCGCACCGTCAGATCCGAGCGATGCGCCCCCTGGAGCGTACGCCCCGCCGCCCGATCCCGATAGCGGCCGCTGGCGAGCATTTCGCGATAGGCATCTTCCAGATCGCCCGCCGGAACACCGGCGGCACTGTCCTCGAAGCTTCCGGTCAGGAGAACGTCGGCCTGCGGAAACGGCTGGCCTGCCCCGGCCTGCGAGGCCATGCGGGTGCGCAATAGCGTGACGGTTTCCTGGCGTGCGTAGCTGACAGCAACGGCAAGCGGGGCGAGTTGCGCCTCCACCGCATCGAGGAATGCGTCAGACCCGCGCTCGTCGAGAAGGCGATTGCGCGCGCGCAGGGTCCGCTCAAGATCGGCGACACGCCGGCCGTGGCCGGGGTCGATGGCCAGCACCAGACGATCCAGAAACCGGCGCCGGTCACCGGCCGGCCCGGTGAACAGCCCGTCCATCGAGGGCAGAAGCCATAAAACACGCAGATAATCGAGAAGCATCTCGGAGCCGCGCGCGTCCGACCCGTTGATCCGGATCCGGCGCCCGGGATCGCCTGTCGTGTGCCCGACGCCGATCCGGGTTTCCCCGCCGATGCCGTCGATCCGGGCCGACACCGCCCAGCCATGCGGTGCCCCGCGCCGCGCAAGATCATCGAGCGCCGCCCGCCGCAGGCCGCGCCCCGCCGTCAAAAGGGAGATCGCTTCAAGGAGATTGGTTTTTCCTGCGCCGTTTTCACCCACGAGAGCGATCAGCGGCGCATCGAACGTCACAAAAAGCGTTTCGTAATTCCTGAAATCAGACAAGGTGAGGCTGCGCAGGGCAACCCTGACCGGCTCGCCCATCGCGCGCCCTTCTTTCTCTGATTTCCCGAACGGCGATCCCGGCGGGTCGTCAGACCCGCATCGGCATCAGGACATAGAGCGCGTCTTCAATGCCCTTGTCCCGGATCAGCGTCGGCGCACCGGCGTCCGCGAAGCGGAAAGAAGCCGTGTCGCCGCGCAACTGACCGGCGATTTCGAGCAGGTAGCGCGAATTGAAGCCGATCTCGAGCGGATCGGATTCATAGTCGACCGCCAGTTCCTCGGTCGCCGACCCGGAGTCCGGATTGACGACCGTCAGGACCATCCGTCCTTCCGAAATCGCCAGTTTCACGGCCCGTCCGCGCTCCGACGAAATCGTCGAAACCCGATCGACCGCCGACTTGAACTCGTCGCGATCGACCAGCATTTCCTTGTCGTTGTTTTGCGGAATGACCCGGCCGTAATCGGGAAATGTTCCGTCGATCAGTTTCGACGTCAGCACGACATTGGCGGTGGTGATGCGGATCTTGGTCTCGGAGATCTCGATCAACGCCTCGGCATCGGGATTTTCCAGAAGCTTCTGCATCTCGCCGACCGTCTTGCGCGGCACGATGATGCCCGGCATCCCGGAAGCCCCGGACGGCGCCGGAATCTCGGCCCGCGCCAGGCGGTGCCCGTCGGTCGCAACGCCGCGAAACCGCTCGCCTGCCTCGGTCGCGACCGCATGCATGTAGATGCCATTGAGATAGTAGCGCGTTTCCTCGGTGGAAATCGCAAACTGCGTGGCATCGAGCACCGTGCGCATGTCGCGGGCCGTCAGCGTGAAGGAATGCGTGAAATCGCCGGCCGTGATGTCCGGAAAGTCCGACTCCGGCAGCATCTGAAGCGCGAACCGCGAGCGTCCGGCGCGGATCTCAAGCGTCGCATTGTCGCCGGAGGTTTCAAGCGCCACCTGTGCGCCTTCGGGCAACTTGCGTACGATGTCGTAGATCATGTGCGCGGGAACGGTCGTCGCACCCGGCTGCTCCACATGGGCTGCGATGCGCTCGGAGATTTCAAGGTCGAGATCGGTCGCCTTCAACGCCAGTTCACCCGCCTCGCAGCGCAACAGCACATTCGAGAGGATCGGGATGGTGTTCCGGCGTTCGACGACACGGTGGACATGGGTCAGGGACTTCAGGAGATCCGTCCGCTCAAGCGTCACTTTCATTGTGTCGTCCGTTGTCAAATGCGTTGGCACCGGGAGGCCGCGTCCGCAAGGATAAGCCGCGACGGCGAAATGGGCGTCGACACTGGCCCTTCGCGCCGCAAAAAGCAAGAGGGCACCAGCGCGATTTCAGCTGATATCCGCAGAAAACCGCCGCTCCCGAGGGCGTGACGGCCAGGCTGCGAAACCGCCGGCGCTGCAAACACCATCCCCCGGCGGGACGGTCTCGGCCGACGGGGGACACCGTGCGTCCGGGCGCGGGCGACGCCGGCGTCGCCCTGTCGCCAAAACGGTGTATCAGGCGTCGAGCATGCGCTTCAGCAGGTCGATTTCCTGGGCAAGCGTGCTATCATTGCGGCTGAGGTCCTCGATCTTGCGGACGGCATGCAGAACTGTCGTGTGGTCTCTGTTTCCGAAGCGGCGCCCGATCTCCGGCAGGGAGCGCGGGGTCATCATCTTGGCGAGATACATGGCAATCTGGCGCGGACGGACGATGGTGCGCGTGCGTCTGGCCGAAAGGAGATCCGCCTTCGACACGCTGTAGTGCTTCGACACCACGCGCTGGATTTCCTCGATCTTCACCCGGCGCGGCTCGGTGTTGCGCACCAGATCGCGCAGGGTCGCTTCCGCCATTTCCTGTGTGACCGGCTGATTGGTCAACTGGTTGTGCGCGATCAGGCGATTGAGCGCCCCTTCCAGATCGCGACCGGAATTGCCGACATTGCGCGCGACGTAATCAAGGACGCTTTCCGGGACGGCGAACCCCGGATGGGCGCGGCGCACGGTATCGACACGTCCGGTGAGGATCGCACGACGCAAGCCGTAATCCGGTTCCGAGATCGCGGCAACGAGGCCGCCGGCCAGCCGCGAGCGCATCCGGTCATCCAGCGTTTCCAAATCCGAGGGCGGGCGGTCCGCCGCCACCACGACCTGGCGCGCGCCATCGATCAACGCATTGAGCGTGTGGCAGAATTCCTGCTGAATCTGCTTGCCGTGAAGGAACTGCATGTCGTCGATCAACAGCAGGTCAATCGTGCGAAGCGTGTCCTTGAACGCCAGCGCCGACTGGGACTTCAAGGCGGCGACGAAGCGGTACATGAAATGCTCGGCCGTCAGGTAGAGCACCCGCTTTCCCGATGCTCTCGCCGCGCTTGCCACCGCCTGCATGAGGTGCGTCTTTCCCAACCCGACAGACGCATGGATGTACAGCGGGTTGAAAGTCACGGCGCTCGCGGTCGCGATCTGGCGGGCAGCCGCCAGGGCAAGCGCGTTGGACTCGCCCTCGACGAAGGAATCGAACGTGTATTTCGGGTCAAGCGAGGCGCCTTCGAGACCGTCGGGCATCGGAGCCGCGCTTCGCGACGACACCGCAGAGCCTGCACGCGCGACATCGGAACCGGCAACAGCCTCCAGACGCGGCTTGTCCGCAGCCTTGAGCGATTGAGACGACCGCACACTCCCGCCCAGTGCCGACTGAGGTGTCGGCCGGGCACGTACGGCGCCGCGAACGGTGAGCTCAATGCGGTGAACATCCGCACATTCGTGTTGCCACAGGCCGATAAGCCGATCGCGATAGTGCGACTGGATCCACTGCTTGAGGAATCGCGTCGGCACCGACAGGCGCACGGTGCCATTGGCGTGATCCTCAAGATCGACCCGTGCGAACCAACTGGTGAAAACATCTTCACCCAGTTCAGCCCGCAGACGTTTCTTGACGCGCACCCAGTGCTCCGCACCTCCAAGGTCAGACGCCGGCATCTCCTGCAAGTTCATCGTGATCGCCTCCTTGTCCAACGGGAGTGTCCGCCGCCGCAGATCCCGCTGTACCTTTGTTTTTCATCGTTTTTTACCCGACGGTCTCTGGCGTTTGCGCACAAAGCACGTCCGGGAACGGCCAAGCCGCATCCGTTGATGTTTTCTGACGCGTGACACGAGGTCGCCGCGGTTCGCCGCAGATGCAAAGCGCATCGCCGCCAAACCCTGACCCGACAGGCCACGCAGGGGTGAATGATCCAGTCTTGTCCGGTGGACGGGAGCGTCCGACCGGTCGGCTCAGCCAGGGCCGGCTAGGGATCGCGCCTGACTGCCTTCGCCGATTTGGGAGCGGCACAGAAAGTCCATTGCGCGTTCATCGTCAAGCCCCTCATTTTCGTTTTCGTTTCGCGAGAGCGGAGAAAGCCAACCTGCACGCCCCGCATTCTTCCCAATCACTCCGTCGGACTTGTCGAGCACTTTGCCGCAGGCTTTGCCGCCCGTCTTGTCATGCACGTCACGCCCGGCACTTCACAACCCCAATCAGACAATAAAATCCGTTCCGTCAAACAAGTTCGACGGTTCTCATGTCATATTTTAAGGGTAAGAAAGCTGTTTACACGAAGATCTCAAGTGGCCGAAGCCAAGACCTCCAGACAAGCTTCTGACCAGACCGGAAGGGATTACGGGAACCACTCAATGTATATTTTCCACAAAAATATAGCATTGCTCTTCCAGAGGCCCTTAGTTGATTTCTTGTTTCGATTTACCCGGGCGACCGCCCGATGAAGAGACCATACACAGCCGAAATCGGCCTCGCAACAGCGCCGCAGAGCAATTCGTTAACGCGGTGCGAACCCTGCCCCGTGATCCATGCCTCGATCCCCGCCATCTCGATTTGGAAGACGTTTGGACTCAATGCATTTTGGCGTTCTGGCGCACTCAATATCCCAGTTTGCTGTGCACCAAAAAAAATTTATCGACTTCATTCTTGACAACCCCCAAACCCGGACGGGGGCCGACGCACCCGGACTACATCCATTTAAACTATTGAAATAAAAAGGCTTTTTCTGCCACGGACACGGATAGCGGGGCCGCGCGATTCGGTCTCTGTATTTAGACGGATAGCAACCCCAAAAGAGTGCGCCGGCAAAAGAAAAACCCGACCAAAAGGCCGGGTTCAAAATCTTCAATCGCAGCAAAAATCGTCAGGCGCCGATCGACTTGATCCGCGAATTCAGCCTGGAGATCTTCCGGGCTGCCAGATTGCTGTGAAAGACGCCCTTGGTTACCGCCCGCATGAGTTCCGGCTGGGCAGCCTTGAGCGCGTCGTTGGCCGCCGACTGGTCACCGGAAGCGATCGCCTCCTCGACCTTGCGAAGGTGCGAGCGCACCCTGGTGCGGCGGGCCTTGTTGATGGCCGTGCGGCGCTGGATCTTGCGTGCCGCCTTCTTGGCCGAAGGGGTGTTGGCCATGGTGTGTCCTGATGCGTTACGTGAACATTCTGGCTCGTCAAGATCGAGGCGCCAGATGTCACCCCGGTCAAACGAAAGCGGCGGCGGAACACTCCGCCACCGGTCGACTTGGCTTATAGTGGCCCACCCGGCGCCCGTCAACGTGAAAGTGGCGGCGCCCGCCGGTTTCCAGCCGGGCTCTCACCGGTTCTTGAACTGCGGCGCCCGTTTCTCGACGAAGGCGGCCATTCCTTCGCTTTGATCCTCGGTCGCGAACATCGAGTGGAACACCCGGCGTTCGAACCGGACCCCTTCCCCGAGCGTGGTCTCGTAGGAGCGGTTTACGCTCTCTTTCGTCATCATTGCGATGGGCAGAGAGAAGTCGGCAATCTTCTCCGCCACTCGCATTGCCTCGTCGACGAGTTCGTCGGCAGGGATGACGCGGCTGACAAGGCCGGAACTCTCCGCCTCCGCCGCATCCATCATGCGTCCGGTGAGGCACATTTCCATGGCCTTGGACTTGCCGACGAACCGGGTGAGCCGCTGTGTACCGCCCGCACCGGGCATGACCCCGAGCGTGATTTCCGGCTGACCGAACTTGGCCGTATCGGCGGCCAGAATGAAGTCGCACATCATCGCCAGTTCGCAGCCACCGCCGAGCGCATAGCCTGCAACCGCCGCGATGATCGGCTTGCGGAACCGCGAAACTTCATCCCAGGAGGTGATGAAATCGCCCGTATAGGCCTCGACATAGGAGAGCGAGCTCATTTCCTTGATGTCAGCGCCGGCAGCGAAGGCCTTCTCCGAGCCGGTGAGCACCACACAGCCGATCTTGTCGTCGCTCTGGAACTGGGCCAGGGCCTCGTTCAACTCCGCGATCAGGGCCGAATTCAGCGCGTTCAACGCCTTCGGGCGGTTGAGGGTAACAAGGGCCACGCGGCCCCGTTTCTCAACCTGAATATTCTCGTATCCCATGGAACCTCCGGCAATCCGCGCGGCATCGATCCTCAACGCCGCTCCCAATAAAGAAGGGGTAGCCGATGGGCGCATCCGCCGCAACCGCGCCCGAACGCGCAGGCGACGCTGCGGATATATCACCTTTATCGGGACGCCCCCCGGATTTCGCGCAACTCTCAGGTCTGGCAGCGCGGACAGTGAAAACTCGAACGGCCCGACTGGACGGCGCGGAGGATCGTGCCGCCACAGCCCTCTGTCCGGCACGGCTCGCCTTCGCGACCGTAGACCTTGAATGTATGCTGGAAGTATCCAAGCTCGCCGTCCGCCTGACGGTGGTCGCGCAATGTCGACCCCCCCGCGGCGATGGCTGCGTCGATCACACTGCGGATCGCAGCCGCGAGCCGCTTTGCCTTCATGCCCGCCCGTCCGATTTTTCCAGCCAGCGTCCCGGCCGGACGCATCGGCGAAAGGCCCGCATCGTGAAGCGCCTCGCAGACGTAGATGTTGCCAAGTCCCGCGACGACGCGCTGATCCAGAAGGGCCGCCTTCAGCGAGGTCGCCTTCCCCGCGAGAACCCGCGCCAGATACGCCCCATCGAGTTCATTGCCCGTGGGTTCGATCCCGAGTTTGCGAAAATACGGATGGACATCCATTTCCGTGCGACGGACCAGCGTCATGAAGCCGAAACGTCTCGGATCATTGTAGACAATGCGCATGGGCGTGCCGTTCGCGCAACGCAAGCGGAATACGACGTGGTCGTGCTTGCGTTCCTCGGATCGCGGGTAGTGGAAGGCGCCCGGCATGCGCGCGCCGCCTTCGCCGCCGAAGGTCTCCGGATCCTCGATCCGAAACGCCCCCGACATCCCCAGATGCATCACGACCGCTTCGCCATCGTCGAGGTCGGCCAGCAGATATTTCGCCCGCCGACCGAGCGAGACCACCGTCCGTCCCACGATCCGTTCGGCGAAACCGGGCGGAAAGGGAAACCGCAGATCTGCGCGTGCCAGCACCACGTCCTCTATCCTTGCCCCCTCCATCACCGGCTGCAATCCGCGGCGGACGGTTTCCACCTCTGGCAACTCAGGCATAAAGCGATCTCCCTTGAGGCACAGACGTCACGCGCGCGGGTGTCCGGCGGCAGTTTCAAAAGCCTGCATACAGAAGTGGCGAGCCGCGTCAACGCAAAGCCGCCGGAGCGGCTGCGGGGGCGGATCGACGCAGCCGCGGGACGATGCACAAGGCAGCCGTGACCTCTTGGGGAAAATGCTGTAAGGCAACCGGAAGAGGCTGCATCGAGTGATTTCCGGTACAGCCGGACGACAGGCGGGAGACAGGACATGCCGGGCAGCACGAACGGGAACGAGACGCGCGCGCAAGGGCCCGAAATGGCAACGAGCTTCGGTTTCCGCACGGTGGCAAGCGGTGAGAAGCAACCGCTCGTCAACGACGTCTTCCACCAGGTCGCGGCGCGCTACGACGTCATGAACGACCTGATGTCCGGCGGGCTGCATCGCCTCTGGAAGGACGCGATGGTGGCCGCCCTCGCACCGCCGAAGAACGACCGTCGCGCCTATTCGGTGCTCGACGTCGCCGGGGGAACAGGCGACGTCGCCACCCGGATCGTGCGCCAGGGAGGCCAGGCAACCCGGGCCGTTGTCTGCGACATCAACGGCTCAATGCTTTCGGTTGGACGCGAGCGTGCCCAGAAAGCCGGCCTCGGCGATGTGCTGCGCTTTGTCGAAGGCAATGCGGAGGACCTTCCCTTCCCTGACCGCAATTTCGACGCCTATACGATCGCTTTCGGCATTCGCAATGTGCCGGACATCGCCAAGGCGTTGCGCGAGGCCCGGCGCGTGCTGAAACGCGGCGGCCGGTTCCTCTGCCTGGAATTCAGCCAGGTCGACGTTCCCGCGCTCGACAAGGTCTATGATGCCTTCTCCTTCAATGCGATCCCGGCAATGGGCCGGATGGTCACCGGCGACGGCGAGCCCTATCGCTACCTGGTGGAATCGATCCGCAAATTTCCCCATCAGGAGCGGTTTGCGCAGATGATCCGCGATGCCGGGTTTTCGCGGGTCACCTACCGCAACTACTCGGGTGGCATCGCCGCTCTGCACTCCGGCTGGGCGGTTTGAAACGCCGATGGCCGTGATCGCACTTTTCCGTCTGGCGCGCGCCGGCTACGTCCTGGCCCGCGAGGGTGTCTTCGGCATTGTCGATCTTCCCGACATGCCGCCGGCGCAGCGCTATGCGCTCAAGATGGTGCGCCTGCTCGAACGCCGCTCGGCCCGCGACAAGGCTGCCGACAAGCGCCTCTCCGACGCGCTGACACGCCTTGGTCCGTCCTATGTGAAACTCGGGCAGTTCCTGGCCACGCGCCCGGATGTCGTTGGTCGAGACATGGCATTGGACCTCACCGCATTGCAGGACCAGATCCCGTCGTTCCCGATGGACGCGGCCCGCAAGGTGGTGGAAGAACAGCTCGGCAAGCCGGTAGAAGCCCTTTTTGAAACCTTCGGGCTTCCGGTCGCCGCCGCCTCGATCGCTCAGGTCCACCCGGCGCAGATCCGCGACAGCGACGGCCATCTGCGGGCGGTGGCGGTGAAGGTGCTGCGCCCCGGGGTCGCCGACCGCTTCCGGCGCGACTTGCGCAGCTTTTATCTGATCGCCCGGCTCGTGGAACGGTTCCATCCGCCGTCGCGCCGGCTGCGGCCGCTGGCTATCGTCGACACGCTGGCGCGCTCGGTCGAACTGGAGATGGATTTCCGGCTCGAAGCCGCAGGTCTTTCGGAAATGGGCGAAAACACCGCCGAGGATCCGGGCTTTCGCGTGCCGTCCGTCGATTGGCCGCGCACCGCCAAATGCGTGCTGACGATGGAGTGGATCTCGGGCCGAAAGCTCTCGGATGTCGACGGCCTCGCAGCCGATGGACACGACCTGCCGGCTGTCGGTGCCAGCATCATCCAGTCATTTCTGCGGCACGCCGTGCGCGACGGCTTCTTCCACGCCGACATGCATCAGGGCAACCTGTTCCTCGAACCGGACGGCACGCTTGTGGCCGTCGACTTCGGCATCACCGGACGGCTCGGGCGTACAGAGCGGCGGTTTCTCGCTGAAATTCTGTTCGGCTTCATCACCCGTGACTACCGTCGTGTGGCAGAGGTTCACTTCGAGGCGGGCTATGTGCCGTCCGATCAGGACGTCGATGTCTTCGCTCAGGCGATCCGTGCGATCGGCGAGCCGATCCATGGTCACGACGCTTCGGAAATCTCGATGGCCCGGCTGCTCACACAGCTGCTCGAAGTCACCGACCTCTTCAACATGCGCACCCAGCCGCAGCTGATCATGCTGCAAAAAACGATGGTCGTGGTCGAAGGGGTTGCGCGGACCCTCAATCCGCATCTCGACATGTGGCGAACAGCAGAGCCCGTGATCCGCACCTGGATCGAGCGCAATCTCGGCCCGGCCGGCCGATTGCAGGATGCTGCCGGCGGCCTGACAGCGCTCGGCCGGCTGGCCGCGGACCTGCCATTGATGGCGGATCGCGCCCAGCGTCTGTCCGGCGAGCTGGAGCGGATGGCGGAAAAGGGCCTGCGGTTCGACCCCGAGACCGCCGAAGCGATCGGCCGGGCGGAAGCCAGGCACAGCCGGTCGGGACGACTTGCGCTCTGGGTGATTGCCGCCCTGCTTGCCGTCGCGGTGTTCGGCTAGAACCTTGCCTCACGGACCGATGCGCAACGCCGGTCGCCGACAAACAAATGCAGCCGGAACCGGCTTCATCGGCGGGAAGCATGCTCAGTCTTTCAGGGTGGCTCAATCCGACGGCGGCGCAAAGGCGGCATAGACTTCCGCACCGGTCATGGTTTCGGTATCGTCGGCCAAGGTATAGTAGGACGGCTTGCTGTCGGTGAAGACCTGCAGGGCGAGACGCAGATCGGATTGCTGGTCGAGAAGCCCCGCCGCGATCTGGTATTCGTCGCTGTCGACGATGTGGTAGAACAGGTTCGATCCGCATTTCCCGCAGAACCCGCGTTCCGCCCAAACGGATGAACGGAACCTGATGATACTGTCCTCGCCCTGGAAGACCAAATCACCGCAGGTCACCTCGAAGAACGGCCCGGAGGACCAGCGGCGGCACATGTCACAATGGCAGGCCCCCGCTGTTGGCCCATCGGCGGTGCCCGAGATTTCGACCGCTCCGCACATGCATCTTCCAGCCAGCTTTACTTTCGATGTCATAACCCTTGCGCCTTTCCTTTCGCGCACGCCTTGCCTTCTGTCCATGTAGCATGGCCGGACTGCAACCGGCTTGACCTCGATCACATTCGGAGCCGCGGCTCCCGACGCCCGTATCCTCCCCGTCACGACGGCGGCAGCGCGTGCCGGATTGCAAAGGCCGGACCCCTAGTGGTTCGATTCCGACATTTGCCTCCCCGTACAGCACCGCCGCAGCAAATGTCGGATTCAAGAGAACCACTAGATAAATATATGATTTTATTGGATCTTTTGAATTTAAAATTTGATCGGGAGCCTCGCCCCGAACAGGACTCAAATGTCAAATTCGCTCCACTAGCATCCCGGCGGGGTGACCCGGCGAAGCGTCAGGTTTATGCGGCCGTCGTCCTTCACGAGCTCCGACGTTCCCTTGATGATCCGGTCCACGCCGTGGTAGGCGAGCCGCGCATCCCCTCCAAGCACCAGCACATCCCCGGACGCCAATCGGAGTGAACGCGTCGGGTCCCGGCGGGCCCGCCCGCCGATCCGGAAGACCGCCGTCGCCCCAAGGGACACCGACAAAACCGGCGCGTCGAATGTCTCCTCGTCCCTGTCCTGATGCAGGCCCATGCGTGCAT
The DNA here is from genome assembly GCF_900105595.1 of Stappia sp. ES.058. Taxonomy (GTDB): domain Bacteria; phylum Pseudomonadota; class Alphaproteobacteria; order Rhizobiales; family Stappiaceae; genus Stappia. The sequence continues at coordinate 4,361,309 of NZ_LT629784.1, read as the reverse complement.
CAGGGCCATAGAAATTAATCAGACAGGCCTGGGGATCCGGGGCACCGGAACAAATACCGCGCCAGGCGTCCGTCAGGAGACGGGGCATCGCGGGCCACGGGCGGCCTGTTTCGGGATGGGTCGCCTGATATCGATAGCCGTCGACATCGGCCACCCAGCCGAGAGGCCCGCAATTCGACATGCGGACCGAAAACGGCTTTCCCGTCTTCGGCATTCGAGGAAGGAAGAGCGGAGCGGCCAAAACGGCCGACCGGATCTCCGCCAGGAGCGTCGCCTGGGCTTCCTGGTCGAAGTATCCGGGCAGAATCCGGAATCCTGCCAGCATCTCGAATGCTCGACGGGTCATGACTTTGCCTGAGGGATCTTCATGCAGAGCATCCTACCCGGAAGCATCCTGGACGAAAACCGACGGCAGACTGTGGACAATAAAAAGCCCGGAGCACATCGGCGTGCTCCGGGCTTTCAAAGTTCTGCATGCCCCAGCGATCTTACTGCGCTGTCACCGCTCGCTCCATATCGCGGAGGTGATCCAGCGCGATCCGGGCCCGTTCACGCGCCTCGTCATCGCTTGCATCTGCGATGTCTTCCTCGGCTTCGCGAATCTGTCGCGCAACGTCATCGGCCTTGAGGTCCGCCATCGGGACGGCCACTTCTGCCAGAACCGTCAGGCCCTTCGGACCCGCTTCCGCAAAGCCGCCACGAACGAAGAACGTTTCGTCCGCCGAAGAGGGCCGCGACACGGTCAACACACCGGGACGCAGGGTCGACATCATCGGGGCATGCCCCGCCATGACGCCAAACTCGCCCTCGACGCCCGGAACCACGACCTGGGTCGCTTCTTCCGACAGAAGAAGTCGCTCCGGAGAGACGAGTTCGAACTGGAATGCTTCGGCCATGTCGTGCCTCGGTCCTTGACTGTCTTACGCGGCTTCCGCAGCGAGCTTTTGAGCCTTCTCGACGGCTTCATCCATCGACCCGACCATGTAGAAGGCCGCCTCCGGCAGGTGATCGTACTCACCTTCCACCAGACCCTTGAAACCCTTGATGGTGTCTTCCAGCGCGACGAGCTTGCCCGGCGAACCGGTGAAGATCTCGGCCACGAAGAACGGCTGCGACAGGAAGCGCTCGATCTTGCGGGCGCGTGCCACGGAGAGCTTGTCTTCTTCCGAAAGCTCGTCCATGCCGAGAATGGCGATGATGTCCTGAAGTGCCTTGTAGCGCTGAAGGGTGGCCTGCACCGCACGGGCTGTTTCGTAGTGCTCGTCGCCGATGATGCGCGGATCGAGGATACGCGACGTCGAGTCGAGCGGATCCACGGCCGGGTAGATGCCCTTTTCCGCGATCGACCGGTTGAGAACCGTCGTTGCATCAAGGTGGGCAAAGGTCGAGGCCGGCGCCGGATCGGTCAAGTCATCGGCCGGGACGTAGACGGCCTGCACCGAGGTGATCGACCCCTTGGTCGTGGTGGTGATGCGTTCCTGCATCGCACCCATGTCGGTGCCGAGCGTCGGCTGATAGCCCACGGCCGAGGGAATGCGGCCGAGAAGCGCCGACACTTCCGAGCCCGCCTGCGTGAAGCGGAAGATGTTGTCGACAAAGAACAGCACGTCCTGGCCTTCGTCACGGAAATGCTCGGCAACGGTAAGGCCGGTCAACGCCACGCGGGCACGCGCTCCGGGAGGTTCGTTCATCTGGCCGTAGACCAGCGCGCACTTGGACCCCTCGGTGGAACCGTCATTCTCCTTGGGATCGCGGTTGACGTTGGACTCGATCATCTCCCAGTAGAGATCGTTGCCCTCGCGGGTCCGCTCTCCGACACCGGCGAAAACGGAATAGCCGCCGTGCGCCTTGGCGATGTTGTTGATGAGCTCCATGATGAGCACGGTCTTGCCGACGCCGGCACCGCCGAACAGGCCGATCTTGCCACCCTTGGAGTAGGGGGCGAGGAGGTCGACGACCTTGATGCCCGTCACGAGAATTTCCGCGTCGGTGGACTGCTCGGTGAAGCTCGGGGCTTCCTGGTGGATGCCGCGCTTGGCCTCATGGGCGATCGGCCCGGCCTCGTCGACCGGCTCGCCGATGACGTTCATGATACGCCCGAGGGTACCGGCACCGACCGGAACCGAGATCGGCTCCTTGGTGTCGACCACATCCTGGCCGCGAACGAGACCTTCGGTTGCATCCATCGCGATGGTGCGAACCGTGTTCTCGCCAAGGTGCTGGGCGACCTCAAGCACCAGACGGGTGCCGTTGTTGTCCGTTTCCAGCGCGTTCAAGATCGGCGGCAGATGGTCGTCGAACTGTACGTCGACAACGGCGCCGATGACCTGGGTGATCCGTCCGACTGTTTTTTCAGCCATATTGCTATCCTCGTCTAGATCCGGTCAGAGCGCTTCGGCGCCCGAGATGATTTCGATCAGCTCTTTGGTGATCTGGGCCTGACGCTGACGGTTATAGCTCAGCGTCAGCTTGTCGATCATTTCACCGGCATTGCGTGTCGCATTGTCCATCGCACTCATCCGCGCACCCTGCTCGGAGGCGGCATTTTCCAGGAGCCCCCGGAAGATCTGCACCGAGATGTTGCGCGGCAGAAGCTCCGCGAGAATTTCACCCTCGTCGGGCTCGTACTCGTAGACGGCCTCATTGCCCTCCGGCAGCTCGGCCTCCGCGTTCTCGAAGGTCGCCGGAATAAGCTGCTGCGCCGTCGGCACCTGGCTGATCACCGACTCGAAGCGCGAATAGAACAAGGTGCAGACATCGAACTCCCCGTCATCGAACATCTGGCGAACCAGTTCACCGATATCGTCGGCGTTCTCGAAGGCCACACGCTTGACGTGACGAAGCTCGACCGTCTTGACGATGTGCTTGCCAAGATCGCGCTTCAAAATGTCGAAGCCTTTCTTGCCAACGCAGACGATCTTCACGGTCTTGCCGGCCGCGAGCAGTGACTTGGCCCGCTCGCGCGCCAGTTTGGCGATCGACGAGTTGAAGCCGCCGCACAGCCCACGCTCTGCGGTCGCGACAACCAGCAGATGGACATCGTCCCTGCCAGTGCCCGCGAGAAGAAGCGGTGCATCATCGCGCCCCTCGAAAGCGGTGGCAAGATTGGCCAGAACGGCTTCCATGCGTTCCGCATAGGGCCGCGCAGCTTCCGCAGCCTCCTGCGCGCGACGCAGCTTCGCCGCAGCCACCATCTGCATGGCCTTGGTGATCTTCTGCGTCGCCTTAACGGAGGCGATCCGGTTTCTTAGTTCCTTCAGGCTCGGCATGGCCGCCCCTTGTCCTGGATGCCGTCAAACACGCGTCAGGCGAAGTTCTTGGTGAACGCTTCGATCGCAGACTTGAGGCGACCCTCGAGTTCATCGTCGAGCGCCTTCTTCTCCCAGATCGCATCGAGCACATCGGCATGTTCGCCACGAAGGTTGAGCAAAAGCCCGTCCTCGTAGTCGCCCACCCGGTCGACCGCGATCTTGTCCAGATAGCCATTGACGCCGGCATAGATCACGGCGACCTGCTCCTGGGTCTTCAGCGGCTGGAACTGGCCCTGCTTCAAAAGCTCGGTCAACCGCGCACCGCGATTGAGCAAGCGCTGGGTCGTTGCATCAAGGTCGGAGCCGAACTGTGCGAAGGCCGCCATTTCGCGGTACTGCGCGAGTTCGCCCTTGATCTTGCCGGCAACCTGCTTCATCGCCTTGATCTGGGCCGAGGACCCGACACGCGACACCGACAGGCCAACGTTCACAGCCGGACGGATGCCCTGGAAGAACAGGTCGGTCTCAAGGAAGATCTGACCGTCGGTGATCGAGATCACGTTGGTCGGAATGAAGGCCGAGACGTCGTTGCCCTGGGTTTCGATGACCGGCAGCGCGGTCAGCGAACCGGCACCATTGGCGTCGTTCAGCTTCGCCGAGCGTTCCAGCAGGCGGGAATGCAGGTAGAACACGTCGCCCGGGAAAGCTTCACGTCCCGGCGGACGACGAAGCAGCAGGGACATCTGACGATAGGCAACGGCCTGTTTGGTCAGATCGTCATATCCGATCACGGCATGCATGCTGTTGTCGCGAAAATACTCGCCGATGGCGGTTCCGGAGAACGGTGCCAGAAACTGGAGCGGCGCCGGATCGGAAGCGGTCGCGGCGATGATCACGGAATACTCAAGGGCGCCCGACTCCTCGAGCTGCTTGACGAACTGCGCCACAGTCGAGCGCTTCTGACCGACGGCGACGTAGATGCAATAGAGCTTCTCGCCCTCGTTGTCCGTCGCATGCATCGGCTTCTGGTTCAGGAACGTGTCCAGAATGATTGCAGTCTTGCCGGTCTGGCGATCACCGATGACCAGCTCACGCTGGCCACGGCCGACGGGGATCAGAGCATCAATGGCCTTGAGACCGGTCGACATCGGTTCGTGAACGCCCTTGCGCGGCAGAATGCCGGGGGCCTTGACGTCGACGCGGCGCATTTCCGCGGCCTCGATCGGTCCCTTTCCGTCGAGCGGATTGCCGAGCGGATCGACCACGCGCCCCAGCAGACCCTTGCCGACCGGAACCTCGACGATGGCGCCGGTCCGCTTGACCGTATCACCCTCCGAGATGTCTCGATCCGAACCAAAGAGCACCACACCGACATTGTCGGTTTCCAGATTGAGCGCCATCCCTTTGATGCCGCCGGGGAACTCGACCATCTCGCCGGCCTGGACATTGTCGAGGCCATAGACACGAGCGATACCATCACCCACGGAGAGCACCTGACCGACCTCTGAAACTTCGGCTTCCTGGCCGAAATTCTTGATCTGGTCCTTGAGGATGGCGGAGATTTCCGCTGCCCGAATATCCATCAGCCGACCTCTTTCATCGCGAACTTGAGGGAATTGAGTTTTGTCTTGAGCGAAGTATCGATCATGCGGCTGCCGACCTTGACGACAAGGCCGCCGATCAGAGCAGGATCAACCTTCGCGGAGATAGTCACGACCTTTCCGGTCGCAGAATTCAGCGCCTCCTTCAGCGCGGAAAGCTGCGCCTCGGACAGGGCATTTGCCGAAACGACGTCCGCAGCGACCTCGCCGCGACGCCGCGCGACTTCGGCCCGGAAGGCATCGATCATTCCCGGAACCGCGAACAGCCTGCGGTTCTTGGCGGCAAGTTTCAGAAAGCTCGCCGCCAGACCGGACACGCCGGCCTTGTCGAGAACGGCGCTGAGCGCCTTCAACTGTTCGTCGGCGGAAAACACCGGGCTGTAGACAAGACGACGAAGATCGTCGCTGTCCTGAAGCAGCTTCTCGAAACCGGCTAGGGCTTTCTCAACCTCCGCCACGGAGCCCTGCTCCTCTGACAAGTCGAGCAGCGCCGTTGCGTAACGGGAAGCCACACCTGATATGAGAGATACGTTGTCGGTCACAGGGTCCGTGCTCTCTGAGGCGGGTTAGGCCGGAGCTCTCAGCTAGGCTGATTGCAAGGCGTTGGAAAATCTTAACATTTTGAGGAACAGGCGGACCAGCGATCCGGCCCGTTCCCCAAAGCCGCGCTCCGATTACCACAGGGCTTGGAAGGGTGCAACATAGCCACACGGCCCAAATGGAGCAAACCGTCCGGAAAAAGGTCGTAGTGGCGGCCCGGGAGGGCTCCGAACGACCGTGTCACCAGAAACTTTGCGGGTCGATATCGACCTGGACGCGAAGGCCGCCGCGGGCTTTTGGTGCATCGGCAAGCCAGCCACGCAGCAGACCCTGCAGATCCGTCGCGCGCGACGCCATGACAAGGAGGCGAAACCGGTGGCGCCCGCGGACAAGCGCCATCGCTGCCTCCGCCGGCCCGAGCACCGTCAGGTCTGCATCAGCCGGCGAGGCGCGTGCAAGCGCGCGCGCGTGGGCGAGAGCCGCCGCCTTGTCCGGACCCGAAACAATCAGTCCTGCAAGACGCCCGAACGGCGGAAGACCGGCGGCACGCCTGGCCGCAATCTCAGCCTCATAGAAGGCGGCGCCATCTCCGGAGGCCAGCGCCCTGATCACCGGATGCTCGGGGGCATGGGTCTGCAGAAAGCCGCGACCGCCTCCGCCGATACGTCCGGCACGTCCCGTCACCTGTGCAAGAAGCTGGTAGGTGCGCTCGGCCGCCCGTGGATCACCATTCGCCAGCCCGAGATCGGCATCGACGACACCGACCAGCCGCATCAGCGGAAAATTGTGCCCCTTGGCGACCAGTTGCGTGCCGACCACGATGTCGGCACCGCCCTCCTCGATCACGCGCATTTCCCGGCGCAGTCGGTCGGGGCCGCCCTGTATGTCCGACGACAGCACCAGCACCCTTGCATCGGGAAAGGTGTCGGCCGCTTCTTCGGCGATACGCTCAACGCCCGGACCACAGGCCACGAGCGACTGGGTATCGCCGCAGGCCGGACAGTGGTCGGGGGTCGGTTGCGTATGGCCGCAATGGTGACAGGCGAGTTGCTTGCGGAAGCGGTGCTCGACCAGCCAGGCCGTGCAGTTCGGGCACTGAAAGCGGTGCCCGCAGGACCGGCACAGGGTGAGCGGCGCGTAGCCGCGCCGGTTCAGGAACAAAAGCGACTGCCCGCCGCCGGCCAGCGTCTTTGCAATGGAGGTGCGCAACGGCGGCGACAGCCACTGCCCGCGCTCCGGCTTGTCGATGCGCAGATCGACAATCTCGATCTCCGGCAAGGGGGCACCGCTCGCCCGCTCGGGAAGCTCGAGGCGTTTGTACCGCCCCGACAGCGCATTGACCTGACTTTCCACCGACGGTGTCGCGGAGGCGAGAACGACCGGAAAGCGTGAGATGTGACCGCGCACCACCGCCATGTCCCGTGCGTTGTAGGGCACGCGGTCGTCCTGCTTGTAGGCGCCGTCATGTTCCTCGTCGACGACGATGAGACCAAGCTCGGCGAAAGGCAGAAAAAGCGCGGAGCGCGCGCCGACGACAACACGCACCTCGCCGTCCGCCACGCCGCGCCAGACGCGGGCGCGCTGTTTGGGCGTGATTTCGGAATGCCACTCCGCCGGACGCACGGCGAAGCGCCGCTCGAATCGCTCCAGGAACGCACTGGTCAGCGCAATCTCCGGGATCAGCACCAGCGCCTGCCGTCCCTGGCGCAGCACCTCGGCGACCGCTTCCAGATAGACCTCGGTCTTGCCGGAGCCGGTCACGCCGTCGAGAAGGAACGTCTGGAAGCCCTTGCCGATGCTTTGGGTGAGCGTGTCCGCCGCCGCGCGCTGCATCGGTGTCAGCACCGGCGGGCCGAAATCGGGATCCGGGCGCGGCGCGGGGGGAACGGCGGGCATGGAGATGACCTCCAAGGTGCCATGCGCCAGAAGCCCGTCGATCACCGAGGGACTGACGCCCGCGGCGTGCGCCAGCCCGCTCTTCGACCAGGCCATGCCGTCGGCCACCATCTCCAGCACCCGCTTGCGCGCCGGCGTCAGCCGGTCGGGCGGCGCCTCGCCCGGCGCGAGCCGCACGCCGGCGACCGGCGGTTCGGGTTCGAGCGCGTCGGGCGAGCGCAGCACCATTCGCAACACCATGCCGGGCGTGGCCAGCGTCCAGTTGGCGACCCATTCGACCAGTGCCCGCAGGTCGGGACCAAGGGGCGGGGCCTGGTCGTAGTGATGCAGGATATCCTTGAGCCGGGCGGCCGGAATTTCGGCGGCCACCTCGCCGTCGAGGATCTCCCAGACTGCGCCGATCACTTCGCGAGGGCCGAGCGGCACACGCACGATCGCACCCGGCTCCACGCTCATCCCCGGCGGGACCCGGTAGCTGTAGGCCATTCCGATCGCCACCGGCAGCAGCACGCGCGCCACCACCAGCGGATCGGACCCGAACAGATCTTGCACGGCGGTTCGGGGGGACGGATTTTCGGTCATGGATCCTTGCGGGCTGTGGCAATGGCGCCACGCGGGAGCGGCGGCGCGGGCGAATCGGGACTGTCGTTGCAGGCTATCCTAGGGTATGGAGACGCTCGACCGCATCAATTCCGGACCCGCGTCCGAACACGTCAGGGAGCACGCGCCGCCATGAAATTCTTCGTCGACACCGCCGATACCGGGGATATCAAGGACCTTGCCGCCACCGGCCTGCTCGACGGCGTCACCACCAACCCTTCGCTCATCCTAAAGGCCGGCCGGCCGATGAAGGATATCATTGCCGAGATCTGCGACCTTGTCGAAGGTCCCGTCTCAGCCGAGGTGACGGCGACCAACGCCGACGCGATGATCGCGGAAGGCCGGGCCCTGGCCGGCATCGCCGACAACATCGCGGTCAAGCTGCCGCTGACGCTCGACGGCCTGAAGGCCTGCCGCACACTCACCGGCGAAGGCCTCATGGTCAACGTTACCCTGTGCTTTTCGGCCAACCAGGCCCTGCTCGCCGCCAAGGCCGGCGCGACCTTCGTCTCGCCCTTCATCGGCCGTCTCGACGACATCAACATCGATGGCATGGACCTGATCCGCGAGATGCGCATCATCTATGACAACTACGATTTCGAGACCGAAATCCTCGCCGCCTCGATCCGCACCGCCAATCACGTCAAGGACTGCGCGATGGTGGGCGCCGATGTCGCCACCGTGCCGCCGGCCGTGCTCAAAGGCCTGGTCAAGCACCCGCTGACCGACAAGGGGCTGGAGCAGTTCCTCGCCGACTGGGCCAAGACCGGCCAGAGCATTCTCTGATATCGCTTGCGCGCGGGGCGGACATTCCGTTCCCGCCCGCTGGCCGTGCTAACTTCTTTTCATGACCGACGGCGATTCGCTCCTCGTATCGGCCCGACCCGACGTCAATGCCGCGATGGACGACTGGCTCGACCATCTCGGCTCCGAACGGCGGCTGGCTGACAAGACCCTCATCGCCTATGAGCGCGATGTGCGCCAGTTCCTGCGCTTTCTCACCAACCATCTGGGCGCACCGCCCGCCATTTCCGACCTGTCGGACCTGAAACCTCTCGATTTTCGCGGATTTCTCGCGGATCGTCGCCGCGCCGGTGCCGAGAGCCGCTCGCTTGCGCGCGGGCTTTCCGGGCTGCGGTCCTTTCTCGGGTTTCTGGAACGCCGCGGTGAGATCAATGCCGCTGCGGCCGCTGCGGTTCGTGCCCCGCGCCAGCCGCGCTCACTGCCCAAGCCGGTCTCCGCCGGCGATGCCATGACCCTTGTCGACGCGGACAGCGGCATGGACGATGAGCCGTGGATCGCCGCGCGCAACGCCGCCGTTCTCACCCTGCTCTACGGCTGCGGGCTGCGGCTGTCGGAGGCGCTGTCGCTCACGGGGCGCACCGCCCCGCGCAAGGGCGCGCAAACGCTCCTGATCCGAGGCAAGGGCGGGCGCGAGCGGATCGTCCCCCTGCTGCCGGTGGTGAGCGAGGCGATCGCGGCCTATCTGGCCGCCTGCCCCTATGTTCCCGAGCCCGACGGGCCGCTGTTTCTGGGGGCGCGGGGCGGCCCGCTCAGCCCGCGGATCGTGCAATACGCCATGGCGCGCATGCGATCCGTTCTCGGTCTTCCCGACAGCGCAACACCGCATGCGCTACGCCATTCCTTCGCAACCCACCTGCTCGCCGGCGGCGGTGACCTGCGCACGATCCAGGAGTTGCTGGGGCATGCCAGCCTGTCGTCGACCCAGATCTACACCGAAGTGGACGCCGCGCGCCTTCTGGAGAGTTACGACCAGGCGCACCCGCGCGGACGAGACAGAGTCCGGCGCGACTGACCGCCAGCATTCGCGACACAGTGCGGTTCCGCTTGCAGTCGCTCCCGGAAAACCTCAGACTCTGCTCATGGCAATCGGAAACGCGCCCCTCGGAACTGTAACTGCGGTGTTGTTCGCGCTCGCGTTTTACACAGGCATGGCACCCGAGCGTGCCAGGGCGCAGGACCCCTGCCGCATTCCCGAGACCGGGCACTGGATCAACCCCTCCGCCCGCACGCAACAGATCCGGCGCATCGAGATCGAAAGCGACTGCAAGAGCGGGCAACTTGTCGCCCGGATGCGCGCCTTTACGAAATGCGCCCCGCGTGATTGCAAATGGGGTTGGACGGAGGTCTATCGCACGTCCAACGGACGGCTTTTCGCGCGTTTTGCCGGGTTTTTCGGATCGCGTGAGATCCAGGTGATTCCTATGGGCAACCGGATCGAGGCCCTCGTCACCATCGACCCTCACGACCCCAAGGAACCCGACGCTTTCCACGCGGCCATTCTGTCGCGCGAATAACGCCCGCCGGCCTTCAACGGCACGCGACTGGCCGACGGCACCGCTACGCGTTATTGTTTACGTAGCGTCATCCGCCAGGTTCGGCAATCCCGCCAATGCGGAGGGCGTGTGATGCGCGCGGCTCCCGCCGCGTCTCGCCAACGGAGGAGACCACCATGCGTATTCTGACCGGATTGACGAGTGTTGCCGCCCTTGTCGCCTTCACCACGGCGCCCGCCATCGCGGAGTGCAACTGGATGAAGAGCGCACAGTCCAAGATGTCGCCTGTCGCAAACGTTGAAGCGCCACCGATGGATGCAATCGCCACCAACGACCTCAGCGACGAACTGGTGGAAGCCGGGGAAGCCGAGGCAAAGGCCGCGCCTCTGCTCGAGGACGAAAAAGCGGCGGATTAAACGACACGCGCCGCTGATCCGACAAGACAACGCCCGCCTTTCTCGCGAAGGGCGGGCGTTTTTTCGTCGTCATGAAGAGCCGTCGGCAGCTGTCCGCCGGCACTGCGTTTAAGAAGTCAGGCGTGGATCGGCTTGGCAAAGGCCGCCATGGCGGCTTCCTTGACGGCTTCACTCATTGTCGGATGCGCATGGCAGGTGCGTGCAAGGTCCTCCGACGACCCTCCGAATTCCATAAGCACCGCCGCTTCGTGGATCATCTCGCCGGCGCCGTGGCCGATGATGTGGACGCCGAGAACCTTGTCGGTCTCCTTGTCCGCCAGAACCTTCACAAAGCCCTCGGTGTGGTTCATCGCCTTGGCCCGACCATTGGCCATGAAGGCGAACTTGCCGACCTTGTAGTCGACCCCTTCCGCCTTCAGCTGCTCTTCCGTCATGCCGACGTCGGCGACTTCCGGGCTCGTGTAGACGACGCCCGGGATCACGCCGTAGTTCACGTGACCGGCCTGACCGGCCAGGATTTCGGCGAGCGCGACGCCCTCGTCCTCCGCCTTGTGCGCCAGCATCGGGCCGGCAATCACGTCGCCGATGGCATAGATGCCCGGCACATTGGTCTGATAGTGCTCATCCGTCTTCACCCGGCCGCGCTCATCAAGCGCAATCCCGGCATCTTCCAGCCCGAGACCGGCGGTCACCGGACGGCGGCCGATGGCGACCAGCACCACGTCGGCCTCAAGCGTTTCCGCAGCCGCCTCGCCGCCCGCCGCCGGCTCCACGGTCACGGCGAGCTGCTTGCCCTTCTTCTCCACGGCGGTCACCTTGGAGGACAGATGGAAGGTCATGCCCTGCTTCTTCAGGATGCGCTGGAAGTTCTTCGAGACGTCCGCGTCCATCGGGCCGAGGATCTTGTCCATGAACTCGACCACGACAACCTCGGATCCGAGGCGACGCCAGACGGAGCCGAGCTCCAGCCCGATAACACCCGCACCGACGACGATCAGCTTGTTCGGCACCTTGTCGAGCTCGAGCGCTCCGGTGGACGACACGACCTGCTTCTCGTCGATCTCGACGCCGGGAAGCGGCGCAACGTCCGAGCCGGTCGCGATCACGATCGACTTCGCCTCGAAGATCTGCGTGGACCCATCTTCGGCCTTCACCTCGACACGGCCGGCGGAAAGGATCCGTCCTGTCCCGTGATGGGCGGTGATCTTGTTCTTCTTGAACAGGTAGTCGATGCCGCCGACGTTGCCGTCGATGGTCTTCTGCTTGTGGCCCATCATGGCCTTGAGATCGAGCTTGGGCTTGCCGACCTTGATGCCGAAGTCCTCGAAGCTGTGACCGGCCTCCTCGAAGAGTTCCGAGGTGTGCAGCAGCGCCTTGGAGGGAACGCAGCCGATGTTCAGGCAGGTGCCGCCATGGGTGGCGCGCTTTTCCACCACGCCGACCTTCAGGCCAAGCTGGGCCGCCTTGATGGCGCACACATAGCCGCCAGGACCGGTTCCGATGACGAGAAGATCATAGTCTGCCATTGCAAGTCGCCTCATTGTTCACAGCATGCAGCCCCGATACGGTCGGCGCCTGGAAATCGTGTCTCGCGGTCCGGCGTGGAAGCCCCGGCACCGCGCTCAGGTGTGAAACCGGACGCCCGGAGGCGTCGATCCGCTTTCTCTTGTCTGTTCGTCGGCCGGCCCTAGCGCTCGGAAAGGGCCAGCCTGAGGCCGAAACCGGCAAACGCAACCGCAACCGTGCGCCGGATCCATGCCATGGCGCGTGCATTGCGCAACACCCGTTCGCCGGCGGCCGCTGCAAAAAATCCGTAGACCACGAAAACCGCGAAGGTCATGGCCATGAATACCAGCCCCATCCCCACCATCTGTGCGGCCGGAGACCCGGCCTGCGGCGCGACGAACTGGGGAAGGAAGGCCAGAAAGAACACCGTCAGCTTCGGGTTCAAGACATTGATCAGGCACCCCGTGCGCGCGATCTTCGTCCAGCCTGGCGGCACCGAGGCGCTGTTGTCGCCAGACGCGAGCGGTCCCGCCTCGCGCAGCGTTTGCCAGGCCAGATAAAGCAGATAGGCCGCGCCGGCGTATTTCACCGCCTGGAACACGAGCGCGCTGGCATGCAGCAAGGCCGCCAGACCGGCGACCGATGCCAGGATCGCCGGGACGATCCCGAGCGTGCACCCGAGCGCGGCAGCGACGCTCGCGGCCCGGCCGCGCGCAAGCCCCGTGGCAACCGTATAGATGACCCCGGTTCCCGGGATCATGACCACGATCAGCGCTGCAACGAGGAACTCTGTCCCCATGCGTTTCTCCCGCTCGGGTTCCGCCGGGCCTCTAAAGGTCGAGGACGAGGCGCTGGATGTCCTCCAGGCTCTCCTTGACGCGGACGAGGAAGGTCACCGCCTCCTTGCCGTCGACGATGCGGTGGTCGTAGCTGAGCGCCAGATACATCATCGGGCGCGCGACGATTTCGCCGTTTACGACCATCGCCCGCTCCTGGATCTTGTGCATGCCAAGGATGCCGGACTGCGGCGCATTGAGGATCGGCGAGGACATCAGCGAGCCGTAGACGCCGCCGTTGGAAATGGTGAAGGTGCCGCCCTGCATCTCGGCCATGCCGAGCTTGCCGTCGCGCGCCTTGAGGCCCAGGCCCGAAATGGTCTTCTCGATCTCGGCGATCGACATCTGGTCGGCGTCGCGAACCACCGGCACGACCAGGCCGCGATCCGTACCGACCGCAACGCCGATGTGGCAGAAGTTCTTGTAGATCACGTCGGTGCCGTCGATCTCGGCGTTCACCGCCGGAACCTCCTTCAGCGCATGGCAAACAGCCTTGGTGAAGAAGCCCATGAAGCCGAGCTTCACACCGTGCTTCTTCTCGAAGAGCTCCTTGTACTGCTTGCGCAGGTCCATGACCGGACCCATGTCCACCTCGTTGTAGGTGGTGAGCATCGCTGCGGAATTCTGTGCGTCCTTCAACCGGCGCGCGATGGTCTGGCGCAGCTTGGTCATGCGCACGCGCTCTTCACGGGGCTCGTCGTCCGCAGACGCAGCCGGACGTTCCGCAGCGGCGGTCGATGTGGACGATGTGGACGAGTCCGTCATGCCGGAGGCAACAGCGGCGATCACGTCGCCCTTGAGCACCTGACCGCGCTTGCCGCTGCCGGAGACCTGATCGGCGGACACGCCCTTTTCCTGCATCATCTTGGACGCGGACGGCGCGGGCGGCATGTCGGTGCCTGAGGTCTTCGCCGGGGCCGGCGTTGCCGCGGCCTTGGCGGCGGGTGCCGCGGCCCCCTCGCCCGGAGCGATCTTCAACAGCAACTGGTTGGGGGTTACCGTGTCGCCTGTGGCAACGGCGATCTCCACAACGGTGCCGGCGACCGGCGACGGAATTTCCTGTGCAGCCTTGTCGGTTTCAAGTTCGACCAGAATGTCGTCGGCCTTCACGGTGTCGCCGACCTTGACGAACCATTCGCCGACGTCGGCTTCCGTCACGCTTTCGCCGGCGGCGGGAACGACGACATCAACCGTCTCCTGCGCGCCTTTGCTGTCCTCTTTCGGTTCCTCGGCCTTGGCATCCGATTTCGCGGCGGCAGGCTTTGCAGCCGCGCCATCGCCTTCCTCGATCTGACCGAGAAGCGTTCCGACTTCAACGGTATCGCCTTCCTTCACGAGAAGATCTCCGAGCGTTCCCGAGGCCGGGGCCGGCACTTCGACCGTTACCTTGTCGGTTTCCAGTTCGACAATCGGTTCGTCGGCGGAAACGGCATCGCCGGGCTTCTTGTACCACTGCGCGATCGTGGCCTCGGTAACGGACTCGCCAAGGGTGGGCACTCGGATTTCGGTCGCCATGATTTCAGTCTCTTTCATCCAATGGCAGCGCAGACCTTGCATCGATCCGCGTGCGAAATGTCGGGGCGCCATCCGCCCCCTGGCCTTTCCGCCGCCCGGTGTTCCCCGGCCGGCCGAAGGTCACGAAATGCTCCAACGGGCCCCGGCCACACCCTTCCGGCGGTCGGGGCCAAAGCGTCAATCTGCGAAAGCCTCGTCAAGGAAGGCCTGCAACTGGGCGAGGTGCTTGGACATCAGGCCCGTGGCGGTCGCCGCGGAGGCGGCCCGTCCGATATAACGCGGCCGGGTGTGTTTGGCCTCGATCTGGGTCAGGACCCATTCGACATAGGACTGGATGAAGAACCATGACCCCATGTTCTTCGGTTCTTCCTGGCACCAGACGATGTCGGCATCCTTGAAGCGTCCAAGCTCGGTCACCAGCGCCTTCGTGGGGAACGGATAGAGCTGCTCGACGCGCAGGAGATAGACATCGTCGATGCCGCGTTTCTCGCGTTCTTCGAAGAGGTCGAAATAGACCTTGCCCGAACACAGCACGACCCGGCGGATCTTCTCGTCCGCCACCAACTTGATGCCGGCCTCGGGATCCAACTGCGCATCGTCCCAAAGCAGCCGGTGAAAGGTCGATCCATTGGTGAACTCGTCCACCCGGCTCACGGCGCGCTTGTGGCGCAGAAGCGACTTCGGCGTCATCAGGATCAATGGCTTGCGGAAGTCGCGCTTGAGCTGGCGACGCAGGATGTGGAAGTAATTCGCCGGTGTCGTGCAGTTGGCCACCTGCATGTTGTCTTCCGCGCACATCTGCAGGAAACGCTCGAGGCGTGCGGAGGAATGCTCCGGCCCCTGTCCCTCATAGCCGTGCGGCAGCAAACACACGAGACCCGACATGCGCAGCCACTTGCGTTCTCCCGACGACAGGAACTGGTCGAAGACCACCTGCGCGCCGTTGGCGAAATCTCCGAACTGACCTTCCCAAAGGGTCAGAGCGTTCGGCTCGCTCAGCGTGTAGCCGTATTCGAAACCAAGCACCGCCTCTTCCGAGAGCATCGAATTGATGACCTCGTAGCGCGACTGGCCGTCACCGAGATGGTTGAGCGGAATGAACCGGCTTTCGTCTTCCTGGTCGTAGAGAACGGAGTGGCGCTGCGAGAAGGTGCCGCGCTCGCAATCCTGTCCCGAAAGCCGCACCGGATGTCCGTCCAGAAGAAGCGAGCCGAAGGCCATCGCCTCGGCGGTCGCCCAGTCGAACCCTTTCCCGGACTCGAACATTTTCTTGCGGTTGTCGAGAAAGCGGCGAATCGTGCGGTGGACGTTGAAACCCTCGGGAACGCTCGTGAACGCCTTGCCCATGCGCTCGATGTCATCGGCCGAGACACTGGTCTGTCCCCGTCGGGGATCTTCCAGATCCTTCGCCTGCTTCATGCCGGCCCATTTGCCGTCCAGCCAGTCGGCCTTGTTCGGCTTGTATGCCTGACCTGCCTCGAATTCGCTGTCCAGACGCGCCCGGATGTCTCCGCGCATCTTTTCCAGCTCCTCGGAGGTGATCACGCCCTCCTTGATCAACTTTTCCGCGTAGATCTGCAGCGTCGTCGGATGCTTGCGGATCTTGCGGTACATGATGGGCTGGGTGAACGCCGGCTCGTCGGACTCATTGTGGCCGAAGCGGCGGTAGCAGATCATGTCGATCACGACCGGCTTGCCGAAGAGCTGGCGGAACTCGGTTGCGACCTTCGCGGCGTAGACGACCGCTTCCGGATCGTCGGCGTTGCAATGGAAGATCGGCGCCTCGATCATTTTCGCCACATCCGAAGGATAGGGCGAGGAGCGCGAGAAGCGCGGATTGGTGGTAAAGCCGATCTGGTTGTTGATGATCACGTGGATCGAACCGCCGGTGCGATGGCCGCGCAGGGACGACAGGCCCAGGCATTCCGCCACCACGCCCTGACCGGCGAACGCCGCATCGCCGTGGAGCAACAACGGCAGAACCTTGGAGCGGTCCACCTCGGTCGTCTCGATGAAGCGTCCGTCGACGGCCGACAGCTGGTCCTGCTTGGCGCGGGCCTTGCCGAGCACCACCGGGTCGACGATCTCCAGATGCGACGGGTTGGCGGTCAGCGACAGATGCACCTGGTTGCCGTCGAACTCGCGATCCGACGATGCGCCAAGGTGATACTTGACGTCGCCGGAACCTTCCACATCGTCGGGCGTGAAGGAGCCGCCCTTGAACTCGTGGAAGATCGCGCGCAGCGGCTTGCCCATCACCTGCGACAGGATGTTGAGCCGGCCGCGGTGAGCCATGCCCAGCACGATTTCCTCAACGCCCAGCGCACCGCCGCGCTTGATGATCTGCTCGAGCGCGGGCAGAAGCGCCTCGCCGCCGTCAAGACCGAAGCGCTTCGTGCCGGTGTATTTGACATCAAGAAACTTCTCGAAGCCCTCCGCTTCCAGCAGCTTGTTCAGGATCGCGTGCTTGCCCTTGGACGTGAACTCGATTTCCTTGTCCGGCCCTTCGATGCGCTCCTGAATCCACGCCTTTTCGGACGGATTGGAGATATGCATGAACTCCACACCCAGCGTGGAGCAATAGGTCCGCTTCAGGATGCTCAGCATCTCGCGGAGCGTCGCGAATTCCAGTCCGAGCATGTAATCGATGAAGATCTTGCGATCCCAGTCGGCCTCGGTGAAACCGTAGGCGGAAGGGTGCAACTCTTCCTGGTCGACCTGCTCCTTGAGATGCAGCGGGTCGAGATCGCCATGCAGGTGACCGCGCATGCGATAGGCGCGGATCATCATCAGCGCCCGCACCGAATCGCGCGTCTGCTGCTGGACGTCCGCGTCGCTCAGCGGCTTTCCGGCCGCCGCCGCCCTGGACTTGATCTTGTCGCCCAAAGCCTTTTCGGCCGGCGCCCAATTGCCGTCAAAGGCATTGACGAGGTCGCCATTGGCCGTCACCGGCCAGTCGCTGCGCTTCCAGGAGGCGCCGCGCGCCTCTTTCAGCACATCCGCCTTGTCGTCGGGGAGATTTGAGAAGAACTCGCGCCACGTCTCGTCGAGAGAGGACGGGTCTTCCTTGAAGCGCGCATAGAGATCTTCAATATACGCCGCGTTGCCGCCGTATAAAAACGACGTCATCGCGAATGCAGTGTTCGCGTCTTGCCGAGCCATCACAAAAGCGGGGTATCCCCCGCCCGCCTGTTGAGGGGAGCCCTTTCACGCAGCGCCCCAGAGAACGGATGTGGGATGGGCAGGCGCAGGGCGTGTCCCGCGCCAACCCCATTGTCAGTCCATACAGTCCCATCGGTACACGGGAACGTGCCCCAAGGGAAGGTCCCGTGGCCGATATGGTGCTGCGGTCACGGTTAATTTCCCGTGACCACGTGGGATCAGCCCTTCAGAACTTCAAGAAGGGTTTCGCCAAGCTTGGCGGGAGATGGCGAAACCCTGATCCCGGCCGATTCCATCGCCGCAATCTTGTCCTCGGCACCGCCCTTGCCGCCGGAAATCACGGCACCGGCATGACCCATGGTGCGACCCGGAGGCGCCGTGCGGCCGGCGATGAAGCCGGCCATCGGCTTGGAACGGCCCTTTTTCGCTTCGTCCTTGATGAACTGCGCGGCCTCTTCCTCGGCCGAGCCGCCGATCTCGCCGATCATGATGATCGACTGCGTCTCGTCGTCGGCGAGGAACATCTCCAGGATGTCGATGAACTCGGTGCCCTTGACCGGATCGCCACCGATGCCGACGGCCGTGGTCTGGCCGAGGCCCGCGTTGGTCGTCTGGAACACCGCCTCATAGGTCAGCGTGCCGGAGCGCGAGACGACGCCGACCGAGCCCTTCTTGAAGATGGAGCCCGGCATGATGCCGATCTTGCATTCTTCCGGCGTCAGCACGCCGGGACAGTTCGGCCCGAGCAGACGCGAGTTGGACTTCTCCAGCCGACGCTTGACCTTGACCATGTCGGCAACCGGAATGCCTTCCGTGATGCAGACGATGAACGGCACCTCGGCGTCGATCGCCTCGATGATCGCGGCGCCCGCGCCTGCCGGCGGGACGTAGATCACGGATGCGTCGGCACCGGTCGCCTCCTTCGCTTCGCCGACGGTGGCGAAGATCGGAAGGTTCGCGGCGCCATCGAGACCGGACGACCAGGTTTCGCCGCCCTTCTTCGGGTGCACGCCGGCCACCATCTTGGTGCCGTAATACTCAAGCGCCTGTTCCGTGTGGAACGTGCCGGTCTTGCCGGTCAGCCCCTGAACGATGACCTTGGTATCCTTGTTGACGAGAATGGACATTATGCGCCCCCCTTCACGGCCTTGACGATCTTCTGCGCCGCATCGTCGAGATCGTCGGCGGCGATGACGTTCAGGCCGCTTTCATTGATGATCGTCTTGCCCTGTTCCACGTTCGTGCCCTCGAGGCGCACGACGAGGGGAACCTGAAGGCCGACGTCCTTCACGGCCGCGACCACGCCTTCCGCGATGACGTCGCAGCGCATGATGCCGCCGAAGATGTTGACCAGGATGCCCTTCACGTTCGGGTCCGACGTGATGATCTTGAAGGCCGCGGTGACCTTTTCCTTGGAGGCGCCGCCACCGACGTCCAGGAAGTTGGCGGGCTCCGCCCCATAGAGCTTGATGATGTCCATGGTCGCCATGGCAAGGCCCGCGCCGTTGACCATGCAGCCGATGTCGCCGTCGAGCGCCACATAGGCGAGGTCGTATTTGGACGCCTCGATTTCCTTGGCGTCTTCCTCGGTCTTGTCGCGCAGCGCCATGATGTCGTCGTGGCGGAAGAGCGCATTGCCGTCGAAGGAGACCTTGGCGTCGAGGACGCGCAGGTGGCCGTCCTTCATGACGATCAGCGGGTTGACCTCGAGCAGCGCCATGTCCTTCTCGACGAAGGCAGTGTAGAGGATCGGGAAGAGCGTCATGCCGTCGGTGCGCGCGTCGCCATCAAGCTTCAGCGCATCGCAGAGCTTGGCCGCATCGGCCTCGGTCACGCCCGTGTCCGGGTCGATCGGCAGCGTGACGATCTTGTCCGGCGTCTCTTCGGCCACCGCCTCGATGTCCATGCCGCCTTCCGTCGAGACGACGAAGGCCGGACGGCCGACGGTGCGGTCGACGAGGATGGAAAGATACAGCTCGCTCTCGATGTCGGCGCCGTCCTCGATGTAGAGGCGGTTGACGACCTTGCCGGCATCGCCGGTTTGCGCGGTCACCAGCGTGTTGCCGAGCATGTCGGTCGCGTGGGACTTGACCTCGTCAATCGAGAAGGCCAGGCGAACGCCGCCCTTGGCGTCGGGGCCGAGTTCCTTGAACTTGCCCTTGCCGCGCCCGCCGGCGTGGATCTGCGACTTCACCACCCAGAGCGGACCGGGAAGCTGCTTTGCGGCTGCCTCGGCCTCGTCGGCGGAAAAGATGGGCACGCCGTTTGCGACAGGCGCGCCAAAGGCCTTGAGCACCTGCTTGGCCTGGTATTCATGGATATTCATGCGTCACTCCCCCAGTGTCGGAGACGGTTCGCGTCATGCGAAACGGGAGGCTCGAGGCCTCCCGCATGTCTTGGTTCAGGCCAGCGCCGGCTGGATCTTCTTGCAGGCCTCGATCAGCCCGTCGACGGAGGCGACGGATTTGTCGAACATCGCCTTTTCGTCCGAGTTCATCTCGATCTCGATGACCCGCTCCACTCCATTGGCGCCGATCACGACCGGCACCCCGACATAGGTGTCGCTGAGGCCGTACTGACCGGTCAGATGCGCGGCGCAGGGCACGACGCGCTTCTTGTCTTTCAGGTAGCTCTCGGCCATGGAGATCGCGGAGGATGCCGGCGCATAGAAGGCCGAACCGGTCTTCAGCAGGCCGACGATCTCCGCACCGCCGTCACGGGTACGCTGGACGATTTCCTCAAGACGATCGGCGGTGCACCAGCCCATCTTGACCAGGTCGGGCAGCGGAATGCCGCCAACGGTCGAGTAGCGGGTCAGCGGCACCATCGTGTCGCCGTGGCCGCCAAGAACGAAGGCCGTGACGTCTTCCACGGAGACGTCGAACTCTTCGGCCAGGAAATAGCGGAAGCGGGCGCTGTCGAGCACGCCGGCCATGCCGACGACCTTGTTCGCCGGCAGGCCGGAGAACTTCTGCAGCGCCCAGACCATCGCGTCGAGCGGGTTGGTGATGCAGATGACGAACGCGTCAGGTGCATGCGCCTTGATGCCGGCGCCGACCTGCTCCATCACCTTCAGGTTGATCTCCAGAAGATCGTCGCGGCTCATGCCCGGCTTGCGCGGCACGCCGGCGGTAACGATCACCACGTCCGAACCGGCAATCTGTTCGTAGGAGTTCGCACCGGACATCTTGGCATCGAAGCCGTCGACGGGCGAGGATTCAGCAAGGTCGAGCGCCTTGCCCTGGGGGGTTCCTTCGGCAATGTCGAAGAGCACGATGTCGCCGAGTTCCTTCAGGCCGGCGAGGTGGGCGAGCGTGCCGCCAATCTGTCCCGCGCCGATCAGAGCGATCTTGTTCCGAGCCATATCCTATTGCTTCCCTTTACGTAAAATGGAGCACTTACCGCCATCAACGGTCGCGCATGGCGATAAACCCTTTGGCGCCGGGGCGCAAGCCAATCGAAGGGATAGGGTGCCCGGGTGCCCTATGAGTCACCCTCGCTCAGCCAGTCCTCGGACCGCATCTCGATGAGGCGCGAGACCGTGCGCTGGAACTCGAAGGATTCGGTCCCGGTTGTGGCCACATAGAGCCCGTCCGGCTCGGCCTCGGCCGAAAGGATCAGCTTGTTGCGGTTGTTGTAGAGCGTGTCGATCAGGTTGATGAAGCGCTTGGCCGCGTTGCGCTGCGGCAGGTCCATGACCGGCACGTTCTCGATCACGAAGGTGTGGTAGGAGAGCGCCAGGCGCTGGTAGTCGGCCGCGCCGAGCGGCGTCTCGCAAAGCTCCGCAAAGGTGAAACGGGCAACGCCTGCGGCCGTCCGCGACACGCGGATATGCCGACCCTTGACCTCCAGTTCCTCGCTGTGCGCCTTCAGACCATGGGTCAGCTTGCGCCACAGATTCTCGACGCCCGCCTCCGCTTCCGGTCCGAGCGGCGTGAGATACAGCGGCGCGCCCGCGAGCTTTTCCAGCCGGTAATCTGTACGCGCGTCGAGGCAAACCACGTCGACCCGGGTTTTCAAAAGCTCGACGAACTCCATGAAATGCCCCCGGTTGAGTCCGTCCTTGTAAAGATCGTCCGGGGCGACGTTCGATGTCGCAACGACCACGACGCCCTGCTCGAACAGCCGGGTGAACAGGCGACCCAGGATCATCGCATCGGCAATGTCGGTGACGGTGAATTCATCGAAACACAGCAGCCGGGTCTCCTGGGAAAGCTCGGCGGCAACCGGCGGGATCGGGTCGTCGCCGGCGATCTCGCCGTCACGGATCGCGCCGCGGACACGATGCACCCGTTCGTGCACATCGGCCATGAACTCATGAAAATGCACCCGCCGCTTCTTGCGCGCGACCGCGATGTCGAAAAACAGGTCCATGAGCATGGTCTTGCCGCGCCCGACCTTGCCCCAGACGTAAAGTCCCTTGGTGATTTCGCGCGCCGACCCCCGCTTGCCGAAAATCCAGCCGAGCGCGCTTTTCTTGGACGCCGGGCCGGTTTCCGCCAGAACCGCGTTCAAACGGTCAAGGGCCGCCACGACCTCGGCCTGGGCGGGGTCATACTCGATCTCGCCGGCCTCGATCAGCGCCTTGTAGCGCCCGTCGACAGTGTGGGTCGTGGCGATGGGGGAGGATCTGGCGCCCGATATGGTCATTGCCCGCATTCCTCAGGCGCCGGAAGCGGTACGACAGGCTTTGGCCGGCAGGAACCGGGACCTGGAGGCATAACCGGAATAAGCGTCACGTGACCCTCGCAAGCAGCGTTCACGATGCGTGGGATACCTTGCCGGGCCGGTGGCAGCAAGACGCTACCGGCGTGCAAAGCCGTCCGGCAGGCCGGGACACGGCCGACAGCCCCCGTTTCGCGCCTCAACCGTTGCCGGAAGCCTCCGGCAGGAACGCTGCGTCGACCGGGACCTGCAGCCCGGTTGCCAGCCGGTTGGTCTCGCTCGCCATGCCAACGATTGCGAGGAGTTCCCCGAGTTGTTTTTCACTGATCCCCTTGGCCCGCGCGGCGGCCGTATGCGAGCGAATGCAATATTCGCATCCATTCACGATCGACACGGCCACATAGAGCATTTCCTTCGTCAGCGGATCAATTTCGCCGGGGCCCATCACCTCTTTCAGACTGCCCCATGTCCGTTCCAGAAGCGCTGGATCGTTGGCGAGAACCCGCCAGAAGTTGTTGATGAAATCCGTGTTGCGGGTGGTCTTTATGTCCTCGACCACGGCGGCTGAGCGTTCAGGCATCGCGGCATCGTTCAGAACGGGCCAGATCGACATCGGGTTTCTCCAGTGGTCTGCGGCGCGCCCGCGGTTTAACGGAACACGGAGATCGGGACGCCACTTGCGGTCCGACCCGAAAAGCGTTCGGCGCCCGTCGAATAGAGTTCGGCTATGGTGGCTCCTTCACCGTCCTTCAGACTCACCTGCTTGCCTTGAAGATCCCAGGCCGAAACAGTCTGCAGGTTCGGTGTCGCACAGCCGCGGGAATTGGCGCGGTACCCGCCTTTCCAGGTGGTCAGTGTCATGAAGAGCTTGCAGTTGTCGGCACCGGATGCCAGCGACCACCCTCCAAGCATGTCACTGCGCCCGATTTCGCGCGCAGTCGGGGGCGGCCCACCGGCGAGCGGATCGACGCCGGCCACCTGGGTTTCGCCATCGAGAGGCGCCGTCCCGTCAAGGGTCGCGGTGTCCTGAGGGTTGAAGCTCGGGTCGAGCGGCTCGAGCGACTGGCTCGCAACCGGCGCGGTCGGCGTTGCCGGCAACGGTGCCGAGCGGCTGCCGTAACCAAGCCGCTGGCACCCTGCAAGCGCGAGGGTCACGCAGATGACGGCGGTCATCTGCTTGCTCAGCCGAGCCGTTCGAAGCGGGGCGGTTCGGATCATGCGCTGTTCTTCCTTGTGCTGTCCGTCCGGCGGGAATTCGGTGTCGCAGTCTAGGGTGTGGACCCAAATGGGCACTGCCCATGACGATCCTCGACGTTTATGGTGACCAAATCGTTGACGCAACCGTCAAGCTTGCCATCAAAGTGCCGCAGTAAAGCGGCCAGAGTGTGAGTTCGGTCTGGGGAGACCTTCCAGGGAGTGGCGCAACACAGTCAGGAGCGCCCCATGCCGCACACATCAAAAGCCGGTTCAACCGGCTACTATCGCAAGCTCACCTTCGCAGACCAGGCGCGGTTTCGCGACCATCTGCTCCGCCTCGATCCATGCGCGCGACGTGCCCGGTTTGCGATGCCGGCAAGCGACGCCTTTCTGCGCTGCTATTCGGAAACCAGTTTTTCGCTGGACGCCGTTCTGCACGGCTACGTCGTCGACGGACATCTGCGGGCCGTTGCGGAACTGCGCCCCTGCGGCGACGTGCGAACCGCGGAAGCCGCGTTTTCCGTGGAAGAGACCTGCCGCCTCAGCGGCGTCGGCACGCGGCTAATGGAGCTCACACTGATCGCCGCCCGCAACCGGGGCTGCCATCACATCTATATGAACTGCCTTGCGACCAACCGGGCAATGCAGCAGCTTGCCCGCAAGTTCACCAAGGACCTCACCTTCGAGATGGGCGACATCGTCGGCCGCATCGATCCGCGTTCGGCTTCCCCGTTCAGCCACATCCGGGAACAGACCTCGGATTTCTTCGGCGTCCTCGGCGAAGTCGTCGACGGCTCGCGCACACTGCTGCGAAGCCGGACGTGACCTGTACGCGCGGTCGGGTCGGGAGCGCATCATGCGGACTGGCGCCAGGCGCCCGTGACGGACCGACAGCCGGCGAATCGCTGCTCTATGTCGCGGCGCAGCGCGGAGAACGTCTTCCGCGCCTGCTCGATCGGGCTCATCGTGCTCCGCCCGGGTTCGACGGCCCACCGGGCGTGGCGCGTCGGCCATGGCCACACGTCCACTGGCGTGTCTTCCACGTCCGGGCCAAGCGCGATGACCATGTCCGGCGATGGCGCATGGGGGAGCGCAAACAGTTCCCAGGACTTGGGCGCGAGTCCGCCGGCCGGGATGCCGTTTTCCGCAAGAACGCGCGCTGTCGCCGGCGCCAGATGGCTGGCGGGAACAAGGCCGGCGGAAAATGCGCGCACGCTGCCGTCGCTGATTGCATTGAGGCAGGCCTCGGCCATCGGGCTGAGACCGGCATTGTCATTGCACACAAACAAGATCGTCGTCGCCATGCTCGTTCCTGCCGCCAGCGTCGAGCCCCTCGCAGCCCGCAGCGACCTATAGCGAAACGGCAAAACGGCAATATGACGAAACGCGGACGAGGTCCGGCAAATTCATGACGATTTCCAGATCGCCGACCTATGCCGCGGAAAAGCTGTCGAAGGCGGCAAGCGCCTCCGCGCCGTAGATCATCGACGGGCCACCGCCCATGTAGACGGCAACACCTATGGCTTCCATCACCTCCTCACGCGTCGCGCCGTATCGGGCGGCGGCCTTGGCGTGATAGGCGAGACAGCCGTCGCACCTGACCGTGATGCCGATGGACAGCGCGATCAGCTCCTTGGTCTTGGAATCGAGGGCGCCTTCGCCGATGGCCGAGCGGGCGATCTCGTGAAACCCCTTCGCCACGCCGGGGATGCCCGTGCGAAGCTCCGCCATGCGGGCATCGGTCTGGGCGATGAAGGCGTTCCAGTCACTGACGGCCATACGTCTGTCTCCTTGATGTCTTGATGGCCTTGCGGGCCATTTGCCCAAGACACAGCATCGCCGCGCGCGCAGCGCCATGCGCTGGATCAAATCCCTGCAAGAACGGGCCGCAACCTTGACGCAGGCCCGAAAAGGGCGAACACAATCGGGGAGGAACGCCCCCCTAGCACGACAGGACAGATTTCATGCCCTTTGCCATCTGGTGCATTCTCGCCGCCGCCATTCTGCCGATCCTTTCCGCCTTTCCGGCGAAACTCTCCAAGGATTTCGACAATGCGAACCCGCGCGATCCCGACTACTGGAGAACGGGCTTTCGCGCGCACGCCGCCGCCGCCCAGGCAAATGGCTTCGAGGCGTTTCCGATCTTCGCCGTCGCGGTCATCGTCGGCCTGTGGCAGGGCGGCGACGCCGCCTGGATCGACCGGCTCGCCGGCCTCTTCATCGGCGCGCGGCTGATCTATGTGTTTTGCTACTGGAGCGACCGCGCCACCCCGCGCTCGATCGCCTGGGCCGTCGGCTTCATTTCGACAATCGCGATCTTCACCAGCCCGGTGTGGAGCTGAGGGGGAGCAGGATACCTCCATCACTCAAGCGCAAAAATGCATCGCACACCAAAAAGAGGAAATTTGCACGCTTAGCGTGTGCAAAGCGCAATTGACCACACGGAGAGATACTGTCAGTTCATTCATAATCTTTGAATTAAAGGGACCGATTAGATGAAGAAGTTTTTTGCAATATGTGCTGTAGCCCTTGGATCAGTGAGCGGCCACGCATCCGCTGCTGACCTCTCTTACAATCGCTTTGATCAGCAATATGACTGGAGCGGGTTTTACGCCGGTGCGCACGCCGGTTATGGCTGGATCAAGGGGGCCGACTCCTTCGGCAGCTCCGACCGGTTCGACGGCTTCCTGGGTAGCGCACACGCGGGTTACATTTACATGTTCCAGCAGTTCCTGTTCGGCGTCGAGATCGACGGCAGCCTGCTCGACATCAACGGAACGACAAACCTGGGCAACAAGGAAGAAGCAAAGTGGCTGGCGTCCGCTCGGCTTCGCGCCGGCTTTACGCATGACCGGTTCCTGGTTTTCGCTACCGGCGGCATCAGCGCGGCCGGCGTGGAGTTTACCAACCCGGAGCCGGCGTGAGCGACTCCAACACACATATCGGCTGGGTCCTCGGCGCCGGTGTCGAGGCCTTTGTGACGGAAACCGTCTCGGCCGGTGTCGAGTATCAGCATCACGACTTCGGCAGCAAGAATTACAATATAGGCGGCGCGACCTTCGGCCTAAAGGGTCAGCTTGACCTCGTTCGAGCTCGGATCAACTACCACTTCTAGACGCTGCCGCCGGCATGCCGAGAGGAGGCACCGGGCCTGTGTTGGTGCTCTCCCAAAGCCTTCGGTCTCTACAAGCCGGGCGGATCGCGCATGATCCGTCCGCTCTTGCGGTTCATTTTCGAGTGCCCGTTGCTGCCGAATGGGATCGACGCAATCGCGCCTCGCTCTCAATCCGCCCAGGCGTTCGCATTGTCCGCAAAATCCGGACGCTGCGGCTGGACCACATAAAACCTGTGACCGCTCGGCGCCTGCATCACCACCCAGCCCCTGAGCGCTGCGACCCGCGTCGCGCCAAGCTATTCAAGCCGCGCGACCTCGGCGTCGATGTCGTCTGTCTCGATATCGAAATGGACGCGCGGCGGGTGATCTACAGCCGGGGCCAGAACCCCGATCTCTGCTTCCGGCCCCCTCAGATCGCGATACTTCGGATCAATCGGATCGGTTTCGCGTTCACGCCCGAGGGCCGCAGCCCAGAACGCCTCATACGCCGCCGGATCCTCGCCCTGGCAATCGATCACCACAACGCCCAATCGGGGTTTATGCATTGCCATTCTCCAAAACCTTGAATTGAACAAAACAAGAACAATTGAGCATGCCGTGCAATTGCATTCAACCTCCCCGACAACAGAAAAGCCGCCGCCGAAAGACGGCTTTTCGACCTATCGGCGATGACAGCCGTTCGCCTTACACGCGCCGTTCAACCATCATCTTCTTGATTTCGGCGATGGCCTTGGCCGGGTTGAGGCCCTTGGGACAGGTCTGCGCACAATTCGTGATCGTGTGACAGCGGTAGAGACGGAACGGGTCTTCGAGGTGGTCAAGCCGTTCGCCGGGCGCCCCGCCCTGCCCTCGCAGCCCGTCGACAGGAATTCAGGCCCGCCACATCGAGGTTCGCGGCGCGGGGCGCTCCTTACAAGCACGCCGCCTTCGACGCCGGCTTGAGCTATGCGAAAGGCCGGAAAGATCCTTCGCCGCATTTCGGACCACTTTCGCGCCGAAACCGTCATCCGGCAAAGATCTCCTTCGATTATCGCAAAAACGAAAAAGGGGTACACATGAGACGTCTCGTCAAAATCGTCGTTGTCGCGCTGCTGGCCGTCATCGTCGCCGCGCTCAGCTATGGCGGAAAGGGCTATCTCGACGCGGTGGCGGATGCCGACCGGTTGCAAAATCGGGCCGGCGCGCTGATCGCCGACGGGCGCGGCGGAAGCGATCTCGGCAAGGACCGGCTCGACGATCTGCTCAAGGTCCAGGACCCGGCCTTCCGCGACCATGCCGGCGTCGACATGAGCACACCCGGCGCGGGGCTGACCACCGTCACGCAATCGCTCGCCAAAAGGCTCGGCTTTGAGACTTTCCGTCCGGGGATCGGCAAGATCCGCCAGACCGGCTACGCGCTCGGCCTCGAGGCACGGCTTTCGAAGGACGAGATCATGGCGCTGTGGCTCGACACGCTGGAGATGGGCCGCGGGCCGAACGGCTGGATGACCGGATTCTTCGACGCGTCCGAAACGGTCTATGGCGCGGCGCCGGCCGCGATCGGCCACACGGAATTCCTCAAGCTCGTCGCCGTGATGATCGCGCCGGGCAAATACGACCTGCGCGGCACGGACGCCGAGCTGGAGGAACGGACAGCGCGGATCGCCCGCCTTGCGGAAGACAAATGCGCGCCGCTCGATCACGGCGATGTCTGGCTCGAAGGCTGCCGGTAGGACCGACTGCGGTCAGACCCGCCGCTCGACCATCATTTTCTTGATCTCGGCGATGGCCTTGGCCGGGTTGAGGCCCTTGGGACAGGCCTGCGCACAATTCATGATCGTGTGACAGCGGTAGAGGCGGAAAGGATCTTCCAGATCGTCCAGACGCTCACCGGTGGCCTCGTCGCGGCTGTCGATCAGCCAGCGATAGGCCTGAAGCAGCACAGCCGGGCCGAGGTAGCGATCGCCATTCCACCAGTAGCTCGGGCACGATGTCGAACAGCAGGCGCAGAGAATGCACTCGTACAGCCCGTCGAGCTTGGCGCGATCGTCGTGCGACTGACGCCACTCCTTTTCCGGGGCCGGCGTCGTTGTCTTCAGCCAGGGCTCGATCGAGCGATGCTGAGCGTAGAAGCGCGTGAGATCCGGCACCAGATCCTTGACCACCGGCATGTGCGGCAGCGGGTAGATCTTCACCGGCCCGGCGCCGATCTCTTCCATGCCCTTGGTGCAGGCCAGCGTGTTGGTGCCGTCGATGTTCATCGCGCAGGAGCCGCAGATGCCCTCGCGACAGGAGCGGCGGAAGGTCAGCGTCGGATCGATCTTGTCCTTGATGTAGATCAGCCCGTCGAGGACCATCGGGCCGCAATCGTCCTTGTCGATGAAGTAGGTGTCGACACGCGGATTGCGCCCGTCGTCCGGGTTCCAGCGGTAGATCCGGAACTCGTGCAGGTGGTTGGCGGCGGTCGGCTTGTCCCAGACCTTGCCCTCCGTCATCTGCGAGTTCTTGGGAAGCGTCAGCTGTACCATCTTGTTTCGCTCCGCGTTTGGCCCGCCGTCGACGGCGGCCTCGTCATCGGGATCTTCAGGCGCCGCGCCGGAAGATCGTGTTGTCTTTGGTCGCTCCGGCCGCGCGATAACCGCGCGCCTGAAGCTCTGCAATGCAATCGTGCTGCCAGTGGTCCCGGCAGTTGGTCTCCAGCAGGATGGCGCCCGGAAGGTCGTCGTCTTCCAGCCGGTTCACATAGGGCAGAAGCGCCCTGTCCTCAAAGCCCTCCACGTCGATCTTCAAGACATCGACGCGGGCTATGCGGTGGTCCACCAGAATGTCGGCGAGCGGACGGACCTGCACGGGGCGGGACTTCCAGTCGCCGGCCCATTCTCCGGTCGTCAGATCGCTCACCAGCGTCGCGAAACCGCAATTCGACGGCTCGCTCCAAAGGTCCAAAACCTCGTCGCGGGCGCCGACCGCGACATTTTCCACCTCGACATCGCCAAGACTGTTGGCGGCCAGATTGAACGCCAGTTTCGCCGCCGTCTCGCTGTCCGCCTCGATCGCCAGAACCCTCGCACCGCGGCGCGCGGCGTCGAGGCTGTAGCTTCCGACATTGGCGCCGATATCGACGAAGACGGCACCGGGCCGGAGACAATCCGACAAAAGGCCGTGTTCGTCGCGCTCCGGCAGCCGGCCCCGCGCCATGATCTTGCGATCATCGTAATTGGCCCCCGGGTAGAGGCGGAACCGAAGCCCCTCGGCTTCCCGGTCGTAGGGACCGCGATAATGCCGGGCGACAAAGGCGCGCAGGCGCTTGCGCCAACGCGGCGACAGTTCGTGCCGGTCGGCGAGAGCCCAGGCGAGACGTGCCCGCCCGCCGGCACGATAGGTGCCGAAGGGAGAGTTTACATCGGGAAACCGTGCCGCCATCGACATGGTGCTTCGCCTTTCGCCGCCCCGCCGGGCGCGTCCTCAGTACACGCGTGCCTTGGGCGCGATCTTCTTGGGGTCGATGCCGCCCTCGTCGAGGGTCGTCAGCGGATCGGTGACAACGGCGCGGTAATCCAGTTCGACCTTGCCGTCCTCGGCGACCCAGGCGAGCGTGTGCTTGCGCCAGTCGTCGTCGTTGCGTCCGCCGAGCGGGCCGTCCTTGTAATCCTCGCGGGCGTGCGCTCCACGACTTTCCTTGCGCGCCTCGGCGCCATAGACGGTGGTGATCGCATTGGCCATCAGGTTCTCCAGCTCCAGCGTTTCCACCAGGTCGGAGTTCCAGATCATCGAACGGTCGGTGACCTTGAGGTCGGACAGCTCGCCCCAGATCGCGGAAATGCGCTCGCAGCCCTGCGCGAGGCTTTCCTGGGTGCGGAACACGGCAGCGTCTTCCTGCATGGCGCGCTGCATCTTTTCGCGCAGCTGCGCGGTCGGCGTCTGGCCGTCGGCATGGCGCAGCTTGTCGAAGCGAGCCATGATCTTGTCCGAGCTTGCCTCGTTCGGCGTCGGCACGGCAGTCTTCGGATCGACGATCTCCGCCGCGCGAATGGCCGCCGCACGCCCGAAGACGACAAGGTCGATCAGCGAGTTGGAACCGAGACGGTTGGCGCCATGCACCGAGGCGCAGCCCGCTTCGCCAACCGCCATCAGTCCCGGCTGGATCGCGTTGGGATCGTCCTTGGTCGGGTTCAGCACCTCGCCCCAGTAGTTCGTCGGGATACCGCCCATGTTGTAGTGGACGGTCGGAAGCACCGGGATCGGCTCCTTGGTCACGTCGACGCCTGCAAAGATCTTCGCCGATTCCGAAATGCCCGGAAGGCGCTCGCCCAGGATGTCCGGATCCAGATGGTCAAGATGCAGGAAGATATGATCCTTGTTCTTGCCCACGCCGCGACCTTCGCGGATTTCCATGGTCATGCAGCGCGAGACCACGTCACGCGAGGCCAGATCCTTGGCCGACGGGGCATAACGCTCCATGAAACGCTCGCCCTCGGAGTTGACCAGATAGCCGCCTTCGCCGCGTGCGCCCTCCGTGATCAGGCAGCCCGCACCATAGATGCCGGTCGGGTGGAACTGGACGAACTCCATGTCCTGAAGCGGCAGGCCGGCGCGCGCCACCATGCCGCCTCCGTCGCCGGTGCAGGTGTGAGCGGAGGTGGCGGAGAAATAGGCGCGGCCGTAGCCGCCGGTCGCCAGAACCACCATCTTGGCCGAGAAGCGATGGATGGTGCCGTCGTCGAGGTTCCAGGCAATCACGCCCTGGCACACGCCGTCGTCCGACATGATCAGGTCAAGCGCGAAGTACTCGATATAGAATTCCGCATTGTTCTTGAGCGACTGACCGTAAAGCGTATGCAGGATGGCGTGGCCGGTGCGGTCGGCCGCCGCGCAGGTGCGCTGCACGGGGGGGCCTTCGCCGAAGTTCTGCATGTGACCGCCGAAGGGACGCTGATAGATGCGCCCGTCCTCGGTGCGCGAGAAGGGCACGCCGTAGTGCTCCAGCTCATACACGGCCTTGGGCGCCTCGCGAGCGAGATACTCCATGGCATCCGTATCGCCGAGCCAGTCGGATCCCTTCACGGTGTCGTACATGTGCCACTGCCAGCTGTCGGGCGTCATGTTCTGCAGGCTGGCGGCGATGCCGCCCTGCGCCGCGACCGTATGCGAGCGGGTGGGAAACACCTTGGAGATGCAGGCGGTTCTCAGACCCTGTTCGGCCATGCCGAGCGTTGCCCTGAGACCCGCGCCGCCGGCTCCGACCACCACAACGTCATAGCTGTGATCGACGAAGGTATAGGCTTTTCCTGCCATGTATTCAGCCTCCGAAGCTGATCTTGAGAACGGCGAACACGGACGCGAGGCCGATGAACGTCGAAAAGAAGATATTGCCCATCAGGGCGAGGAATTTCAGGCCTTCGCCGTGGATATAGTCCTCGATGATCACCTGCATGCCGAGCTTCATGTGATAGACGGCGGACAGGATAACGAGGAGCAGGACGATCGCGATGAGCGGATTGGCCAGAGCCGCCGAAACGCTCGCATAATCGCCGCCCTGAAGCGCGACCACCAACACCACGAAAAAGGAAATCAGCACCACATTGGCCACGGCGGTGACCCGCTGGCGCCAGAAATGCGAGGTTCCGTCCTTGGCGGAGCCAAGCCCGCGAACCCTGCCGAGAGGCGTGCGCATGTCATTCATCGTCTCATCTCCCTCAGCGAACCGCGTAGCCGATGACCCAGAGCAGGATCGTGACCGCGACGGAGCCGATGATCGTTGCGCGGGCAAGCCATTCACGTGCCTCGGTTCCAAAACCGTGACCCATGTCCCAGACGAAATGGCGAAGGCCGCCCAGCATGTGATGGATCAGGGCCCAGGTGAATCCGAACAGCACCAGCCGGCCGAGGAAGGATCCAAAAATACCGTTCACGAACTCGAAATAGCTCGGTCCCGCCGCGGCGGACACCAGCCACCAGGCGACCAGGATCGTGCCGAAATACAATGCAGCGCCCGTGATGCGGTGCAAGATCGACATGATCATCGTCATGATGGGCTTGTAGATCTGGATATGCGGCGACAGTGGCCTGCTGTTTTTCATCCCGACATCCGACATGGGTTGTTCTCCCGTCTCCCCGAGCGCCTTACGCTTACGTAAACGTTAGCTATAACAGGGGCTTGTATCAAAGCCTTCTAACCCCATCGCGGCGGCACGTCAAAACATCCTATCGGCCAAGGCGGATACGGATTGGCAACGGCGAGGCGAGGGAAGCGCGCAGGGAGGGAAACGATGTCAAATGCGGCGCAGACGCGATGACCTTAAGGTAAGGTGCTTGTAGAGATGCATCATCATTACGGTCGCGAAAATCGGCGTCAGAAGATTGAGGAAAGGGATCGCCAGGAAGCCGGCGATCGCAAGACCGGAGAGAAAGACCGTTCCGGAATGGGCGCGGCGAAACGCGCGCGCTTCCGCGCTCGGGAGATGCCGCATCGCCGCGAATTCAAAAAACTCCCGGCCAAGCAGATAGCCGTTGACGACAAAGAAGGCGATGAGGTTGACGCCGGGCACCAGCAGCAGGAACAGGGCGAAGATGTTGCCGAGGATGACAACGCCGGTAAACTTGACCGCCTGAGGAATGGCCTCGGATAGCGGCATGGCGCGACCCGGCGGATCCTGCGGATAGCTCCTGCGTTCGACGACTTCGGCAATATCGTCCTGAAGGATGCCCGCGATGATCGCCGTGACAGGGGCAACGAGATACCCGAGAACGAATATCGCGCCGATCCCGGTCAGCAGGGAGAGCACCGTTTCGAGCCAGGGATAAGGCAGGGTCACCAGTGTGGCGACGGCGCCGTTCAATGCCACCCAGACCAGAAGGAGCAGGAGCAGCGTGTAGCCAAGCGTCTTCCAGAAAATGGCGCGCAGCGGCTGTTCGAAGATCTGGGTGAGCGCGCGCAGCGCAGAGGAAATCATGTGCGGTCGTATCCGTGTCGGTTGCGAGTGTTCGAATTGAAAGACGAACCTCAGGTAGGGGGCCGCGCGACCGGAAACAAGCACCCGTTCATCCATCGCCCGACGCCGGTCAATTGGCACCGTCGTCGTCAATCGGGCTCCATTCCATCCCGGTCGCCTCGCCCGTCTCCAGCGCACCGCGCGCAAAGCGGTAGCAGAACCCGCCACCTGGCGGCTGGTCGTGACGGCGGTCGATGTCCAGCCCGGCAAGATGGCATTTCAGCAAGGTGCCGACGCCGCCATGCCCGACGAAGAGCACGGTCGAACCCGGCGGGACGCCGGACAGTGCCGCACGTGTCCGGGATACGATCCGCCGTTGAGCGGCCCGGGCCGTTTCCCAACCGCACACGCTGACGTCGGGATTTGCAAAGAAACGCTCGGCGATCTGCTCGAACTCCTGCGGTGGCAGAAAGCCGGTCGCGGAGCGGTCGTTCTCATGCATCATCGGATCGACGGTCACGGCAAGTCCGCACGCGACGGCAAAGAGCTCCGCGGTTTCGCACGCCTTGCGTTCCGCGCTGGAGAAGACATGCGTCACCTGCGACACGAAAGCCTGTGCCAGACCTGCCCGTGCACGCCACAAACCCTGCTTTGACAATCCCCAATCGGGCACCGGGACACGCGGATCGATCTCCACCTGCGGGTGGGTGAGATAGATACAGTCGCAGACGATGCCAGCGGCGGGCACGGTCATGCCCGTTCGACCCAGGAGCGAATCAGCCAGTGCGCGATCGAAAGCGACGGGGGGATCTTCAGGCCGCCGGGGTGCCTATCCTCCAGCATGGCGAGCGTTTCGTCGCGCGAGAACCAGCGACAGGCCTCCAGCTCGGTCTCGTCCATGCGGATCTCGACACTTTCCGCAAGGCCCTCGCAGCCTATCATCAAGGAGGCGGGAAACGGCCAGGGCTGGCTTGCGCAATAGCTGACGGCGCCGACATGAACGCCGGCTTCTTCCATCACCTCGCGCCGCACCGCTTCCTCGATGGTCTCGCCCGGCTCGATGAAGCCGGCAAGCGTCGAGAACACCCCCTCCGGCAGGCGCGGCGGACGTCCCATCAGGCAGCGCTCGCCACTGGTCACCAGCATAATCGCAACCGGGTCGGTGCGCGGAAAATGCAATCCGCCGCAGGACGGGCAATCGCGGCGATACCCTCCCTGCGTCATGGTGCTGGCCGCGCCGCAGCGTGAACAGAAGCGATGGGTCGCATGCCAGTGCAACAATGCGCTTGCCTGTGCCAGGAGGCCCAGATAGCCCGGCGGCAGGACGCCCTGCACGGCGAGCGAGCGGGTATCGATTGCTTTCAGGTCGGCATCCGCGGCCTCGATCTCTTCCACAGACCGCGCCACCGGAACGGCGAAGACAGGCGTCGCGTCGGGTTCGCGGAAGCCGAGGAGGATCGTCTCGTCGCTGCGCATGGCAAGCTCTTCGCCCAGCGCACGTTCATGCAGCAAATCGAGCCGCCCGTCCGCCACATCGAGCACCGGGCGCCCCTCGCTGACGAGCAGAAAACGCGCGCGCGCTGCCCTGCGATGCGCCTCGAACCAGGCGGCATCGCCACGGTGTTCGGACTGACGCTCGAGCGGATTTCCCTTGAACGCGAAGTCGAAGCCGATCTGCGGCAGGTCCTTCATGCGATTGATGTCCTTTGTTCCGGTACGCGGCAAATGCGAATCACTGGAGTTGCCAGGCAACCGCCTGTCCAAGCCGCTCCGCCAGATCGCGGCCGCTATCGGGGGCATAGGGCTCGGCCGCACCGCTGCCCCAGACAGGTCCCGGCCAGGCGGCATCGCCAACGAACCGGGCAACGATATGAATATGCAGTTGGGGGACCATGTTGCCGAGCGCCCCAACGTTCAGCTTGTCGCAATGGCTGGCCGCCTTCAGCGCCTTGCCCGCGCCCGCGACCTCCTCGATCAACCGCAGCCTGTCGTCGACGCCAAGGTCGACCAGTTCGGTCACGCCGGCCCGCATCGGGATGAGCAAGAGCCACGGAAACCGCGCATCGTTCATAAGCCGAACGGTGCACAGGTCGAGATCGAGAACGGCCAGGCTGTCGCCGGAAAGGCGATCGTCGAGCGTGAAGTCGGACATGCGTGCTCCCCTGCCGGACGGCATGTGAATGGTGCCGGCACTATACAATCGCCGTGTGCGCGCACCACCCCCGAGTGCGGCGTAGGAGGTTCGTCGTTGACGCCTTCGCGCTGCCGTTGCATCCCAATCCTTAAAAGGCCCGCAACACACCCGCTGGCCATCGGGGAGGAACCGCAGCCATGCTGAGCGACGCACAGACATACGAAGAGCTCATCGCCAACTTCCGCTGGCAGGTGCCGGCGCACTACAACATCGGCGTCGACATCTGTGACAAATGGGCAATGCGCGAGCCGGACCGCCCGGCGCTGATCTGCATTTCGGAAGCCGGCGCGCGCGAGGAGGTGACCTTCGGTGCGCTGATGGCGCTTTCCAACAAGATCGCCAATCGCTTCGCAACCGACGGCGTGACCCGCGGCGACCGGGTCGCCATTCTGCTGCCGCAGGCGAAGGAAACGGCTGCTGCCCATATCGCGGCCCACAAGCTCGGCGCGATCTCCATTCCGCTGTTCATGCTGTTTGGCGAAGAGGCGCTCGCCTTCCGGCTCGGCGATTCCGGCGCGAAAGCCGTCGTTACCAATGCGACCGGGGCCGCCAAGCTCGCCAAGATCCGTGCCGAGTTGCCGGACCTGGAGCGGGTCTACACCGTCGACGGCGCGCATGCCGGAACGACGGATCTCCATGCCGCACTCACCGGGCAAGCCGACAGCTTTACCCCCGTCGATACCAGCGCCAACGATCCGGCGATCCTGATCTACACCTCCGGAACCACGGGACAGCCGAAGGGCGCGCTGCATGGCCATCGCGTTCTTCTGGGCCATCTTCCGGGTGTCGAGATGAGCCACGACCTGTTTCCGCAGGTCGGCGACCGGATCTGGACGCCCGCCGACTGGGCCTGGATCGGCGGGTTGCTCGATGTGCTGATGCCCGCGCTTCACCACGGGGTCTGCGTCGTCGCCTGCCGCTTCGAAAAATTCACGGCGGACGCCGCCTTCCGGCTGATAGCGCAGGAAAAAATCCAAAACGCCTTCCTGCCGCCGACGGCGCTGAAGATGATGCGCGCCCACGGCGACCCCGATCCGGCATATGATCTGAACATGCGCACGATCGCCAGCGGCGGCGAAACGCTGGGCGCGGAGTTGCTCGACTGGGGGCGGCGCGTCTTCGGCGTGACGATCAACGAGTTCTACGGCCAGACCGAGTGCAACATGATCGTCTCGTCCTGCGCGGCGATCATGCCGCCGCGACCCGGTATCATGGGGCGCGCGGTGCCCGGCCACGACGTGCGCATCGTCGATGCCGCCGGCACGCCCGTTACCGACGGAACGGAGGGCAACATCGGCGTGAGACGCGGCGATCCGGTGATGTTCCTGCGCTATTGGAACAACAGCCGTGCGACGGAAGGAAAGTTTGCCGGCGACTTTCTACTGACCGGCGACATGGGCATGCGCGATGCCCACGGCTGGATCCGGTTCGTCGGACGCGACGACGACGTCATCACGTCGTCCGGCTACCGGATCGGCCCGGGCGAAATCGAGGATTGCCTGATCGGCCACCCCGCCGTCAGCATGGCCGGCGTCGTCGGCAAGCCCGATCCGCAGCGCACGGAGATCGTCAAGGCCTATGTCGTGCTGGCGGATGGCTTCGAGCCGACGGCGGAACTGGCGCGCGCGCTGCAGGATTTCGTGAAGGTGCGGCTCGCAGCCCACGAATACCCGCGTGAGGTTGTCTTCGTCGACACGCTGCCGATGACGACGACGGGCAAGATCATCCGCAAAGACTTGAGACAGCGGGCCGTCGAAGAGACGAAAGGAACGTCGCGGACATGACATCGGCCGGGGATTTTTCCTTGCAACGGCTGGCCGGAATCGACATATAGGGCACGGGAGGTTGGTGGTGGACGAGCCACTCGCCAACCGGGTCAGGTCCGGAAGGAAGCAGCCCCAACGAGTCGGGCACGGGTCACCGTGCCAGCCTCCCACCCTTTCTCTTCATTCAGGCAGTTGGCTTCGTTGTTCGGGCAGCAGTCCTCGTTCTGGCGAGTGTCCCGGGTCGCGCCGACGTGCCAGGTTCGGCGGGCGCTTTCCTGCCCCGCCTTCGCACACGCACAAGAAAACGCGGACAGGGACGGAAAAGCCCTCAACATGCACGCCCCGCAGGTTTAAGCTGGGCGGCATGGATGACCTCGCCCCAACACCCCTCAGCGACACCACGGACGCTGAATACCGCGTGCTTGCGCGCAAGTACCGGCCCGCGACCTTTGAGGATCTCGTCGGCCAGGAGCCGATGGTCCAGACCCTGCGCAACGCCTTCGAGACCGGACGCATCGCACAGGCCTGGATGCTGACCGGCGTGCGCGGTGTCGGCAAGACCACGACCGCGCGTATCCTCGCCCGCGGCCTCAACTACGAGATCCCCGGAGAGGTCGACCGGCCGACGGTGCAGCTCGACAAGCCCGGCGTGCATTGCGAGGCGATCATGAACGGGCGCCATGTCGACGTGATCGAGATGGACGCCGCCTCGCACACGGGCATCGACGACATTCGCGAGATCACGGAAGCGGCACGCTACCGGCCCGCATCCGCGCGCTACAAGATCTACATCATCGACGAAGTGCACATGCTCTCCAAGTCCGCCTTCAACGGCCTGCTGAAGACGCTGGAAGAGCCGCCGGAGCATGTGAAATTCATCTTCGCCACCACCGAGATCCGCAAGGTGCCGGTCACCGTGCTGTCGCGCTGTCAGCGCTTCGACCTGCGGCGGATCGACGCCGACGATCTCGTCGGCCTGCTCAGCCGGATCGCGCAATCGGAAGAGATGGCCGTCTCCGGCGAGGCGCTGGCGCTGATCGCGCGGGCCGGCGAAGGGTCGGCGCGCGATTCGCTCTCGCTGCTCGATCAGGCCATGGCCCATGGCGCCGGCACCCACGGCGAAACCGAGATCAGCGCCGAGACGGTGCGCTCGATGCTCGGTCTTGCCGACCGCGCCCGCGTCATCGACCTCTTCACGCATCTGATGCAAGGCGACGCGGCCGCCGCGATGGCGGAGTTCAAGGCGCAATATGCCGTCGGCGCGGATCCGGTCGTCGTGCTCTCTGACCTCGCCGAATTCACCCATCTCGTAACACGGCTCAAGATCGTTCCGAAAGCCGGCGAGGAAGCCTCAGTCACCGAGACCGAGCGCCTGCGCGGCCGGGAGCTGGCGGACAAGCTTTCGCTTCGCCTGTTGTCGCGCAGTTGGCAGATCCTCCTGAAGGGCATCGCGGAGGTGCAGGCCGCGCCGAAACCCAACCTCGCCGCCGACATGGTTCTGGTGCGCCTGGCCTATGCCGCCGACCTGCCGGATCCGGAAGAAGCGTTGCGCCTGCTGCGCGACGGCAAGGCATCGGATCTTGCCGCGGCACTTCCCGAGACCCCGGGGGCGTCGTCCGGCGGCGGCGCCTCCGCCGAGGTGCAAGCCTCAGCGCCTCCGCCCGCCTCAGTGCCCGCGTCTGCCGCAGCGCCCCCGCCTGCCGCAGCGCCCACCGTCGAGAGGAAAGCCCCGCAGTCGGCACCAGGCCAGGACGGTGCACCGGTGCCGGGCGCAAGACGGCTTCAGGCGCTTGCCGGCGGTGCCGGCGGATCCGCCCCCGCCTCGCGTGCCGTGCCGCGCGCGGTGCCCGATCCCGAGCCCGCCGTCGCGCTTGCCTCGCTCGCCGACTGCGCCGCCCTTGCTGCGGAAAAACGCGACATCCGGTTGAAGGTCGAGATCGAACGGCAGATGCGGCTGGTTCAGTTCGAGCCGGGGCGTATCGAGTTCCAGCCGACACCCGAGGCCGACCCCGATCTCGCCGGGCGGCTTGGCCGCACCTTGAGCGAATGGACCGGGATGCGCTGGATCGTCACGGTGTCGCGCACGCAAGGCCGGCCAACGCTCTTCGAGGAGCGCGAGGCGAACAAGCATCAGCTCCTGTCCGACGCCAGGTCCGAGCCGACGGTGGCGGCCCTCCTGTCAGTCTTTCCGGGTGCGAAGGTGGTGAATGTGCGCATTCAGGAGGCGGAGGACGCGGAACCGCCCCTTGACATGGCGCCGGACGACGACGAAACCGACACCGACATGTGAGACGCGGGCACTTGGCCCCGCCGGCGGCACGGACCGCGCGCGAGGAGATCCGTCATGGACTTTATGAAGATGATGAAGCAGGCGAAGCAGATGCAGGAGCAGATGGGCTCGCTGCAGGAGGAAATCGCCGCCGTGAGCGTCGAGGGCAGCGCCGGCGGCGGCATGGTCAGCGTCACCATGACCGGCAAGGGCGAAATGACCGCGCTGAAGATCGACCCCTCGCTCGTCAAGGAAGAAGAGGTGGAGATCCTGGAAGACCTGATCCTTGCCGCCCATCAGGACGCCAAGACGAAATCGGAAGCCATGCTCCAGGAAAAGACCCAGGAGTTGATGGGCGGTCTTGGCCTGCCCCCCGGATTCAAGATGCCGTTCTGATCCCGCGATGAGCAACAAGGCGGTCGCGGGACCGGAAGTGGAAAAGCTGATCCAGCTCTTGAGCAAACTGCCCGGGCTGGGGCCGCGCTCTGCGCGCCGCGCAGCGCTTCACCTGATCAAGAAGAAGGACCAGCTTCTGGTTCCCCTCGCCCAGGCGATGGGGGTTGCGGTCGACCGCGTCACCGTGTGTTCCACCTGCGGCACCGTCGACACCCGCGACCCCTGCACCATCTGCTCCGACCCGCGCCGCGATACCTCGACCATCATCGTGGTGGAGGATGTCGCCGATCTGTGGGCGCTGGAGCGCGCGGCCGCGCTCAACTGCGGCTATCACGTGCTCGGCGGCACGTTGTCGCCGCTCGATGGCATCGGCCCCGACGATCTCACCATCGCCCAGCTGATCGAGCGGGTCGCCGGCGGCGAGGTTTCCGAAATCGTGCTTGCGGTCAACGCCACGGTCGAGGGGCAGACCACCGCCCATTACATCACCGACCGGCTGCGCGGCATGGAGGTGCGCGTCACGCGGCTGGCGCATGGGGTGCCGGTGGGCGGCGAGCTCGACTATCTCGACGAAGGCACTCTGACCCAGGCGCTGAAGGCCCGCACCTCCTTTTAGAGCCTGCCGTCGGCAGCCCGTCTTTCGCAAGAACGCAAATCGTTGCTACGATCGCGGTCGCTCTGCCCCTTGCCGGAGATCCCGATGCCGCGTCTCGCCCTGCGTCCGTTCCTTTCCCTGCTTGCCCTTGTTCTCATGCCCACCTTCGCGCAGGCCGGGCCATACGACGCTCAATTCCGCCGGTTCCTCGAGACCGAGATCGCGCCCGCCGCCCGGACCGCCGGCGTCCCGCAATCCGTCGTCACGCGCGAGCTGTCCGGCCTGACGCCCGACACCTCGCTGCCGGGTCTCGGGCGCCCAGACGCGCCGGAGGCAGCGCCATCCGTCAACTACCAGTCGGAGTTTCGCGCGCCGGCGCGCTATTTCCGCGACAGCCAGTTCAACGCGCTCGTTGCACAAGGCCGCCGCCTCGCCAAACAACACGCCGCAACGCTTGCCCGGATCGAACGCGAGACCGGCGTGCCGGGCCGTATCGTGCTGGCGATCTGGGCGAGGGAATCGGGATACGGCGGGGCGAAGATCCCCAAGGACGCGCTGCGCACGCTCGCCACCCGCGCCTTCATGGGCCAGCGGCGCGACCTCTTCCGCGAGGAAACCGTCGCGGCGCTCCAGATCCTCGCCGAGGGGCACATCTCCCGCGCGCGGATGAAAAGCTCCTGGGGCGGGGCGATGGGTCAGCCGCAGTTCCTGCCCTCGAGCTTCCTGCGCCACGCGGTCGACTACGACGGCGACGGCCGGCGCGACATCTGGACGTCCGTTCCCGACACGCTCGCCTCCATCGCGCACTATCTCAAATGGTACGGCTGGGTTGCCAAGCGCGACTGGGGCTATGAGGCGGTGATCCCGCAATCCGTATCCTGCACCAACGAGGGACCGGATCGCGGGCGGCCGATTTCCGAGTGGGTGGCCGCCGGCGTCAGCCGGGTGAAGGACCGCCCCTTCCCCGCACATGAGGTGCCGCAGCCGGGCTTTCTGCTGATGCCGGCGGGACGATACGGCCCGGCCTTCATCGCCACCGACAATTTCTATGTGCTGAAGTCCTACAATGAGTCCGATGTCTACGCGCTCTTCGTCGGCCATCTCGCCGACCGCTACGGCAACAACACGGGCTTCGTGCAGGACTGGACGCCAATCAGGACGCGCTCGCGCGGCGCGGTGCGCAAGATCCAGCTGGAGCTGGAAGCAAAGGGGCACGACGTCGGCGGCGCCGACGGGCTGATCGGCTTCAAGACCCGCCGCTCGCTGGGCGCCGCGCAGGAAAAGGCCGGGCGGAAAGCGACATGCTGGCTGGAGTGAAACCGGTTCTGGCGTCACATGACGCGCCGCGAAAAATCCCGGCCTCCTGCCCCCTACTCGCTGACGATCCCCGCGCCGACCGTTTCCAGACGGAAGGCGGCGGCCATCAGCGCCTTGGTGTAATCGGTCTCCGGCGCATCGAAGATGTCGGCAGCCGGCCCGGCCTCGACCACCTTGCCGGCGCGCATGACGACCACCTCGTTGGCAAGCGCGCGAACGACTTTCAGATCGTGTGAGATGAAAAGATACGCCAGATTGTGCCGGCGTTGCAGGTCGCGCAGAAGGTCGACGACCTGCGCCTGGACGCTCATGTCGAGCGCGGAGGTCGGTTCGTCGAGCATGACGAATTTCGGCTCCAGCACCATGGCGCGGGCAATCGAAATGCGCTGGCGCTGACCTCCGGAAAACTCGTGCGGATAGCGAAACCGCGTGTTGGCGTCGAGGCCGACCTCCACCAGCGCCGCCGCGACCTTGGCGTCGCG
Source organism: Stappia sp. ES.058 (assembly GCF_900105595.1). GTDB lineage: Bacteria > Pseudomonadota > Alphaproteobacteria > Rhizobiales > Stappiaceae > Stappia. Next base: position 4,318,782 of record NZ_LT629784.1, on the reverse strand, counting down.
CTGATCGGCGGAAATCGAGGGAAAATGCACCTCAAGCCCCTCGCCGACGATATCGGCGACCGACATGCGCGGGCTGAGGGAACCGAAGGGGTCCTGAAATACCACCTGCATGTCGCGCCTGAGCGGGCGCATCTCCTTGGAGTTCAGTCCCTCGATATCACGCGTGCCAAAGCGGATCTTGCCGGTGGAGGAAATCATGCGCATCAGCGCCAGCCCGAGCGTCGTCTTGCCCGAGCCGCTTTCGCCGACGATACCGAGCGTCTGTCCCTCGCGCACCGTGACGTCGATGCCGTCGACCGCCTTGATGTGATCGACGGTCCTGCGCAGAAAGCCGCGCCTGACCGGAAACCAGACCTTGACGTTTTCCGCCGCAACGACGACGGGTTTGCGGTCGTCGGTCACCGGGGGATCGCCCTTGGGTTCGGCGGCGAGCAAATGCTGCGTGTAGGCGTGTTCGGGCGCGGTGAAGATCCGCTCGACCGGGCCGCTTTCGACGATCTCGCCAGCGGTCATCACGCAGACCCGGTCGGCGACCTTGCGCACGATGCCGAGATCGTGGGTGATGAACAGCATCGCCATGCCGGTGTCGCGCTGGATGTCCTTCAGGAGCTGGAGGATCTGCGCCTGAACCGTGACGTCGAGCGCGGTCGTCGGCTCGTCGGCGATCAGAAGGTCCGGCTCATTGGCCAGCGCCATCGCGATCATCACGCGCTGACGCTGCCCGCCGGACAACTGGTGCGGATAGCTGTCCAGCCGAGATCTCGGATCGGGAATGCCGACCTGGCGCAAGAGATCGACCACGCGCGAGCGCGCCGCCTGATCGCCCATGCCACGGTGGATCTTCAAGACCTCCGCGATCTGCTTTTCCACCGTATGGAGCGGATTGAGCGAGGTCATCGGCTCCTGGAAGATCATCGAGATCTCGTTGCCGCGAATGCGCCTGAGTGCCGCGTCGTCGGCCTTGAGCACATCCTCGCCGTTGAACAGCACCTCGCCGGTCGGATGGGAAGCCGCCGGATAGGGCAAGAGCCGCACGGTGGACAGCGCGGAGACGGATTTCCCCGACCCGCTTTCGCCGACAAGCGCCACGGTCTCCCCCTTGTCGATGTCGAAGGAGATCCGGTCGACGGCGAGGTTCGTCGCGCCGTTCTGGGTAAAGGCGACGGAGAGGTCGCGCACGGAGAGGAGTGGCTTGCCGGTCATTGCGGTGTATCCAAAAGAAAATCGACCACGGATTGGGTTGGTGCTTCGACCTTGAGTTCAACCGGTTTTCCGCCCCGCCTGTGACGGGACGCGGCCAGAGAGACGTTCGACGGCAGGCGACTGTCGAATGTAAGAAAATACCGGCACTCGAATCCGAGCGCCGCGGAAAGGTGTATTGCATCTGGGAGCTTCAAAGAGGGGTGGAGTTGCCGAAGCAGCGCCGCATCGTAAAGCGCCTCTCGCGACACTGGACCGACATCAAGCCAACTGCTTTGCGAGGAAATCCAGTCTGAATACATATTGACCAATCTGTCGTTGCCATCCCGAAACGGTCGGACCAGAAGTTCCGCCAGAGTGATTTCACAGGTGCAAGGGCGGAGCTGATCAACACTTGCGCAGCCTGCCACGAAATGCGTTAGCGGCGCGCGGCGCGCATCCAGTTGTCCCTCGGCCAGCACGATGAATACATTCGCATCAAGATAGACCCTGCCGGAGATCAACCCTCAATCGTCCCATTCGCTGCGAAGACTGCGAATCCTGTCAACCGCATCCTCAATCGTCACGAATTCGGGCAGGGTCTTGCGAACCCGCTCCAGTTCCAGAAGAACCTCCGATTTCGGCCCCCGCTTGGGCGTTTCGGTCTCCACGGTGACCGAGACGAGCGCTTCGTCCGGCAAGCCCTTGCGAAGCTCTTCGGGAAGCTTGGCAACCGGATAATGCCGTTTGACGATCTTGTTCATGCACAGATCCTTTGAACCGGTAGCGCGTCTCAGTCTATCACGAAAAGAATAGCTCCTCACGCAAAGCTCTTGCGGGGGTCGAAGGCGTCGCGCACGGCCTCGCCGATGAAGATCAGAAGGCTGAGCATCAGCGAGATCACGATGAAGCCGGTGATGCCGAGCCAGGGCGCCTGCAGGTTGTTCTTGCCCTGCGCCAGAAGCTCGCCGAGCGACGCCGACCCCGGCGGCAGGCCGAAACCGAGGAAATCGAGCGCGGTCAGCGTCGAGATCGAGCCGTTCAGGATGAAGGGCATGAAGGTCAGCGTCGCGACCATGGCGTTGGGCAGGAGATGGCGCCACATGATCTTGGCGTTGCCGACGCCGAGCGCCCTGGCCGCCGTCACATATTCGAAGTTGCGCGCGCGCAGGAACTCCGCCCGCACCACACCGACGAGCGCCACCCAGGAGAAGGCGAGAAGGATTGTAAAGAGCGTCCAGAACCCGGGGATCAGCACCGACGACACGATCAGGATGAGATAGAGCGTCGGGATCGCCGTCCAGACCTCAATGAAACGCTGGAACAGGAGATCGAGCCAGCCGCCGTAAAAGCCCTGAACAGCCCCCGCGGCAACGCCGATCACCGAGGAGGCGAGCGTCAGCGCAAGCCCGAACAGAACCGAAATGCGGAAGCCGTACACGAGCCGCGCCACCACGTCGCGCCCCTGGTCGTCGGTGCCGAACCAGTTCCAGTTGCCGATCACGCAATTGGGATCCTCTGCACCCAGCGGGTAGCGGCTGCAACGCTCTTCCTTGTCCAGCATCCAGGAGGGCGGTGCGGGTGCGGGCACCGGGATCTCGTTGTTCACGGTGCGATAGGAATAGCGGATCAGCGGCCACGCCATCCAGCCATTGGCGTTGATCTCTTCCTGGATGAAGGGATCGCGGTAATCGGTGATCGCCAGAAATCCGCCGAACTTCTCCTCCGGATAATCCACGAAGACCGGCGCCAGCACCTCGCCCTTGTAGACAACGACGATCGGCCGGTCGTTGACGAGGAACTCGGCGATCAGCGACAGGCCGAAGAGCACCAGGAAGATCCAGAGCGACCAGTAGCCCCGGCGGTTGGCCTTGAAATTCTTCAGCCGCCGCTTGTTGATCGGCGAAAGGAAGCCCGACGGACGGCCGATGGTGTCGGCCTTGCCGGCGGCCGGCGACTGCTGCGTGGAACGCTGATCCATTGCCTCAGACCTCCCGGCTCTCGAAATCGATGCGCGGATCGATCCAGGTATAGGTCAGGTCGGAAATCAGGTTCACCAAAAGGCCCATCAGCGAGAAGATGAAAAGCGTCGCAAAGACCACCGCGTAGTCGCGGTTGATCACCGCCTCGAAGCCCAGGAGCCCCAGACCGTCGAGCGAGAAAATCGTCTCGATCAGGAGCGACCCGGCGAAGAAGGACGAGATGAAGGCACCGGGGAAGCCGGCGATGACGATCAGCATGGCATTGCGGAACACATGGCCGTAGAGCACCTCGCGCTCCGAAAGGCCCTTGGCGCGTGCGGTCTGGACGTATTGCTTGCGGATCTCGTCGAGGAAGGAGTTTTTTGTCAGCAGCGTCACCGTGGCGAAGGCGGAGAGCACCATCGCCGTCAGCGGCAGCACCAGGTGCCAGAAATAGTCGACGATGCGCGCCGGCCAGGAGAGCTGATCCCAGTTTTCGGATGTCAGTCCGCGCAAGGGAAACCAGTCGAAGAACGACCCGCCGGCGAAGAGCACGATCAACAGCACGGCGAAGAGAAAGCCGGGGATCGCATAGCCGACAACGATCACCGCCGAGGTCCAGACATCGAAGCGCGTGCCGTCGCTTACCGCCTTGCGAATGCCGAGCGGGATCGAGATCGAATAGGAAATCAGCGTCATCCAAAGGCCGAGCGAGATCGACACCGGCATTTTTTCGACGATCAGATCGAGCACAGCGATGTCGCGAAAATAGCTCTCGCCGAAATCTAAGCGGGCATAGTCCCACAACATCGTGGCAAAGCGTTCCAGCGGCGGCTTGTCGAAGCCGAACTGGCGCTCGAGATCCTTGATGAATTCCGGATCGAGCCCCTGTGCGCCGCGATACTTGGAGCCGGCGGAACTGTCGCTCCCGGAGCCTTCCGCACCGCTGCCGGCAAAATCGCTGCCGCCGCCGGATATCCGCGCGGTGGCGGACACGTCGGTGCCCTGCAACTGCGCGATCACCCGTTCCACGGGCCCGCCCGGCGCAAACTGGATGATGACGAAGTTGATCGCCATGATGCCGATGATTGTCGGCACGATCAGCAAAAGCCGCCGCAGGATATAGGCGCCCATCGGGTCAGCTGTCCTTGTTTCTCATTGCGATGCGCTCAGCCGCGCCAGCGTGACATCTCATGCGCTGCGGTCAACCGCCCTTGCCCAGACGCTCGGCCTTTTGGGGATCGACCCACCAGTGCAGTTCGGGACGAAAGTCATAGGCCGGCGGGTCGCCGGGGCGCGCGAAGAGATCCCACATGGCCACGGTGTGCACCGGCTTGTACCAATGCGGCACCCAGTAGTAGCCCGCGCGCAGCACGCGGTCGAGCGCGCGCGCGGCAACGATCATCCGCTCGCGCGACGGCGCCGACAGCGCAGCGTCGATCAGCGCATCGACGGCGGGGCTGCGAATTCCCGACAGGTTTGTGGTGCCCGGCGTCTCGGCCGCGCGCGACCCCCAGAGCTGGCGAATTTCCTCGCCAAGCGTCGCGGAGAGCGGAAACCGGCGCGACACAACGTCGAAGTCGTAGGTGTTAACACGCGACTGATACTGCGCCGGATCGACAACGCGGAAGCTTGCCTCGATTCCGAGCCGCGCGAGGCCCTTGGCATAGGGCAGCACGACGCGCTCGAAGGTCGGCGAATTGGACAGGATCTCGAAGCTGAAGGGCGCGCCGTCCGGGGTCAGGAGCGTCGTCCCGTCCCGCCGGCAACCGGCTTCGCGCAACAGCCGGTCCGCCTCGCGCAGCATCGTGCGGTCATTGCCGGACCCGTCGGAGACGGGCGCGAGGACCGCCGGTCCGAAGACTGCCTCCGGCAGTTCGTCGCGGAACGGTTCCAGAAGCGTCAGTTCCTCGGCCGACGGCTCGCCCTCGGCGAACATCGGCGAATTCTGGAAGAACGAATGCGTGCGCTGATAGGCGCCGAAGAAGAGCGACTTGTTGGTCCACTCGAAATCGAACACCAGCCCCAGCGCTTGACGTACCCGCGCGTCGGAAAAGACCGGCCGGCGGGTGTTGAGGAACCAGCCCTGTCCGCCCGAGGGGCGGCCGTCGGGAATTTCCTCGCGAAGCACGCGCCCATCCTCGACGGCGGGAAAATTGTACTCCGTCGCCCAGGTCTTGGAGGTGAACTCCTCGCGATAGGTGGTCGTGCCCTTCTTGAAGGCCTCGAAGCCGGCGGTGCGGTTGCGGTAGAACTCGAGCCGCAGGGTCTTGAAGTTGAAATGCCCGCGCGAGACGGGAAGATCCTTCGCCCACCAATCGGCGACGCGCTGATACTCAATGAAGCGGCCGATCTCGTGGCGCGCGACCTTGTAGGGACCCGACGACAACGGCGGGGTCAGCGTCGTGCCCTCGAAGTCGTAGCGCGAATAATAGGCTTTCGACAGGATCGGCATGCCGGTCACGGCAAGCGGCGTCTTGCGCGACTGGCGTCCTGTGAAACGGACCGCCACGCGATGCGGCGTGAGCACCTGAGCCTCCGCCATCTCCGTCAGCGTCTGACGGATCGCGGGATGGCCCTTGTCCTTCAGCGTCGTCAGCGAGAAAGCCACATCCTCCGCCGTCAGGGGCGACCCGTCGTGAAACCGCGCCTCCCGTCGGAGATCGAAGACATAAAGATTGCCGTCCCCGGACACCTCGACGGTTTCGGCGACGAGCCCGTAGACCGCGTCGGGCTCGTCCAGCGCGCGCACCATCAGCGTGTCGAAGCACAGCTCCATGCGCGGCGGCGCATCGCCGGTCAGGATGAAGGTGTTGAAGGTGTTGAACGTTTGCGGGTTCTGGTTGTACGCCCATGACGGCGCGGTGAAGGCCATGCGCCCACCCGCAGGTGCGGCAGGGTCGACATAGTCGAAGTTCTGGAAGCTCGGGCCGTACTTCAGGTCGCCGAACACCGACAGGCCATGGCGCGCGCCGGGCGCCGCCTGCGCGCGGGCGCCGGCGAAGGGAAACGCCGAGACCGCGGCAAGGGAGGCGGTACCGACAAGCAACCCGCGGCGCGTGGTCGATGGGAAACCGGCGCCGGCGCTCATCCCTGCCTCCCGGCCTTTGCGGCCTTCTCGGCGTCCCACCACCAGATCGACGGAAACCCGTGGCTGTACTCGGGCAGGGTCTCGGGATGCGAGAAGCGGTTCCAGCGCGCGGTGCGGTCGACGTCGATGTACCACTGCGGCACCACGTAGGAATGCGCCATCAGCACCCGGTCGAGCGCCCGCGTCGCCGCCACCAGTTCGTCGCGGTCGGCGGCGAAGATAACCTTTTCGATCAAAGCATCCACGCCCGGATCCTTGATGCCGGCGTAATTGCGCGACTGCGGCCGGTCGGCGGCCTCGCTCCCCCAGAAGTCGCGCTGCTCGTTGCCGGGCGACAGCGACTGGGCCCAACCGAGCGTGGTCATGTCGAAATCGCGCTCGCGGATCCGGTTGACGTATTGCGGGGTATCGACGACCCGCAAGGTCATCTTGATGCCGATGCGTTCCAGATTGCGGGCATAGGGCAGGACATAGCGTTCCGAATTGGGGTCGTTGTCGACGAATTCGACCTCGAACGGCTCCCCCGTAGCCACATTGACCATCTGTCGTCCGCGCAGCTCGTAGCCGGCGTTCTTCAGGAGCGCGACGGCCTGGCGCATGTTGTCTCGCAGCCGCGCGGGGTCGCCATTCACCGCGTTTTCATAGGGCTCGGTAAAGACCCGCTCGGGCACCAGGTCGCGCACGCTTTCCAGGATTTCCAGTTCCTGTCCTTCCGGCAATCCGCTGGAGGCCAGCTCCGTGCCGGCGAAGAAGGAAGGGATCCGCTTGTACTGGTCGAAGAAGACCGTCTTGTTGGCGGTCTCGAAATCGAACACGAGATTGAGCGCCTGGCGAACACGCAGATCGTCGAACGGCTCGCGCCTGAGGTTCATGACGAAGGCCTGCATGATGCCGCGTGCCTTGTCCGGGAATGTCTCCAGTACCACGCGCCCGTCCTTCACCGCCGGAAAGTCGTATCCGGTCGCCCAGTTCTTGGCGCTGTTTTCCATGCGGAAATCATACTGGTCGGCCTTGAACGCCTGCAGCAACACCGTCTGGTCCCGGTAGCTGTCGTAGCGCACCTCGTCGAAATTGTTGGTGCCGATGCGCGTGGGATGATCCTTGGCCCAATAGTCCTTCACCCGCTCGTAGACGACGAAACGGCCGGGCTCGATGGCCTTGAGGCGGTAGGGGCCGGAGCCGAGCGGAAGCTCGAGCGTGGTCGATGCGATGTCGCGTGGCTCGCCGTTCGCTCCCGTATCCGTCCACCAGTGTTTGGGCAGGATGATCATCTGGCCGACGATCTTGGGCAACTCGCGGTTGCCTGGCGCATCGAAGGTGAAACGCACGGTGCGCTCGCCGACGGCTTGCGCCTCGACCACATGGCGATAGTAAAAGGCCTGGCTGGGGTTCACCTCGGTCAGCTTGTTGAAGGTCCAGACCAGATCCTCGACGGAAATCGGCGTGCCGTCGTGCCAGCGCGCTTCCGGGTTCAGCCGATATTCGACCCAGGCATAGTCTTCGGGATAGCGGAACGCTTCGGCGATCAGACCGTATTCCGCGTTGATATCCATCTCGTCGAGCGCGGGTTCCAGCAGCGAATCATACATCAGCCCGAGGCCGGGCGCAGGATTGCCCCGCGACAGGACAGGATTGAGCGTATCGAAGCCGGAAGGGTCGGACAGGCGCACGGTTCCGGTCTTGGGCGCATCCGGATTGACATAGTCGAAATGCGTGAAGCCTTCCGGATACGCGGGCTCGCCGGTCAGGGCGCCGGCATGTCTCCACTGCGGGCCGTCCTGCGCCAGCGCGCGCCCCGGACCCAGTGTCGCGAGCGCACAGACCAGGAGGCCCAGAACAAGCGGAAGCATCGTCGCGGGCAGGATCTGTCGCAAGAAAGGCTTCTGCATGATGATTGCACTGTCCCTTTGCTGGCGCGCCGCCTCCGTCGAAACGAAGAACCGGCACGCGACCATTTGACGTTCTTGATGACTATATTAGGGAACCGAGTGCCATCCCGACAGCGGCGAAACGCTTCATGACCAAAGTTTAATCGGGGCAGGCCACGGCGAAGGGCGCACAAACCGGCTCATGCCGCTGTCTCCTTGTCGCGGTACATGCGCTGATCGGCGAGTGCGAGGATTTCCGAGATATTCGTCGCATCCTCCGGATAGGTCGCCCAGCCGACGCTCACCTGTATGGCAATCACGTGTTCGCCCACCCGCACCGGTTCTTCGAAACTCTGCCGGAGACGGTCGGCGATGTTGGCGCTGCTGCGCTGCAGGATCAGTCCCGGCACGACAACCACGAACTCGTCGCCGCCAATGCGCGCGATCGTGTCGGAATCCCGGGTTTCCTCGCGCAGCCGGTCGCCGATCGACCGCAGCACCATATCGCCCACGGCGTGCCCGAATGTATCGTTGATCGGCTTGAAGCCGTTCAGATCGATGAAAAACACCTGAAATCCGATGCCCGTGCGCTCGCTCAACGCGGCAAGCTGTTCCATTCGGTCGACCAGCAGCCTGCGGTTCGGCAATCCCGTCAGATCATCATGCAGCGCCATGGCCCGGGCGCGCTGTTGCGCATGCACAAGAAGCGCGGACAGAATCGCAAAGATCACGGTGGTCCCGGCCCCCGCCAATTTGGCAAACCGGCTTTCCGACGACGCATGCACCCACCCGTCGACCGGGCGCCCGGCAAGTTGCCATTGCCCGTTCGGAAGATTGACCGGGAGCGTGACTGCTGCGTCCTCGAAAAGCGCTGGATCGCCCATGATCATGTCGCCGGCGGCGCCGAGCCCGTCGACGCCGCGCAACGCGAAGCTGTAGCCGCCTGCCTCGCGCCTGATGCCGGCCTGATCGAACAGCGTGTCGGTGTCCACAACCACTGAAGCGACACCCCAGTAGTGGCGATCCCGGCCCGTCTCTCCATCCGCCCCCGGCAACAGGATTGGAGAACGGGCGATCAATCCACGCCCCCCCTGGACAAGATCCACCGGTCCGGCGACGACCGTTCGCCGCTCTTCCATGACCCGCTTGACAACCGGCCACTGGGCTTCGTTCTTGGCGTAATCCAGCCCGATCACGCGTTCGTTTCCGGCGAGGGGATGGATATAGCGAACGACGTTGTCGGGAGCGAGCGCCACCGCGATGATGGCACGGTCGGAAGTGGCCATCTCGCGAGCGAAGCGATCGAACTCTTTTTGGGTCACGCCCTGGTTGATCGCGGCATAGCTGACAAGCCCCTGGGTGATGTAGATCGTCGCGCTGACCTCGCCTTCAAGACGGGCGCGGACTCCCGAGAGCCGGGCCAGGGTTTCGGATTTCTGCTGCTCTCCCGCCCGCTGCTGCAAGAGGTCGGCGACATAGCGGGTAAGGGTCAGCCCGAGAACGGCGACAACCACGACCACGCCGATCACGATCAGGCGATCCCGGATCCGGCTGTGAGGGATCTCGATATCCCGGGTCACAGCAAAATCTCCTCATCCGCTCCGGGCGAGGCGCCAGGGAGGGGGGACAAAACGGCAATGGCGGACGGCCACGCAACAGCAGGTGTTGCGCGTGCGGGCGCATGGAGCGCAACGCGCCGTGCCCCCTGCCCTTGCGGCGCATGTTGCCCCCATGCGTTCCGCGTCACAGAGAAAACCAATCCATTGCTTGGAATAGGTTCACCCCCCAAAATCATACCCTGCCACGGTAAGCTTTATAGACGAATTATCATGGAAAACACAGCGCGCTCTTGTAAGCCCGGGGATAAAATCAGTTAAACGATCCGGTAAAACGCATGTTTGGCGACCAAAGCCATCAATGATCGCAGCCCCTTACCCTGCGTTACAAAGACAAGGGATGTGAAGACCGCGGGACACCGGTCACGCCGGCGCCAAGAAAAAGGCCGGGACGGACCCGGCCTTCCAAACCCTCAATTGCGTCCGTGTTACTCGGCAGCCTCCGGCAGCGGCATCGGATCGTCCGACAACGTCCGCAGATAGGCAATCAGATCCGCGCGATCCCCGGGCTTGCGCATTCCGGCATAGCCCATCGATGTGCCTGGCACGAGTTGCTTGGGCGCGGTCAGGAAGACATCGAGGTTTTCGTAGGCCCAGGCCTCGGTGTTCTCCCCATACTCCTGCATCGCACCGGAATACCGGAAGTCCTCGACCGAGCCCGGGTGTCGCCCGACAACGCCCCAAAGCTCCGGACCGACCTTGTTGGGCCCCCCCTTGGAGAAGTCGTGGCAGGATGCGCAGGCGCGAACCAGCTTCTCGCCGTCCTCGGCGGAGGCGTTGGCCAGACGCAGTCCGATGGGCTCGACCTCCGGCTCCATCACCTCGCCCTCGGTGACGTCTTCCGATCCGGTGTCGGCGATGACGATCTCGTATCCGGGCTTGTCAGGGTCGTCCGAGGCGAAAATGATATCGGACAGAATGCCGAGACCCATCGTCACGAGAAGGACGAACAGGACGGCGCCGGCAATCGTGTTTAGCTTGGCAGAATTCATTCCCGCTGGCTCCAACTCCATCGGTTGCCCGGGGGGCGCATCTGCGCCTCCCCCCGCGCAACCCCGCGCGTGGTGAAAAAGTCGCCGGAAACTACAAAGTTTTTGACGCTCGTGTCCATAGGTTTAAAAGGGCAATCCATGATACAAAACATCGCATCATCACTTCCTTGCAAAACACCGGCCCGCGCCGGGCGCGCGGATCGCCCGTGACCCGGGACGTGCCGCATCCCGCTCTCGTCGTGATACCGGCCCGGATGGCCTCCACGCGGCTGCCCGACAAGCCGCTGGCGGACATCGAGGGCCGGCCTATGATCGTACACGTCCTGGAACAGGCACGAGCCGCAGATATCGGCCCCGTTATCGTCGCCTGCGACGACACGCGCATCGTGGCCGTGGTGGAGGCGGCCGGAGGGCGCGCGATCCTGACCGACCCGTCGCTTGCCAGCGGATCGGATCGGGTTCATGCGGCCGCCGAGGCCGCGGATCCGCAAAAGACCTTCGATGTCGTGCTCAACCTGCAGGGTGACGTCCCGATGATCGAGCCGGAGGCGATCCGCGCCGCGTTCGATCCGCTCGAGGACGAGGCCGTCGATATCGGAACGATCGCCACCGAAATCCGCAATGCCGCAAAGCGCGACGATCCCGGTTTCGTCAAGACGGTGGGAACCCGGGTCGGCGACCGCCGGCTGCGCGCGCTGTATTTCACGCGTGCGACTGCGCCGAGCGGACCCGGCCCCCTGTTTCAACACCTGGGCATCTACGCCTACCGCCGCTCGGCACTCGCCCGCTTTGTCGGCCTGTCGCCCTCGCCTCTGGAAATCCGGGAAAGCCTGGAACAACTGCGGGCACTTGAAGCGGGCATGCGCATCGATGTCAGCCTCGTCGACAGCGCCCCGATGGACGTCAACACGCCGGAGGACCTTGAGGCCGTACGCGCCGCTGTCCGCCACCGGCGCTCCCTTTCCTCTTGATCCTTGGTTCACCGTCGATGACTGCAAACAAGAAGATCGTCTTTCAGGGCGAATACGGCGCCAATTCGCATACGGCCTGCCGCAATGTCTATCCGGACTTCGAGCCGATCCCCTGCGACACCTTCGAGGATTGCTTCACCGCGATCGAAGGCGGGGAAGCGGAACTGGGCATGATCCCGGTGGAAAATTCGGTCGCCGGACGGGTGGCCGACATTCACCACCTGCTGCCGCGCTCCTCGCTCCAGATCATCGGGGAGTATTTCCTGCCGATCCGGTTTCAGCTGATGGCGTTGCCCGGCACCAGGATCGAGGACCTGAAGAGCGTCCAGAGCCATGTGATGGCGCTCGGTCAATGCCGCAACGTCATCCGGGAGCTTGGCCTGCAGACCATCGTGGGTGCAGACACGGCCGGCTCCGCGCGCATCGTCGCACAGGCCGGGAACCGGAACGCGGCCGCGCTCGCGCCGGAAATGGCGGCGGAAGCCTATGGGCTTGAAATCCTGCGCCGGGACGTGGAAGACGCGGCTCACAACACGACGCGCTTCCTGATCCTGTCGCGCGAGCCGCTGCGCGCAGCCAACAACGGGCCGACGGTGATCACCACCTTCGTGTTTCGCGTGCGCAACGTGCCGGCCGCGCTCTACAAGGCGCTCGGCGGGTTTGCGACCAACGGCGTGAACATGACCAAGCTTGAATCCTATCAGCTTGAGGGTCAGTTCTTCGCATCGATGTTCTATGCCGACGTGGAAGGCCACCCGGACGACCGCTCCGTGTCGCTGGCGCTCGAGGAACTCGAATTCTTTTGCGCCGAGCTGAAACTGCTCGGCGTCTACCGCGCCGACCCGTTTCGCGACAAGATCCGCGAACCGGAAGCAAACAGGGCCCTTCGCCCGACACCTGGAATCTGAACGAACAGCAAGGACACGCCATCACATGACACGCCGCAGCTATGACGCCCTGTGCATCGGCAACGCCATTTGCGATGTCTTTTCCCATGTCGAGGAAGATTTCCTCGTCCAGGAAAATCTGGTCAAGGGGTCCATGCGCCTGATCGACACCAAAGAGGCGGTGCGTCTCTACGAAAGAATGGGGCAGACAACCCGCATTTCGGGCGGAAGCGCCGGAAACACGGCGGCCGGCATCGCGGCACTCGGAGGGCAGACCGCCTATTTCGGAAAAGTGCACGAGGATGAACTCGGCACCGCCTATCGCCATGACATGCGCGGCACCGGCGTGCATTTCGAAACGCCCGCCCTCGTCGAGGGTCCGCCCACCGCACGGTCCATGATCCTGATCACGCCGGATGGCGAGCGCACCATGAACACCTTTCTCGGCGCCTGCGTGGAACTGTCCGAAAGCGACATCGAGCCCGAGACCGTCGCGGCATCGGCGATCACCTATATGGAAGGCTATCTCTGGGATCCGCCCGCCGCGAAGGCAGCCTTCCTCAAGGCGGCGGAGATTGCCCACGCCAATCACCGCAAGGTCAGCCTGACGCTGTCGGACAGCTTCTGCGTCGACCGCTATCGCGGCGAGTTCCTGCAGATGATGCGCGACGGGACGATCGATGTTCTCTTCGCCAACGAACACGAACTCAAGGCACTCTACGAAACCGCGGATCTCGACACGGCGATCACCAGCGTGCGCAACGATTGCCCGCTGACGGCCCTGACGCTCGGCGAAAAGGGCGCCATGGCGATCACGCGCGAGAAGACCGTTCAGGTCGGCGCGGAAAAGATCGACGACGTGGTGGACCTGACGGGCGCGGGCGATCTGTTCGCGGCCGGTTTCCTGCTCGGGCTGTCGCGCGATTACGATCATCGCATGTCGGCGGAGCTCGGATGCCTGTGTGCGGCCGAGGTCATTCGCCATGTCGGCGCGCGCCCCGAGCGCTCGCTGCGCCAGGTCGCCGAGCAGCAGGGCTTCGCGATCTGATCCTGCCACCCGGCGCGCGGTGCCGGCTGCGAAACGAAAAACCCCGGTGCGGCGGATCATGCTGCACCGGGGTTTTTGATTCAATCGACCGGCTGGCTCATGCTGAGTCAGTCGGCAAGATCCTGAACGGACGCCACGTTGCCCTCGTCCGTCAGGCGATAGACGATCGGCGCGCCCGTCGCCAGTTCCCGCTGAAGGATCTCCTCCGGTGTCAGTCCCTCAAGCTCCATCACCAGCGCGCGCAGTGAATTGCCGTGGGCAGCGACGATCACGCGCTTGCCGGAAAGCACCTGCGGCAGGATCTCGTTGTGGTAATAGGGCAGGACGCGCTCGGCCGTCATCTTGAGGCTTTCGCCACCCGGCGGCGGCACGTCGAAGGAACGGCGCCAGATGTGCACCTGTTCCTCGCCGAAACGCTCGCGCGCCTCGTCCTTGTTCATGCCGGTCAGGTCGCCATAGTCGCGTTCATTGAGCCTCTCGTCCCGGACCGTCTCCAGATCCTCGTGACCGAGTTGCTCAAGGATCAGCGCCAGCGTGCGCTGCGCGCGCGACAGATCCGAGGTATAGGCGACATCAAAGTCGAGCTTCATGTCCTTGAGCTTGCGCCCGGCCGCACGCGCCTCGTCAACGCCTTTCCCGGTCAAGTCCGGATCCTTCCAGCCCGTGAACAGGTTCTTGAGGTTCCAGTCGCTTTGGCCGTGACGGACGAGCACGAGAAGATGGTCCATGGGTGAGGTCTCCTAGAATTCAGGAAGATTTGGGTTCAGTCAGTCAGACAGGCCGAGCACATCGTCCATCGAATAGAGCCCGGGCGCCTTGTCGCGGGCCCAAAGAGCCGCCTTGATGGCGCCGCGCGCGAAGATCTGCCGGTCCTGGGCGTGATGCGAGAGCGTCACTGTCTCCAGCGGGCCGGCAAAGAGCACGCTGTGATCGCCGATGACCGACCCGCCGCGCAACGTCGCAAATCCGATGTCGCCGCGCGGCCGCTCGCCGGTGATCCCGTCGCGCACCCGCACCGATCGCTCACCGAGATCGACCCCGCGCGCGTCCGCCGCCGCCTCGCCCAGAAGCAGTGCCGTTCCGGACGGCGCATCCACCTTGTGGCGGTGATGCATCTCCAGGACTTCGATGTCGAAGTCCTCGTCGAGCGCGGCCGCCGCGCGGCGCACCAGCGCCGCCAGCAGGTTGACGCCGAGGCTCATATTGCCCGACTTGACGATCCGCGCATGACGGGCAGCCGGCCGGATCGCAGCGACATCTTCCTCACTCATGCCGGTGGTGCCGATGACATGAACGCAGCGCGCCTGGGCGGCGAGCTCCGCAAATGCACGTGTCGCAGCCGGAGCGGTGAAGTCGAGAACGCCATCGGCCCTGGCAAAAACCGAAAGTGCATCGTCGGTGACGGGAATGCCGAGCGGCTGGAGGCCGGCCAGAACGCCGGCGTCCTGGCCGAGCGCCGGCGCACCGGAACGCTCGACCGCGCCGCACAGCTCTACGCCATCCAGATCGGCGATTGCGCGGATCAGGGCGCCGCCCATCCGGCCCCCTGCCCCGACCACGGCAAGATGCATATTCGGCATGATCCGTCACTCCCGTCAGTGTTCGCTGGCGGTATACCAGCTTGATCGATCTGCGCAACGGGAACCCTGCCGCCAAGCCGGCGACGGATCGGGCGCCTGGAAGAAAAGGGAGCCCCCGCACACCCCTTAACTCTTGCAATATACGCGACGGAAAAATCCTCGGCATTCAACCCCGGGAGGAATGCCGTCATTTATGATTCCTCAATGAGAGAATGATGCTTGAATCGACGCATAGGATCATTCAAAGTCTTGACGATAAAAGTCAAAGCTTGGACTTGCAGCATGACAATAAAAATTATTTGCGATCCAAAGCATCTCTTCCTGCCTCTGCTTCTCCTTCCGCTCGTGCTGTTTGGAGAAGCGGTCGCCGACGAAACCACGTCGGGCGACTACTGGACGCTCCGGGAATTCCATGAGCTCCACCCGCGCGAGGCCATCGTCGCGAAACGCTTTGCGAAACGGGTCGCCGAACCCGCCGAAGAACAGCCGTCCGCATTCTCGCGACCGTTGCGCATCGTCGTAATCTACCCCGGCGTGCAAGCGTCCGATTACTGGCGTCGCAGTGTCGTTTCCCTCCAATCGCGGCTCCAGGAGATCGGCGTTCCGCATGAGATCGATTCGCACTTCACGCGGCCTGGAAACGAGATCCGCCAGCAGGCACGGTTAATTGCGGAAGCCCTGACGCGAGACCCCGACTATCTCGTCTTCACGCTCGACGCCTTCCGCCATCGCGTGATCGTTGAACAGCTCATCTCCGGGCGCGGGCCCAAAGTCATCCTGCAAAACATCACCACGCCGCTTCGCAGCTGGCGAAAGGCGCAGCCGTTCTTCTATGTCGGCTTCGACCACAGCGAGGGGACAAGGCTGCTGATCGACCATATCCTGGGCGAAGAAAACGCCGACTTGCAGGACTTTGCTATTCTCTACGGCCCTCCCGGCTACGTCAGCAGTGCGCGGGGCGACAGCTTCCGCATGGCCTTGGCCAAGCGTCCGGAAAAGAATCTCGCCGCATCCTACTATGTCGGTTTCAACCGTGAAAAAGCGCGCTCGGCAACCCTTTCCCTTCTCGCAAGCAATCCCGAAGTCGACTTCATCTACTCCTGTTCCACCGATATCGCGCTCGGCGTGATCGATGCGATCGACAGCCTCGGGTTGCGCGGCAAGGTGCGAACCAACGGCTGGGGCGGCGGCGGCCAGGAACTGGAGGAGATCGCCAAGGGTCGCCTCGCCTTCACGGTGATGCGCATGAACGACGACAATGGCGTCGCCATGGCAGAGGCGATCGCACTCGATCAACAGGATCGTCCGGGCGATGTGCCGCTGGTATATTCCGGCGAGTTTACGCTCGTCACACAGGATCACGACACGGAGAGAATCGAAGCCCTTAAACGCCACGCGTTTCGCTATTCGCAATGATCAAAGGGCGGACGTTCAGCTTCAACCGGTTCGTGCTTGGCCTGTTTGCTGTGGCCTTGCTGACGACATCGGCCGCTCTGTTTTCCATAAGCTACATCGGCAGCCTGTCGATTGCCGATCGCGAGTTGCGGCGCTTTGCCGAAAAGGAAAGCACGCTCGCAAATCTCGTGTTCGCCCAGTCGTTGAGCCGGCTTGATACCTTCCTGCGCTCGCTTGCCGAGAACCGTGCATTGCAGATGGCGGTGCGCACGGGGGATACATCGGCACTCAAAGAGGTGCTTGAAGAGACGGCCCGCCACCCGATGGGCGGGCGGCTGGAGCTGCTTTTCATCGACCGGGAAGGGACGCCCGACTGGGTCGATGCCGGCTTTTCCCTGTTCGACATCACGGGAATCCTGCCGGCCGCGCAGCGGGCAATAATGCCAACCGGAATCTGGCAGATGCATTCCGGCTTCCTGAACGGCGAACTCACCCTGCTTGCGGCGGAATCCATCCCGATTGTGGACGCCGGCGATGGCCGTGTGCTCGGTCATGTCGTCGGCGGGTTCGTGCTCAACGACAGCATCTCACTGCTCGGCGATCTGTCGCATGTCCTGGATGCGGAAAGCCTTGCGATTGTCTCGCACGATAAGATCATCGCCGCCGTCGGCGATATCCGTCAGGCGGTCGATCCGGATCGGATCGCGAACGCGCTCGTGGAGCAGAACCATACACTGATCGGCGATCGGCTATACATTCGCAGCGCCCTGCGCGCGGACGTCTCCGGCGTACCAACCTATGTTCTCACGGGCCGGCAAGGCGAAACCATCAAAAACATCCACTCCACATACAAGGATCTCTTTGCTCCATTCCTGCTCTATGTGATCGCCGGGTCGCTGCTGGCCGCCTACGCATTGCACCGTGTCACCAGCCCTGCGCTGCAGCGCCTCATGTCCTATGCCAAACAGGTCCGCCAGAGTGGCCCCGATATGACCTATCATCCGGGGAAAGTAAAAGAATTCAACAAGCTCGGCACGGCCCTGCAGGACGCCTTTCGCGACCTCAAGGAGACCGATGCGCAGTTTCGCGGTCTGATCGACGGCTCCATGCATGGCGTCAGCATTATTGCCAACCACAAGATCCTCTACGTCAACGACGCGCTGCTTGATATCCTTGGCTATGAGAGTGCCGATGCACGCAATGAACTGATCGGCGCGGCAGGGTTAACGCTTTTTGCGCCCGAGGAGCATCAGCGCCTGCTTTCCTATTACAAGGCCCGGCGCGCCGGCGTGTCAGTCCCTTCCGTCTATGAAGCGCGTGGATTGTGCAAGGATGGCAGCCGCCTTTGGGCCGAGTTGCATGTACGGCCGATCCTCTGGCACCGCGAAACCGCATTCTATGTCACCATCGCGGATATCTCCGAGCGCAAGCGCCAGGAAGAGCTGATCATTCGCCAGGCGAATTTCGACAGTCTGACCGGCCTTGCGAACCGCAACCTGTTTCGGGACCGGCTGGTGCAGTCGGTTGCCCGTGCCCAATGGGGCGGTGGTCTCGTGGCGCTGCTCTTCCTCGATCTCGACCGCTTCAAGAACGTCAACGACAGCCTCGGTCACAATGCCGGCGACGAACTGATCAAGGCAACGGCGACGCGCATCACCGCCGTTCTGGACGACAATGACAGCGTAGCCCGGCTCGGTGGCGACGAATTCGGCATCATCTTGACCGAGGTGCGCAGTGTCTGGGACGCGGAACTGCGCACGGCACGGATCCTGAAGGCCGTCGCCAAACCGGTGCTTGTCGGAAGTGGCCTGGAAGTGTTCACGACAGCCAGCATCGGCGTGACCGTATCGCCCAATGACGGCGACAATGATGAAACGCTGCTGCGTCAGGCCGATACCGCGATGTATCATGCCAAGGCCGATGGCGGGAACAAGCTGCGCTTCTTCTCCGGCCAGATGAACGACCACATCGCCCGCACCATGGAGATCGAAGGCGCCCTGCGTCGAACGCTCGAGAAGAAGGGACTGAGCCTGCACTATCAGCCCGTGGTCGACGTGGAGCTCAACACCATCCTGGGCTGCGAGGCGCTGGTGCGCTGGAACGATGCCGAGACGGGAAGCTATTCCCCGGCCGAATTCATTCCAATTGCGGAAGACACCGGCCTGATCGTCCCGCTGGGAGCCTGGGTGCTGGAGGAGGCCTGCCGGTTCCACCAGGAATGCGTGGCGCGCGGCCTGACATTGCCCATGATCAGCGTCAACGTGTCTCCCCGCCAGTGCCGCGACGACAACTTCGTCGACCTGGTGCGCGGCACCCTCGCCAGCACAGGCATGCCGGCAGAAAGCCTTCATCTTGAAATCACAGAAAACGTGATGTTCGATGAAACCGCCTCCGATCCGATCGAAACCCTTCACGCGATGAAGAACCTTGGCGTGCGCCTTTCACTCGATGATTTCGGAACGGGCTACTCGTCGCTGAGCAATCTCAAGCGGTTTCCCATCGACACGCTGAAGATCGACCGCACCTTCGTGCGCGATCTGGAAACGAACAGCAACGACCGCGCCCTCATCGAGGCGATCGTGGTCATGGCCGCGCGGCTCGACATCAAGGTCATCGCGGAAGGTGCGGAGAGTGAAGGCCAGTGCCGGCTTTTGCAGTCGCTCGGCTGCACGAGCATCCAAGGCTATTATCTTGGGCGCCCGATGCCTGGAGAAGACTTTATCGACTTACTGAACCGCGGAGTCGAAAAGAGGGCCCTCATGGGCGGCATCGCCTGACGATCCGGCCCCGGCCCTTGCCCAAGGCATGAGGCATGACGCCCATGCGCAAAGCCCCGGTCGCATCCCGCCGGCCGCGTATCCGGAAACCGGAACAAAAAAGCCGGGCTGAATGCCCGGCTTTTTCGATATCTCTCGCCGGCCGCGACAATCGCAACCGGCGAACAAAGCCCGCTTACGCGTCGGCTTCGAGTTCCTTGCCGGTGTCCTGATCGACGACCTTCATCGACAGGCGAACCTTGCCACGCTCGTCAAAGCCCATGAGCTTGACCCAGACCTTGTCGCCTTCCTTGACCACATCGGTGGTCTTGGCGACCTTCTGGGGGGCGAGCTGCGAGATATGAACAAGCCCGTCCTTGGCCCCGAAGAAGTTGACGAAGGCGCCGAAGTCCACGGTCTTGACGACGCGGCCTTCGTAGATCACGCCCACTTCCGGCTCGGCCGCAATTGAGTTGATCCAGTTGATCGCAGCCTTGATCGCCTTGCCGTCGGCAGACGCGATCTTGACCGTGCCGTCGTCCTCGATGTTGACCTTCGCGCCGGTCTTTTCGACGATCTCGCGGATCACCTTGCCGCCCGACCCGATCACTTCACGGATCTTGTCCACCGGGATCTTCAACACCTCGATGCGCGGAGCGTGTTCGCCGAGCTCTGCACGAGCCTCGGAAAGCGCGCTGCCCATCTCGCCAAGAATGTGGACGCGGCCGTCACGGGCCTGATCCAGCGCAACCTTCATGATTTCCTCGGTGATACCGTCGATCTTGATGTCCATCTGCAAGGATGTGACGCCCTTTTCGGTGCCGGCCACCTTGAAGTCCATGTCGCCGAGGTGATCCTCGTCGCCGAGAATGTCGGACAGGACGGCAAACTTGTCGCCTTCCTTGATCAAGCCCATGGCGATACCGGCCACCGGCGCCTTCAGCGGCACACCGGCATCCATCAGCGCCAGCGAGGTGCCGCAAACGGTCGCCATCGAAGAGGAGCCGTTGGATTCCGTCACTTCCGAGACGACGCGAAGCGTGTAGGGGAACTCGTGATGCGCGGGAAGAAGCGGATGCACCGCACGCCATGCCAGCTTGCCGTGACCGATCTCGCGGCGACCCGGGGAGCCCATGCGGCCCGTTTCGCCGACCGAGTAGGGCGGGAAGTTGTAGTGCAGCATGAAGGTCGACTTGTAGGTGCCCTCAAGGGCGTCGACGAACTGCTCGTCGTCGTTGGTGCCGAGCGTGGCAACCACGAGCGCCTGGGTCTCGCCGCGGGTGAACAGCGCCGATCCGTGTGTGCGCGGAAGGATGCCCGCCTCGGAGACGATCGGACGGACCGTCTTGAGATCGCGGCCGTCGATACGCTCGCCGTTGTCGAGGATCGCGCCACGCACGATCGAGGCTTCCAGCCCCTTGAACAGCCCGCCGACAACCACCTTGTCGATGCCGTCGTCGCCGGCTTCGGCCGTCAGCGTCTCAAGCACCTTGGCCTTGACGGCGTCGATAGCGTTCTTGCGCGCGGTCTTTTCGCGGATCGCGTAGGCGGCGACCAGGTCGTTGGACGCCATCGCCTTCACGCGACCGGCCAGATCGCTGTGATCGGGCAGATTCAGCTCGCGCGGCTGGCGTGCAGCGGTCTCGGCCAGCTTTATGATCGCGTCGATCACCGGCTGGAGATTGCGGTGGCCGAACATCACGGCGCCAAGCATCAGATCCTCGGACAGCTCCTTGGCTTCCGATTCAACCATCAAAACCGCATCGCCGGTGCCGGCCACGATCAGGTCGAGTTCCGACTCCGGCATGTCGTCGATATAGGGGTTGAGCACGTATTCGCCGTTGATGTAGCCAATGCGCGCCCCGCCGATCGGTCCCATGAAGGGAATGCCGGAAATCGTCAGGGCGGCGGAGGCCGCGACCATGGCGAGAATGTCCGGCGCGTTCTCCATGTCATGCGACAGGACGGTGAGGATCACCTGCGTGTCGCACTTGAAGCCGTCGACGAAGAGCGGGCGGATCGGACGGTCGATAAGACGCGATGTCAGCGTCTCGTGTTCGGACGGACGGCCTTCGCGCTTGAAGAAGCCACCGGGAATCTTGCCGGCGGCAAAGGTCTTTTCCTGGTAGTTCACGGTGAGCGGGAAAAAGTCCTGACCCGGGCGCGGCTCCTTGGCGGCTACGACGGTGGCGAGCACCTTGGTCTCGCCGTAGGTCGCAAGCACGGCCCCGTCTGCCTGGCGGGCGACCTTGCCCGTTTCCAGTGTCAGCGGGCGTCCGCCCCAGTCGACTTCCACACGATGAATATCAAACATGATTTATCCTAGCTTTCGGTCACCCGCGGTGCCACCCACACGGCGGCACGCGGAACGTTCTGTATCAATGGAACGCGGAAGCTTCGTGCCCCGCGTCTCCGTCAGGACGCGTCACGGGCAAGACAGCAAGAGGTTCGAGCGATGCATCGCACAATCGAACCTCTTGCTATCCTGCCCCATGACCGTCGCATCTTGTATCAACGAAAACGCGGCACCCCTTGCAAGGTACCGCGCTTATCGTTTCGTCAGCGGCGCAGGCCGAGACGCTTGATCAGCGCCTGGTAACGCGGCTCGTCGGTCTTCTTGACATAATCGAGAAGCGACCGGCGCAGGCTGACCATCTTCAGGAGACCGCGGCGGGAATGATTGTCCTTGCCGTGGGTCTTGAAGTGGTCGGTCAGGTTCACGATCCGCTCGGTCAGGACGGCGACCTGCACATCGGCAGATCCGGTGTCCCCTTCCTTGATCCCGTATTCCTTGATGAGTTCCGCTTTGCGTTCGGCGGTAATCGACATCGGTCAGGTCCTTTCGAGACTGGTCGCAGCGGGATCCTCCGCCACGAGATTGAAAACGCGTTTCGGCAACAATTCGCCGCGCTCGACTTCCCCGATCGCCACGAGCTCTCCAAGAGACGTGACGGACACGAGGCCCTTGAACAGCGGCGCGTCACGTCCGCGCAGCAAAACGCCCTGGCCTCGTCTGAGGCGGGCGGCATCCTGCCGGGAGACGGCCAGCGCCGGGATGTCGTCCAGCGCGGTCGCTACAGGCAGAATTACAGACGCATGGGCCTCGTCGAGGCCTTCGCCGGGCGCACACTGCCCCAAGTCCTCAAGAGTTTCCAGCGGAATCATGTCGTCTTCGCCAAAGGGTCCGACGAGAAGGCGGCGCAGCGCTGTCACATGACCGCAGCTGCCGAGCCGATGGCCCAGATCGCGGGCAAGCGCGCGCACATAGGTACCCTTCCCGCATTCCGCCTCGAAGGTGGCGTGGTCGGCGTCCGGACACTCGACCAGATCGAGCCGATGCACGGTGATGTCACGCGCGGCAAGCTCCACCTCGGCGCCGCCGCGGGCCAGATCGTAGGCGCGCGCACCCTCCACCTTGATCGCGGAATAGACCGGCGGCACCTGTGAGACGATGCCGGTAAACTCCGGCAATACCTCGAGAATGTCATTCGGCGCGGGCCGGACGTCGCTGGTCTCGCGCACGGCACCCTCGGTGTCGTCGGTCTCTGTCGCAATCCCCCAGCGCACCGTGAAGCGGTAGACCTTGCGCCCGTCCATTGCGAAGGAGACGGTCTTGGTCGCTTCGCCAAAGGCGATCGGCAGGCAGCCGGACGCCAGCGGATCCAGCGTGCCGGCGTGCCCAACCTTTTGCGGGTGCAGGAGACGCTTCAGCCGGGTGAGCGCATCGTTGGAGGTCAGGCCGACGGGTTTGTCGAGCACGAGCCAGCCGTCGATGCGGTTGCGGTTGGTTTTCTTGCGACGCGACATGCGACTATCTGTCGTCCCCGGAATCGCCGTCGTCGTGATCGATGTCGCGGCGCACATCCCGGCTGTTCAAGAGGTTGGTGATGCGGTCGTCATCATCGAAGCGGGTGTCGAGCACGAAGCGCAGGTCGGGCAGATACTTCATCGTCATGCGCCTGGCGAGGTCGCGCCGGATCGTCTTGGCCGCGCGGTTGAGCGCCTCGACCACCTTGTCGGCATCGCGGCCGCCCAGCGGCATGACCAGACAGCTCGCGAGACGCAGGTCCGGCGTCATGCGCACTTCCGGAACGGAGATGATCGTCCCGTCAAGCACCGGATCGGCCAATGTGCCGCGCGTGAGAATGTCGGAGACTTCCTTGCGCACGAGTTCGCCGACGCGCAATTGCCGTTGCGACGGCATGCGAGCGGAAGTCCTGTTCGATGAGGCCATGATCCTGTCCAAACGTCGGGGGCACGGGGATGCAAACCGGAAACGCGAAGCGCCGGCGGGCGGGCCCGCCGGCGATCACATTGGTCTTCGGCCTGCTCTACAGCGTGCGAGCCACCTCTTCGACCCGGTAACACTCGATCACGTCTCCGGGGCGCATGTCCTGATAGTTCTCGAAGTTCATGCCGCACTCCTGGCCCGACTGAACGACCTTCACCTCGTCCTTGAAGCGCTTCAGCGTTCCAAGCTTGCCCTCGTGAATGACGACATCGTCGCGAATGAGGCGGACTTCCGCGCCACGCTCGACGGTGCCCTCGGTCACGCGGCAACCGGCAACCTTGCCGACCTTGGTGATGTTGAAGATCTCCAGGATCTCCGCATTGCCAAGGAACGTCTCGCGGCGTTCCGGCGACAGAAGGCCCGACATGGCCGCCTTCACGTCATCCACCAGATTGTAGATGATGTTGTAGTAGCGGATCTCGATGCCTTCGCGCTCGGCCGCGTCGCGGGCCTGCTTGTTGGCACGCACGTTGAAGCCGATGATCGGCGCACCAGAAGCGGCCGCGAGCGTCACGTCGCTTTCCGTGATGCCGCCAACGCCGGCGTGCAGGATGCGGGCTTTCACCTCGTCCGTGCCGAGCTTGTCCAAAGCCCCGCCGATCGCCTCGACGGAACCCTGCACGTCGCCCTTGATCAGAAGCGGAAACTCCTGGTGACCGGATTCCTGCAGGCGGTTCATCATCTGCTCGAGCGAGCCGCGCGATCCGGTTGCCACGACGGATGCCTTCTCGCGCTTCTGGCGCTGACGGTATTCGACGATCTCGCGGGCACGGGCCTCGTTTTCGACCACGGCGACCATGTCGCCGGCCTCCGGCGTGCCCTGGAAGCCCAGGACCTCGACCGGCTTGGAGGGGCCGGCTTCCTTTACCTGCTGGCTTTCCTCGTCGAGCATGGCGCGAACGCGGCCCCACTCGGAACCGGCGACGAGGATGTCGCCAACCTTGAGCGTGCCCTTCTGGACGAGGACGGTCGCAACCGGGCCACGGCCCTTGTCGAGCTGCGCCTCAATGACGATGCCTTCAGCCGTGCGGTTCGGGTTTGCCTTGAGTTCAAGGACTTCCGACTGCAGCAGGATCATCTCCAGCAGCTTGTCGAGATTCATCTCCTTGAGCGCGGACACCTCGACCTCGATGACGTCGCCGCCCATCGATTCCACGACGATCTCGTCCTGAAGAAGCTCGGTGCGCACGCGCTGGGGATCCGCAGACGGTTTGTCCATCTTGTTGATCGCAACGATGATCGGCACATTGGCCGCCTTGGCGTGGGCGATGGCTTCCTTCGTCTGCGGCATGACGCCGTCGTCGGCGGCGACCACCAGGATCACGATATCAGTCGCCTTGGCACCGCGAGCACGCATCTGCGTGAACGCCGCATGGCCGGGCGTATCGATGAAGGTGATCTTGTTGCCGTCGAGCTCAACCTGATAGGCACCGATATGCTGGGTGATGCCACCGGCCTCACCCTGTACGACCTTGGAGCGACGCAGCGCATCGAGCAGCGATGTCTTGCCGTGGTCGACGTGACCCATGATGGTGACGACGGGAGGGCGTTGCTCGAGCGTATCTTCCGAATCCGCCTCGGAGAAAAGCCCCTCCTCGACGTCGGATTCCGACACGCGCTTGACCGTATGGCCCATCTCCTCGGCAATCAGCTCCGCCGTATCGGCGTCGATGACGTCGTTGATCTTGAGCATCTGCCCCTGCTTCATCAGCAGCTTGATCACGTCCACGGCGCGTTCCGCCATACGGTTCGCGAAATCCTGGATGGTGATCGCCTCCGGCAGAACCACCTCGCGGGAGATCTTTTCACGCACCACCTGCTGGCCGGCGCGCTTTTCCTTCTCGCGGCGGCGACGCAGCGAGGCAAGCGAACGGTTGCGGCCTTCGCCGTCGCCGGTCGCGGAGGTGATCGTGAGCTTTGACTTGCGGCGGTCGTCGCCGGTCCGGCTCGGCGTGCGCACCGGGGCGGGCTTCGCGCGCTTCACCGCCTTCACGGTCTTGCGGGCGTCGGCATCGTCGTCAGTACGCGGTGCGGCCGGCGCCTTGCGCGCGGCGCGTGCCGGCTCGTCCACGGCAGGGGCCGAGAGATCAGCCGCCGGCGCGACCGCGCCGATCGCGGCGGCGGCATCGGCGGCACTGACCTTTTCCTTGCCCTCGTCGACCGGCGCCTCGGCGGCACGCTTTGCAGCCTCTTCGGCGCGCAGCTTTTCTTCTTCCGCCTCGCGCTTGGCGCGTTCGGCAGCCTCGACCTTGCGGCGGGCATCTTCCTCGGCGCGGCGACGGTCTTCTTCTTCGCGCCGCTTGCGGTCCTCGACCTCACGCTCCTGCGCCTCGCGCAGGGCGGCCTGGCGGGCCGCGGACTCGTCATTGGTCAGCGTGCGCAGGATATTGCCGCCGCGTGGGCGCTGTCCGGACGCGGACCGGCGCGCCGCCGCAACATCCGCCTTGTCGGATCCGCGTTCGATATCGGGACGACGCTCGATATCGGGGCGGGGCGCAACCGGATTTTCCGCAGCTGTTTCCGGCAGCTCCTGTTCGGCCTCGGGCTTGCCTTCCTGGCCCGGCAGGACGACACGGCGCTTCTTCTTCTCGACCACGACCGCTTTGGTACGGCCATGGGAAAAGCTTTGACGCACTGTTCCCTGTTCCACGCCGGAGCGCTTCAGGCCCAGGGGTTTGCGTTCCACGCTAATCGTCTTGTCGCCGGGATTCTTCGTTTCGCTCATATCGCCTTCAGTCCTGGATCACCGCATCGCTTACACCGCCATGTGAAGCCTCATTAAAGCCGGCCCGAAAACGCTCCAGATCCTCGATCCGGTCCAGGGCGTTTTTGGCTGCGCGGCCTGCAAGCAGTGCAGCATGTATCACATTTGACCGACCCAATGCCAAATCCAATTGAGTCGATTCGAAACTCCGAACAATCCGGCAGCCGCCGGCGTCGGCAAATCGCGCCCGCGCGATCGCCGCGAGCTTTCCTGTTCCATCGTCACCGCCGTCGCTGGCCTGGATCAATCCAATGACGGCATCGGAGCCACGAAGCGCCGCCTCGACCTTGGAAAAGCCCGAGACGATCTCGCCGGCCTTGCGCGCCAGCGACACGGCATTCAACGCCGCACGCTCCAGCTGCGCATCGACCTGCGCGGCCAGATCACCTTCAACGTGCACGGTGCTGTCCTTGAGCCCGCGCGCGAAAACCCTTTTCTTCTGTGCCTCGGCAATGCATTTCCGCGTCGCCGTGATCCACACTCCCCGGCCCGGCAGCCGGCGCCGAAGATCGGCAACTATGCCGCCATCGGGCCCGGCCACGAACCGGACAAGTTGCGAAACGGGACGAACCTCCCGGGTCAACGCACAGCATCGCTCCAAAGGTTCGTTTCGCCTCGGCACTCCCGTCTCCCAGTCGCGCACCCGATGGATGCGCCCGTCGTCAAGCTTCGTGAACGACCCCGGTCGCTACCACGCCGCTTGCGGCATCTTCGTCTTCGCCGCCCGCGTCCTCGACGTCCGCAGGCACCTCGTCATCGACGCGAAGGTCCTCTTCGGTGATCCATCCGGCAGCCAAACGGGCCGCCATGATCATTTCCTCGGCCTCTCCACGCGACACCTCGAAACCGCCAAGCGCGCCTTCGTGGCGAACCGTCTCGCCATCGGCGCGTTCGGTCCAGCCCACCAGATCGTCGGTCGCACAGCCGGCGAGGTCCTCGACGCTGCGAACCTCGTCCTTTCCGAGCGCGACCATCATTGCGGTCGTCACCCCGTTGATCGCACGCAGGTCGTCGGCGACACCGAGCGCCTTACGCTCTTCGTCGAGTTTTGCCTCGACCTCTTCCAGGAACTCGCGGGCGCGCGCCTGGATCTCGTCGGCGGTCTCCTCGTCGAAACCCTCGATTGTCGCGACTTCATCGCGCTCGACATACGCCACTTCCTCGACCGAGGCAAACCCTTCCGACGCCAGCAGTTGACCGACGACCTCGTCGACATTCAGCGCATCCATGAAGAGCTGGGTGCGGTCGGCAAACTCTTTCTGGCGCCGCTCCGATTCATCGTGCTCGGTCATGATGTCGATGGCCCAACCGGTCAACTGCGAGGCAAGGCGCACGTTCTGGCCGCGACGGCCGATGGCGAGCGACAACTGTTCGTCCGGCACGACGACCTCGATGCGCTGCGCATCTTCATCGAGCACGACCTTGGACACTTCCGCAGGCTGAAGCGCGTTGACGATGAAGGTCGCCGCGTCCGGATTCCACGGGATGATGTCGATCTTCTCGCCCTGCAGTTCGCCGACAACCGCCTGAACGCGGCTGCCGCGCATGCCGACACAGGCCCCGACCGGGTCGATTGAGCTGTCCTTGGAGATCACGGCGATCTTGGCGCGCGATCCGGGATCGCGGGCGACCGACTTGATCTCGATGACGCCGTCGTAGATCTCCGGCACTTCCTGGGCGAAGAGCTTCGCCATGAATTGCGGATGGGTGCGCGACAGGAACACCTGCGGACCGCGCTGCTCGCGGCGCACATCATAGATGTAGGCGCGGATGCGGTCGCCGGTGCGGAACAATTCGCGCGGGATCAATTCGTCGCGGCGCACCACGGCTTCGCCGCGCCCCAGATCCACCACCACGTTGCCGTATTCGACCCGCTTGACCGCGCCGTTGACGACTTCGCCGATGCGATCCTTGAATTCGTCAAACTGATGGTCGCGTTCGGCTTCGCGCACCTTCTGCACGATCACCTGCTTCGCCGACTGGGCGGCGATGCGGCCAAAATCGAGCGGCGGCAGCGGCTCGGCGATAAAGTCGCCGATCTGCGCCATCGGGTTGCGTTGAAGCGCATCCTCAAGCGGGATCTCGGTGGCCGGATTGTCCAGCTCCTCAACGACCAGCAACAGGCGCTGCAGCTTGATCTCGCCGGTGCGGCCGTTGATTTCGGCGCGCACTTCGGTCTCGGAGCCATAGCGGGACCGGGCCGCCTTCTGGATCGCATCTTCCATCGCGGCGATAACGATGCCGCGGTCGATCAACTTTTCACGCGCGACCGCATCCGCGATCTGCAACAGCTCAAGCCGGTTCGCACTGATTGCCATCTCAGTCCACTCCTCTCGCGCCGGTTCACTCCGGCGCTGTCTTCACTCACCACGCCTGCCGCCTGCAGTCACGTCGCATCACCCGGACCGCCCCGCTCACCGGAGCCGCCCGTCACTCAATCCGATTTCGCCGCTTTCGCCGCCCTGCGCCGCGCGGACTTTTCAGCCTTCAGCGCGGCCTCGACCAGCGCATCCGTCATGATCAGCCGGGCCTCGGCCATATTGGTCAACGGCAGACGGATATCCGGCACGCCATCGTCGGGAAGATCCTCGAGTCGCAGGATCAGCTCGCCGCCCTCGACGCCGCGGATCTCGCCGCGGAACCGACGCCGCCCGTCGAGCGGCTCCGCCAACTCCAGCTTCACCAGATGACCGGTCCAGTTGGAAAAGTCACCCGCCCGCACCAGCGGACGGTCCACGCCCGGCGAGGAGATCTCCAGATTGTATTCCTGGTTGATCGGATTCTCGACGTCGAGCACCGGCGCGATCGCACGGCTCACCTGCTCGCAGTCCTCCACCGACATGGTGCCGTCGGGACGCTCTGCCATGACCTGCAGCGTCAGCCCGTTCAGACCGGACAGCTTGATCCGCACGAGCCGAAAGCCAAGGTCCTCGATCGCCGGTTCGACCATAGGGGAAATCCGCGCTTCGAGTCCGTTCTCCCGGACGAACCGCGGTTCATGTAGGTCTTGCACCTTGTCCTGCACTTTGCCCTGATCCTGCACCTTGTTCTGGTCCTGCAAAGAGGCCTCGTCTCGTTCCGTCCGCGCCCGGCGCGACGACGGCGTTACATCAGCGGCATCCGGCATCAACGGCCGTGCGGTAGACGGATCGGTTCGTCCACACACACGACACCCGATGGGCCATGGCCAAAACAAAAAGAGCGGGTCCCTGGCGGGGCCCACTCTCAGACTGCTCATGCGAGCCGCTAGAGAATTCAGTGACTGCATAATACGCCTGGCGGCGTTGAAAGCAAGCAAATTCACAGGCGGCGGAATTCCAGATAGCAGCCATGGCGCCCTTCGCGGATCGCCTTTTGCTCGTAGCGCGTCCCCGACCAGGGCTGCCAGGGTGTGCGCCAGTCCGACGCGGCTCCGGCCGTCCATTCAAACGCGGGATGGTCGCGCAAATGCGCCAGCGTCCACTCGACATAGGTCTCGATGTCGCTTGCAAACCGCAGTACGGCGCCCGGCTTCAGCACACGGGCGTAGCGGTCGAGGTTCACCGGGTTGATGAACCGCCGCTTCCAGTGTCGCCGCTTCGGCCAGGGATCGGGATAGAGCTGATAGGCACCGTCGAGCGAGGATTCGGGCAACCAGTCGAGCAGCTTTATCGCGTCATCGCCATAGACGCGCACGTTCTCCAGCCCCTCTTCCTCGATATCGGCCACGGCCTTCGCCAGACTGCTGAGAAAGGGCTCGACGCCGAGAAAGCCCGTCTGCGGCAGGCGGCGCGCCTCATGCAGCAGGTGCTCGCCGCCGCCGAACCCGACCTCGAGCCAGACATCGGACATGCGGCCGGGAAACAGCGCGCGCACATCGTCCGGGGCCGGGTGTGAAAGATCGGGCTGCAGCCTGGCCAGGCCGGCCTCGAAGATCTCGCGCCGCGCCTTGCGCAGCGGCTTGCCGACACGGCGACCGAAAAAGGAACCCTTGGTGTGATCTATCATGACTGTCCGCAATGCGCGCGCCGAGGTCGAAACCGGGCGCGCGCCTCGTCTTTCATCAACGGAGCGATCCCGAAGGGTCAGCCAACCGCGTCGCGCAACGCATGCACCAGGTCGATCTTTTCCCAGGAAAAGCCGCCGTCCTCCTCCGGATCGCGGCCGAAGTGACCGTAAGCCGCGGTGCGCGCATAGATCGGCCGGTTCAGCTCCAGGTGCCCGCGGATGCCGCGCGGCGTCAGGGTCATGACCTCGCGGATTGCCTTCTCGAGCCTCGCCTCCTCGACCTTGCCGGTGCCATAGAGGTCGACATAGACCGACAGCGGCTCGGCAACGCCGATGGCGTAGGAGAGCTGGATGGAGCAGCGGTCGGCGAGATTTGCGGCCACCACGTTCTTGGCCAGATAGCGCGCGGCATAGGCGGCCGAGCGGTCGACCTTTGTCGGATCCTTGCCGGAGAAGGCGCCACCGCCGTGGGGCGCTGCGCCGCCATAGGTGTCGACGATGATCTTGCGCCCGGTCAGGCCGCAGTCGCCGTCGGGCCCGCCGACGACGAAGGCGCCCGTCGGGTTGACATGCCAGACCGTGTCCTTGCCGATCCATCCGCCCGGCACCGCCGTGACGATATAGGGCTCGACGATGGAGCGAATGTCGTCGGACGACAGGTTCGGATCGAGATGCTGCGTCGACAGCACCACCGAGGTGATGCCGACCGGCACGCCGTTCTCGTAGCGCACGGTCACCTGGCTCTTGGCGTCGGGCCCGAGCGTCGGCTCCTTGCCGGTCTTGCGCGCCTCGGCGAGAAGTTGCAGGATCTTGTGCGCATAGAAGATCGGTGCCGGCATCAGGGCCGGCGTCTCGCGGCAGGCATAGCCGAACATGATGCCCTGGTCGCCCGCCCCCTCGTCCTTGTTTTCCGCCGCATCGACGCCCTGCGCGATGTGCGGGGACTGTGCGTGCAGATGAACGTCGACGTCGCAGGTTTCCCAATGGAAACCGTCCTGCTCGTAGCCGATGTCCTTGATCGCCATGCGAGCAAGATGGGCGATGTATTCATTGGTCAGGGTCGCCGGACCGCGGGTCTCGCCCGCGATGATGACCTTGTTGGTCGTTGCCAGCGTTTCGCAGGCAACGCGTGCTTCCGGCATTTCACCGAGAAAAGCATCAACGACCGTATCGGAAATGCGGTCACACACCTTGTCGGGGTGACCTTCGGAAACGGATTCGGAGGTAAAAAGATATTCTTGACGCGCCACGATCAACCGTCCTTCTGGGAAGAGTACAACAAGCGGCGGCGAGGATCCTCGCCACCGCTGAAGACACATGCCAGCGGACGCAAGCGTTCGTCAAGCCGAACGCGGCAGCTCCGTCACACTTCGTCGCCAGCGAGGGCGCGGACGAGATCGACCACGCGCCGGCGCACCTTGGCGTCCTCGATGCGAACGAAGGCCTTGTTCAGGGACAATCCTTCCGAAGAGGACAGGAAGTCGACGACATAGGATGCGGGTTTCGCCTCGCCGAAACCGTTGGCCTCGTCCGGCGTTCCCGGCGCATCCTCAAAGAAAAAGGCAACCGGAACCTTGAGAACGGTCGCGATATGCTGCAAACGGCTGGCGCCGATGCGGTTCGTGCCTTTTTCGTATTTCTGGATCTGCTGAAACGTGATCCCGAGGGCCTCGCCCAGCTTTTCCTGGCTCATGCCAAGCATCATTCGGCGCAACCGGACCCGGCTGCCAACATGCACGTCGATGGGATTCGGTGCTTTCTTGCTGTTCATTTTTGATCTTCTTTCTGGCTCGTTCGGTTGCTGTGACCGCTTTTCTTTGTTCTTCACTTGTTTTTTCGGAAGTGCCATCGGCCTCCGCATTCACGTCAGATCTCCCCGGCGCCGGAGCCGTCGCCCCGTCATTCTTGCCAATTACAACCCGTTTGGCGAGAGGAGCAAGAACGGTTGTTATGATGCAGCGCCAAGGTGGCTGTCGTCAATCTTTACGCGCATTGCGTAAGTATGCCGTTACGAAAAGGATGCCAAGACTTACCAGAAATAGGGTAAACGGCGCGAAAAAACCCACGCGGGCATAGAGTGGCGGTTCGATGGCGGCGGGCAGACGGGTGTCGAGCACCACCGCAGTCGCAAGAGCGCTGCGGGCAACTGTTCGGCCATAGGGATCCACCACGCCCGAGAGTCCGGTGTTGGCCGCCCGCACCAGCGGCAGTCCCTGCTCGATCGCGCGCACGCGGGCCTGCTGGAAATGCTGCCGGGGACCGGGCGTGTCCCCGAACCACGCGTCATTGGTCACGTTGAGGATCCACCCGGGTCGGGCGTCGCGGGTCGTCGCAGCGCCGGGGAAGATCGCCTCGTAGCAGATCAGCGGCAGAAACGAAGGGCCGGACAGAGGCTCCAGCGTGCGATGGCGAAAGCCGGCGCGAAACACGCCGGGCAGGGTCACCAGCCTGGTCAGGCCGATCCGCTCCAGAAGCGACTTGAACGGCAGATACTCGCCGAACGGCACCAGACGGACCTTGTCGTAGGCATCGCGCACCGCCCCGTCGCCGGCGATGACGTAAACCGAGTTGTAGAAGACCCGCTCGGAACCTTCCGCATCGGCCCGCACCGCGCCGGTGACCAGCGTATCGCGTGGGCCGAGCAGGGCTGCGATGGCGGACAGAGCCTCCGGTGCATCGGTGAGCAGAAAAGGCACCGCCGATTCCGGCCAGATGACGATCCGCGGCAGATCGCCGCCGGGCGTCTCTC
Source organism: Stappia sp. ES.058 (assembly GCF_900105595.1). GTDB lineage: Bacteria > Pseudomonadota > Alphaproteobacteria > Rhizobiales > Stappiaceae > Stappia. The sequence continues at coordinate 4,285,647 of NZ_LT629784.1, read as the reverse complement.
CTTCGGCCGGCGCGGCACGTTCATCACCGCTCCAGGGGCGCTTGCTCATCTCCAGATAGGAGGCGAAGACGCGCGCGCGGTTTTCCGGCTTCCATTTTTCCTCCTGTGCAATGGAGGGCTGGACAAGCCTGAGCGCGACCGGCTCGAATGCCGGCGCCCCGGCGAGCGACACCCGCACGACGCCGAAGGCCGCAAGCCCGGCGAACAACAGGACAGCCCCGAACGTCAGCCGCCGGCCGCCGGGCGTCTGATCGACGAACCCGGCCAGTCCGCAAAAGACCAGCGCGACGAGAAGCCCCAGACCGTAGATGCCGAACAGCGATGCCGCCTGGGCCAGTTCCGGGACGGCCGCGACCGCATAGCCCCAGGTGTTCCAGGGAAAGCCCGTCAGCACATGTCCGCGCAGGACATCGGCGCCTGCAAGACCCACGGCCAGATAGCCGGCACGCTGCCAGCCATCGTTCCACACCAGCCCGGCCAGACCCACGCCCAGTGCCGTGAAGAGGGCCAGCCCCGCCGGCAGCAGGATCACGGCGAAGGGGATCATCCAGGCGTAGACATCCGCCTCGACCAGAAAGGCGCGCCCGATCCACCACAGCCCGGCAAGAAAGAAGCCGAAACCGAAGAACCAGCCGATCACGAATGCCGGGCGAAACCGCGCAACCATGCTCCGGCCTTCACCGATCGCACCGTCCAGCAGCCATACAAGGCCCGGAAAGCAGATGGCGAGGACGGGAAACACACCAAAGGGCGGCATGGCGAGCGCGGCGAGCGCCCCGCAGGCGCTCGACAGCGCCAGACGACGCCAGCCGAAAGCGAGAAGAAAAACTTGCGCCAAGCGCAACACCGCAACCGCTCCTGCCTGACCGCGCGGCGCAGGACGCGCCCCGGCACCGGGACATCCGGCGAATCACACGGATTTCGTTTGACGATCCGCGCAGCCGGGCGCGCGGTCAAGAGTGGGCCCGCGCGGCGCCGGGCCACGCGGGCGATCTTATCGGCCCGTGTATCGGATGAACGGGGGCGTCACGCCGCGGTGTCGGGACGGCGCATCCGGCGCCGGGCCTCCACAAGGCGCGCATCCGGCCGTTTCGTGCGGATGCGCAAACGCTTGATCCGGCGCGGATCGGCATCGAGGACCTCGAACTCAAGACGCGGCAGTTCGCGCGAGGTTATCAGCTCGCCGCGAACGGGAACCCGGCCGACGAGCGTGAACACAAGCCCGCCCAGCGTATCGATTTCCTCGCCGAGATCGCCCAGTTCGAAGTCGGCGCCGATCGCCTCTTCCATCTCCTCGACGGGAACGCGCGGATCCGCGACCCAGACGCCTTCGGCGACCTTCTCGATCATCGCGTCCTCATCCTCGTCGTGCTCGTCCTCGATATCGCCGACGACCGTCTCGACAACATCCTCGAGCGAGACGAGCCCGTCGGTCCCGCCATATTCGTCGATCACCAGCGCCATCTGCACGCGATCGGCCTGCATCTTTGCCATCAGGTCGGTCGCGGGCATCGACGGCGGCACGAAGAGAACCGGTCGAATGAGACCCGTGTCGTTCAAGGGCAGGGAGAGGTCGACGGACGACAGATCGAACCCGACCGAGCGGTTCGAGCGGGCGTCCGTCGCGTCCGACTCACCTGACGGTTTTTTCTCCGCCCCCGTTTCCTCGAAATGCTGCGCGCGGTCGTCGGCGCCGTCCGCCTTCGCGGGAACCGCCGCCTCCGCGTCGGACTTCGGCGTCTTGCGCTTCGGCCCGCTTTCCCCGTCCGCGGCTTCGGCGGCTTCGGCAGCATCGCAAGCGCGATTGTCCGCCGCCTCGGTGGCGCGCGCGGCGAAATAGGCCATCAGGTCCTTGATGTGCACCATGCCGCGCGGGTCATCCAGGCCGTCGTGATAGACGGGCATGCGCGAATGGCCGGATTCGCGAAAAATTTCCATCAGCCGCGCCAGCGGCACGCTGTCCTCGACGGAATCGATGTCGGCGCGCGGGATCATCACGTCGTCGACCCTGACCTCGCGCAGGCGCAGGATGTTGGACAGAAGAACGCGTTCCTCGGGGGTGAAATTGGTTCCGGAATCCGCTTCGCGGGCGAGTTCGTCCTGAAGGTTCTGCCGCAACGACACGGCGCCTGCGCGCCGCAGCGCGGCAAGCCGCTTCAGGAACTCGGCGCCCCAGGCAAACAACGACCACCGTTGCTCGGCGGCATCATCGCTCCGGCCGGAGCTGGCTTCGTCCGCGGACGTCGCCGGTTTGTCGGTACTTCGGGCCTCTGCATCATTCATGTGATCTATGCGCCCCGATCAACGGGACGTCTCGCTCTCCATATCGGCGGGTCTCGCCAGGGCATCCCCATAGGGATCGGCAATGTCCAGTCCGGCAAGAATTTGCCGTTCCAGGGTTTCCATTTCCTCGGCTTCACGATCATCCATGTGATCATAGCCGAAAAGATGAAGAAATCCGTGCGCCACAAGATGGGTAAGGTGATCGGAAAATGGAATACCCATCTCGTCGGCTTCGCGCGCAACCGTCTCGCGCGCAAGCGCCAGATCGCCCAGAAGCGGTCCGAACGGCGGTTCGTCCTCGTCGCCGCCTGGAAAGGACAGGACATTCGTCGCCGTGTCCTTGCCGCGCCACGCCCGGTTCAGGATCCGCACCCGCGCATCATCGCTCAGCAAGACCGACAATTCGGCATTCGGCACCAGATCAAGCCTGGCAACCCCGCACGTCATCGCGACCACACGCGAAACGAGAGCCTGCAGCTTCTCCTCATTGCCCCATCCATCGGCCTCGATGGCCAGATCGATCGTCGGCACGGCGGCATCGCTCATTTGCGCAACCTTGGCGTGGCCGCTTCCGCGGCAGCCGAAGCTTCCCGGCCCGCCTCGTCATAGGCACGCACGATGCGGGCCACCAGCTCATGGCGCACCACGTCGACCTCGGTGAAATCGACACGCGCGACGCCCTCGACATCCGTCAGCAGGGCCAGCGCGTCGCGCAGGCCCGATATCTGGCCCGGCGGCAGGTCGACCTGGCTCGGGTCGCCCGTCACGATCATCCGCGAGTTCTCGCCAAGCCGGGTCAGAAACATCTTCATCTGCATCGCCGTTGTATTCTGCGATTCATCCAGGATGACAATCGCATTCGACAGCGTGCGCCCGCGCATGAAGGCCAAAGGTGCGACCTCGATCATGCCGGACTGAAGCCCGCGCTCGACCTTTTCCGCCGGCATCATCTCGTAAAGGGCATCGTAGAGCGGGCGCAGGTAGGGATCGACCTTCTCCTTCATGTCGCCGGGCAGGAAGCCCAGCCGCTCGCCGGCTTCCACCGCCGGGCGGGAGAGAATCAGCCGGGCGACATCGCCGCGCTCCAGCAGGGCCGCCGCATAGGCGACCGCGAGGAAGGTCTTTCCGGTGCCGGCCGGTCCGACGCCGAAGATCAGGTCGGCCCGATCCATCGCACGGATATAGGCATCCTGCGCGGGCGTGCGCGCCAGCACCGTCTTGCGGCGGGTCGAAATCTGCGCAAACGACAGGTGCGAGCGCGGCTCGATTGTCGGCAAGTCCAATTGCGCCTCCTCGGCAACGGCCATGCGCAGGGCACCGTCGACGTCGCCCGGGTGCAGTTCCTGCCCCTGCTGAAGCCTGGCATAAAGCGCCTCGAGCGCGCGCCGCGCCTGCTCGCATCCGCTCTGCCGTCCCTTGATGGTCACCTGATTGCCGCGCGCCACGGCATCGACGCCCAGACGCTGCTCGATGAGGGCGAGATTCTGGTCGAACTGGCCGAAAAGGTCGCCGACCAGTCTGTTGTCGTCAAAGGCCAGCACCACGTGCGTCATGTCCGAGGCGGAGACCGCAGCACGGCTGGCGCCGCGACCCTGTGTCCGGCTCTCGCCGGTCAAACCGCTACTCCTGGCATCTTGCCTCCTGGTGGCCTTGCGCGGAACATTCCTGTCGGCTCATGCGACCCGGGCATCCTGCCCGTTCACCGGGCGCGCGAACAGGGAATTTGTGCCCGTGTCCGTGATTTCCACCGCAAGGATTTCGCCAATGCGGCTTTCCGGCAGATCGATCTGCACGGGCTGCAGCCAGGGCGAGCGCCCGGTGAGCTGCCCGCGATTGCGGCCGGGCTTTTCCAGAAGCACGTCGCAGGTGCGCCCCACCATCGCGGTGTTGAAGGCGCGCTGCTGCCCGGTAATGAGCGCCTGGAGCTCGGCAAGCCTTTCGCCCATCACGGCGTCGGGCACCTGATCATCGAGCGACGCGCCCGGCGTTCCGGGCCTCGGGCTGTACTTGAACGAGAAGGCCGAGGCGTAGCCAACCTGCCTGACCAGATCCATCGTATCGCGGAAATCGGCGTCGCTCTCGCCGGGAAAGCCGACGATGAAATCGCCCGACAGCGCCAGGTCGGGGCGCGCCTCGCGGATGCGGTCGATCAGCCGGAAATAGTCGTCGCGCGTGTGGCGGCGGTTCATCGCCTTGAGAATGCGGTCGGAGCCGGACTGCACCGGCAGATGCAGATAGGGCATCAGCTGCGGCAGGTCGCGGTGGGCGGCGATCAGCACATCGTCCATGTCGCGCGGGTGGCTCGTCGTGTAGCGCAGCCGGTCTAGTCCGGGGATCTCCGCCAGACGGAAGAGCAACTCGCCCAGCCCCCAGCTACGCCCGTCGCGGCCTGCGCCGTGCCAGGCGTTGACGTTCTGGCCCAGAAGCGTGACCTCGCGCACGCCGCGCGCGGCCAGACGCTCTGCTTCGCCGACGATCTGCTCGACCGGGCGCGACACTTCCGCGCCGCGGGTGTAGGGCACCACGCAGAAGGTGCAGAACTTGTCGCAGCCCTCCTGCACCGTCAGGAAGGCCGACACGGTGCGTTTGGCGGCCTGCGCCGCCGAAGGTGCGGCCAGGTGGCGGAACTTGTCGTCGGTCTCGAACTCCGTCTCGACCACGCTTTCGCCGCCGGCGGCCCGCTTCACCAGGTCCGGCAGGCGGTGATAGGTCTGCGGCCCGAAGACGAGATCGACCACCGGTGCACGACGGGCGATCTCCTCGCCCTCGGCCTGCGCCACGCACCCGGCGACGCCGATCATCGTATCCACGCCGCGTTCGGCGCGTGCCAGCTTCAGCTTGCGCAGGCGGCCGAGCTCGGAATAGACCTTTTCCGCCGCCTTTTCGCGAATGTGGCAGGTGTTGAGAATGATCAGATCCGCCTCGTCCAGCATCTCGGTCGGCGTGAAGCCTTCGGGCACCAGCGCATCCGTCATCCGCTCGCTGTCATAGACGTTCATCTGGCAGCCGTAGGTCTTGACGAAGACGCGGCGGCCGGCCGGCGCGCCGGAGGTGGCGGCGCCGACGGACGTGTCGACAGGCTGGGTGACGCTGTTGGGTTCGTCGCTCATCATATCCCCGGGCAGGCCTTGCAGCCGATGCCGTGTGGTGTGTCCTGGGTCGTCGTTCGTGAAATCGGGCCTGCTTTACCCGTTTTTTGACGGTTTGAGAATAGCAGCATCCGCAGCTGAATCCGATTCGTCAGTCACAGGCGGCGGTTCGCGTCCCGCGCGGGCCCGTCCCGCCATCTCCCGGACCGTCATCTCGAGCCTGCGCGTCAGCGCCTTGCGGTCGTCGCCAGGCGCCACGCGCAGAGGCGGGCCCCAAACGACGGTCACGTCGACAGCCCCCTTGCGCACCACATTCATGAAATGCGGGATCATCTCCATGTCGCCGTACCAGGCGACATGCGCGCGGAACTGTCGCCCCATCGGCAGGCCGTGCAGACCCGTGTAGGCCAGCGCCAGCGGCTGGATCCACACGTCCTCGCCCTCATCCGCCACCGCATGCCGCGCCGCGCCGATCAGGGCGGAGCGAAACGGCAGGACCTCGTTGCCGCTGTTCGAGGTGCCTTCGGCAAAGAGCACCATGGCATCGCCGTCGGCCAGCCGCGCGCCCAGCTCGCTTGCCGTACGCGCCGTGGCGCTGCGGCGCTGGCGGTCGACGAACACCGAACGCTGGAGCTTGGCGAAAAGTCCGAACACCGGCCAGGAGGCAACCTCCGACTTGGCGACGAAACTGAGCGGCATGCGGCTCCCGAGCACGGTGATATCGAGCCAGGACACATGGTTGGCGGTGATCAGCAAGGGCCGTTCGACCGACGCTCGGCCGGCCTCGTGGACGCGTATGCCGACGAGCGCGCAGGCGATGCGGTGCCAGACCACCGGCAGGCGGCGCTTGAGCCCTCCGGGAATGCGCATCGCCAGCCATTGCACCGGGATCATCGGCAGCGTGATCAGCGTCAGGGCCGAGAGGACGGCGGCGGAACGCAGCCTCGACATGTCCTCAGTCCCGTTCGCCGGAGCCGGGCGGAGGGCCGAGCGGAATGCCGTAAAGCTCCAGCCGGTGATCGACGAGCCGATAGCCCAGACGCACCGCGATCGCCTCCTGCAGGCGCTCGATCTCCTCGTTGCGGAACTCGATCACACGGCCGCTCTTGAGATCGATCAGATGGTCGTGGTGCTCGTCCGGCACGGTTTCATACCGGGCGCGCCCGTCGCGGAAGTCATGCCGCTCGATGATGCCGGCATCCTCGAACAGCTTCACCGTGCGATAGACGGTGGAAATCGAGATGCGCGGGTCGTTGCGCACGGCGCGGCGGTAGAGTTCCTCCACATCCGGATGATCGCTGGCATCCTCGATCACACGGGCGATAATCCGGCGCTGTTCGGTCATGCGCATGCCCTTGGCGACGCACACGTCCTCCAATGACTGCGAACTCCCGATATCGGACATATCGACTGCCTCTTCCTGGTCGCCTATCCTTGCCCGAAAACCTGCGGATGCGGTCTCGCCCCCGTCCGCACACTCCCCATGATGCCGGCAAGGCCTTGCACAGCCGATTACGCCAGATCGATGCGCATGACAAGCGCACCGCCGTCGCCGTCGCTGTCCTGATAATAGCCCTTTCGGGTGCCGACGGTGCGAAACCCCAGCGACCGATAGAGCGTGACCGCTGCCGCGTTGGCGGCATCGACCTCGAGGAACAGGGCCTTGACGCGATCCGCATAGAGCCTGGAAATCGCCGCACGCATCAATTGCGCCCCGACGCCGCGCCGCCGTTGGCGCGGATCAACGGCGATCGTCAGGATCTCCGCCTCGTCCGCCGCCTTGCGCACGATCACGAAGCCCAGCGCCGCCTGGCTGCCCATCACGTTGGCGCGGCGCGCCTGAAGGATGAAGACACCGGACTGACGCGCCAGCGCGACAAGCTCGTCCGCCCCCCATCCGACGGCGAACGACCGGTCGTGCAGGTCGGCCAGCGCGGCAAGATCCTCCGGCCGCGCCTCCTCGATCACCGGCGGCGGTGCCCAGAACCACCAGAACGTCATGCCAGCAGCCTTTCGTCGCGGCGGGCGGGGGCGGCATCCGGCGGACGCAGGTAGAGCGGTTCAGGCCGCGCTGTCTGCGGATCCGCCACCGCGCCGAGGCGGGCGACATCCTCGATCGCCGGCCAGCCATGGGTGTGAAGCACCACCAGATCGCCGCGCGCCGTTGCGGCAACGATCTTCTCCGCCCCGTTTCCGGCAAGGCATGCCCCATCGGGAAGCTCCTCGCCAAGCGCTTCGGCTGCAACGGCGCGTGCGGCATCGAGCGGCGTGCCGTCGGCGGAAAAGCCCTGGATGTAGACATCGGCACCGCGCCCGGCGATGGTCGCCCAGACCGCCGATCCGGCCTGTTCCGCACCGCTCTCGCGCAACGCCTGGGCGGCGAGCGCCGCCAGCGTGGAAACCCCGACGGCCGGAACGCGAACGACAAGCGCAATCCCGCGGGCCGCGGACAATCCCACCCGCAGGCCGGTGAAACTGCCAGGCCCGACAGTCACGCCGATCCGGTCGAGTTCGCTGAACGCGATGCCCGCTTCCGCCATCACCTCGCCGATCATGCCCAGGAGACGTTCCGCGTGCCCGCGTTGGAGAGTTTCGCTTGCCCGGGTCAGGCGCGCACCCTCGCCGTCCCCGTCGAGGACGGCGACGGAGCAGGCGTCGAGCGCGGTATCGATCGCAAGAAGGCGCATAAAACGAATAAACCCGTTGAGGCCGGATCCGTCGACCCGACCAATTGCTAGCTGGTCTTTGCCGGATTCGCGAGCGCCAAACGGCATCCGCGGCGCGCCGTCAACGGAAAACCGACCGCGAACGCAAACGGCCCGGCACAATGGCCGGGCCGTCGAAACGCTTGCCAGCGGCGATATCACATCGCGCGCACTTCCTCGACTTCCGGAACGAAGTGACGCAGCAGGTTCTGAATGCCGTGCTTCAGGGTGGCCGTGGAAGACGGGCAGCCCGAGCAGGCGCCGCGCATCGACAGATAGACAACCCCGTCTCGAAAGCCGCGGAAGGTGATGTCGCCGCCATCCTGGGCAACCGCAGGACGCACGCGCGTCTCGATCAGTTCCTTGATGGTGCCGACGGTGGTCTCGTCACCCTCCTCGAAGAACTCCTCGTCACTCTCCTCACCCATCTCGTCGCGGGTGACCGGCGCGCCCGACATGAAGTGTTCCATGATCGCGCCCAGAACGGCCGGCTTGATGTGCTGCCATTCGGAATCGCCCTTGGTCACGGAGATGAAATCGTGGCCGAAGAAGATCCCCTCCACGCCCTCGACCTCAAAGAGCTTTTCCGCCAGCGGAGACGCGCCCGCGTCTTCGGACTTGCGAAAATCCATTGTGCCCTGCGACAGCACGATGCGGCCGGGCAGGAACTTGAGTGTCGCCGGATTCGGCGTCGCCTCGGTCTGAATGAACATGATGCTCTTTCCTTTGTCACTGTAGGCGCCCGTCACCGGCGATCGTGTTTCGACCGATGACTGACGCCTCGCGCATGTCGTTGCCCGGCTTTTCGAAGGCGGCGAGACGGCCCTGCGCACTGTTTGAGGCAATATACAGGGTCTCGGGCGCAAGTTCCAGATTGGAATTGTTCCAGAGTGGATTTTCCTCGGCGTGTCCGGCCATATATCTGTCTACGCGACCGATACGGCAACCGGATTTCCACCCCCGGCAGCATCAGGCAAGGGCGGCGATCGATTCATCATCCAGCGTCGCCGGAACGATGGTGACAGGAATCGGAAAGTTGGCCGCCCCCTTTCCCGCGATCGCAGAGACCAGCGGTCCAGGGCCCTCCGATCCGCTGCCGGCGGCGAGCACCAGGATCGCGATGTCGGCGTCCTCCTCGATCAACGTGAGTATCTCGTCCGAACGGTTGCCCTCGCGCACGACGAGCTCGGGTTCCGTGCGCGCCACGGAGCGCACGCGGTCAGCCGCCTTTTCCAGGCAGTTTTCCGCATTTTCCTGAGCCTCGGCGCGCATGATGTCTTCCACGCCGAGCCAGTGCTGGAAATCCCCGGGCGCGATGACATAGAGCAAAATCGCGATGCCGCTCGTGCGCTCTGCGCGTTTTGCGGCATAGACAATCGCCCGGTCGGCCTCCGCGGTCTCGTCGACAACGACGAGAAACTTGCGGCGGTGGCCTTCCTCGAAACTTTTTCGGATCGCTACCATGAGCGCATGCTGCCACCGGCCACGTCATGCGGCAAGCGACATCCTGTCCCGGCCGGCACGGCGGGGAAGAAACGACTAGAGAATGAAACGCGACAGATCGACATTCTTGGCCAGCTCTCCGATGTTTTCACGCACATAGTCCGCATCGATCACCATCGTCTCGTCATTGGAATCGGGGGCGGCGAAGGACACCTCGTCAAGAACGCGCTCCATCACGGTCTGCAGGCGGCGCGCTCCGATGTTCTCGATCGTGGAGTTGAGGTCGACGGCGATGGAGGCAATCTCCTCGATGGCGTCGTCGGTGAACTCCAGCGTCAGCCCTTCCGTGCCCAGAAGCGCCACATACTGCTTGATGAGGCTTGCCTCCGTGTCCGTCAGGATGGCCCGGAAGTCCTCCCGTGTCAGTGCCTTCAGCTCCACGCGAATCGGCAGGCGACCCTGCAGCTCCGGCAGGAGATCCGACGGCTTCGACACATGGAAGGCGCCCGATGCGATGAACAGCACATGATCGGTCTTCACCGGGCCATGCTTCGTCGACACCACGGTGCCCTCGATCAGGGGCAGAAGATCGCGCTGCACGCCCTCGCGCGACACGTCGCCACCGGTACGCTCGCTGCGCGCACAGATCTTGTCGACCTCGTCAAGGAACACGATACCGGCGTTTTCAACAAGATAGATCGCCTCTTCCGCGACCTTGTCCTCGTCGAGAAGACTATCGGCTTCCTGCTCAAGCAGGATGTCGTAGCTCTCGCGCACCTTGACGCGGCGCGTTTTGGTGGCGCCGCCGAGCGCCTTGCCGAGCATGTCGGAGAGGTTCATCACACCGACGCTGCCGCCGGGCATGCCGGGCATGTCGAAGCCCGGCATTTGCGGCTGGGCACGCACCTCGATGTCGATTTCCTTGTCGTCCAGTTCGCCGGCGCGGAGCTTCTTGCGGAAACTGTCCTTCGTCGTCGGGCTCGCGTTCTTGCCGACGAGCGCCTCGACCACCCGCTCTTCCGCCTGGAGATGCGCCTTGGCCTCGACGGACTTGCGCTTGGCCGTGCGCACCAGCGCGATGCCGGCCTCGACAAGGTCGCGCACGATCTGCTCGACGTCGCGCCCGACATAGCCGACCTCGGTGAATTTCGTCGCCTCGACCTTGACGAAGGGCGCATTCGCCAACCGCGCGAGCCGTCTGGAAATCTCCGTCTTGCCGACGCCGGTGGGGCCGATCATCAGGATGTTCTTCGGCATCACCTCCTCGCGCAACCCGTCCTCGAGCTGCTGCCGGCGCCAGCGGTTGCGGAGTGCGATGGCAACGGCGCGCTTGGCGTCCTTCTGGCCGATGATGTGCCGGTCCAGTTCGGAAACGATCTCGCGGGGAGAAAGCGTGGTCATGGCGGGGTCTCTCAACTTGAGGAATGTCAATCGACGGAGGGCACCAGGCGCATCGCCGGGGTCGAACGGAACGGACTCGCCACCACGCGGCGCACCCTGCGCCAGCCCGAGCCCAGAAGAAGAATAAAGCAGCCGAGCGCGACGAGCGTCAGCGCCAGCTTCACCTCGCCCGATACATCGGCCTTCCCCATCAGCTGTGCAATGGCAAGGCCGAAATATCCGAGGCCGGAGACAAGCAAGGCCCTGCGGTCCACCAGGACGGCGACGAGCGCAAGCACGGCAAACAGCGCGATGACGGCAAGCGCATCGCCGCCGCTTTTGGTCGCCGCACCGGCGGTTGCCAGCATCAGGATCGAATGCACCAGAAGGGGGGCTGCAAGAAGATGCAGCCAGAAGGCCTTGTCGCTCGCGACCGTCACGCGGGCCACATCGCGGCTGTCGAACCACATGGCGGCAACGAATGTCGCGGCGCCGGCGGCAAGCGTGAACCAGGCGAGATGCGCCTCCAGAAAGCCGGGGAGGACCGTTTCCAGCAGGATCGCGGCGAGGAAGAGCAAGCTGCCGACGATACCCGCGACCCCCACCGGCACACCGAACCGCCAGTAGTGCAGGACGGCGCCGCACACGCCGACCACCGCGGGCAGGATGGCCGAGCCGGGATCGCCTTGCCCGAGGGGAGCGCCGAAACCGAACGACAACCCGTCGACCATCAGCGCCAGAACCGCGACCAGAAAGGCCGGCGCGAAGGCCACCGCAAGCAGGAACGACGGCAACGCCAGCCGCATCCGCCGCGCGAAAATCTCCGAAAACGCCCAGACGACGGCGGTCAACACCCCGGCAACGGCGGAGACCGGCCAGACGGATCCAAGACCGTAGGCCAGACCGAACACCACCATGACAATTCCGATAGACAGGAAGATGTCATGAAATCCGCGGGCAAAGCGCACCTCTTCCGCGTCGGCGACCGAAACCCCGGTGCGGGCCTCGTCTTCCAACCGCCACAAGTCCAGCATGCGTTTTACCTGATCGCCGGAGATGATGCCGGCCGCCTCGGCGCGCCGCAGCCGGGCCGTGACGTCATCTTCGTGCCAAGCAGTGCCCGCTGCGGGTATCACGCGGTGCTCTCCAGCGATTCGATTGTCAGGTTCTCGTTGGTGTAGACGCAGATTTCGGCAGCGACCTTCATCGCCTTGCGGGCGACCTCTTCCGCGTCCAGATCGCTGTCGGCAAGCGCGCGGGCCGCGGCCAGCGCATAGTTGCCGCCCGACCCGATGCCCATGATGCCGCCTTCCGGCTCCAGGACATCGCCAGTGCCGGTCAGCACCAGGGAGATGGAGCTGTCGGCGACGAGCATCATCGCCTCCAGCCGCCGCAGGTAGCGGTCGGTGCGCCAGTCCTTGGCAAGCTCGACGCAGGCGCGCATCAACTGACCCGGGTACTGCTCGAGCTTGGCCTCGAGGCGTTCGAACAGCGTGAAGGCGTCGGCGGTCGCTCCGGCAAAGCCGGCGATCACCTCGCCCTTGGCGAGCGGACGCACCTTGCGTGCGGTGCCCTTGATGACCGTGGGGCCGAGCGAGACCTGGCCGTCGCCGGCTATCACGATGCGGCCACCCTTGCGCACGCTCACGATCGTCGTTCCATGCCAGCCCGTGGGGTCGTCCTGCGTATGCATCGTTCACCTTTCCAGCCTGTCCTGCCTTGCCGGACCGGTTCCGCCGGCGAGACCGTTGCCGCCTATGTAAGCCCGGCGCGCGCGTTTGCAAACCGGCCTGACGTACAACTCGCCCCCAAGGCGCCCGGGCAGATCTCTCAGGACCTCCTCGAGTAGAGCGAAATCACCAGGCCGGAGGCAAGAATGCAGAAAATGCCGATTACATCGATCGTTCCGGGAATTTCCGCAAAGGCAAAGTAACCAATGAAAAAAGCGCTGATCAATTCCAGATAGGCCAGCGGGGAGATGACCGAGGCCTCCGCATGCCGGAACGCGGCGATCACCATGAAGTGACAGGCCGTCGACACCAGTCCCATCACCGCGATCAGCAGCAGTTCGCCCCCTGAAAACCAGGACCACGTGGCAAGGGCGAACGGGGTGAGCAGAAGCGTGCCGACACAGACCTGAAAATAGAGCGCAACGAGGGGCGGAGCGGTCGTTGCCGCCGCTCGCGTCGCAATCAGATAGCCGCCGAAAAGCAACCCGCTGATTACCGCCAGCAGCGAGCCGAACTCCACCTCGACCCCCGGCTTGATGATCAGCAATGCCCCCACAACGCCAAGACCGCCGCCGACCATCCGGTTCACCGTCAGGCGTTCGCCGAGAAAGACCACAGAAAGCACCGACGCGATGATCGGTCCGACGAAGTAGCCGCCAAGGCCCGTCGCGAGTGGAATCTCAACGATTGCAAAGAGGAAGGTGGTCATCGCACCGACGATGAACACGGTGCGAACGGTGTTGGCGAGCGCGCCCTTGCGCAAGTCGCGCCAATTTCCGCCACGGCCGAAAAACAGCGCGGAGACGATCAGCGCGGATCCGAAATACCGAGACCAGGCAACCAGGAAGGGCGAGTGCTCCGCACTCAGGTGTTTGGCAATCCCGTCGACGAAAGGAACGGCAAGGGAGGCGACAGCCATCAGGCCGATGCCGACAATGGGAGTTGCTGGCCTCATTCATATCTCCTGAATGCACTGATCAAAAAGCGAGAACAAAAAAATACACGCCCTGATGAGCGTTGGCGGACACTAGCGTTCCGGTGATCAGTCGTCCAGATCGCCCACCCGGCAATTGTTCCTGAAGGCGCGCACGTGGGAATGGCGGGCCTCCCCGCCAGATGAACTATCGCCTGATCGAAAAACACACTTGCTCTTGTTGACAATCAATAGTTTTAAAATATGCTTTTATACAACCTAAAAATATTACAAATAAAAAGAATAATACTTTTTTTGACTGCGGGCACTCTCACAGGTGACAACCAGCAAGCCGAGGTTTGTCTTTTGCAAATGGACGCTCAACCGACCAGGACGCCGGAAAGCCGTGCGCTCGATGCGCAGGCCGTAACATCGCCGCTGATCGCCGCATCGCGAAAGATAGATGTGGATCTCGCCCGGGCAAGGACACCGGGCCTCGCCAACATCACGCATCTGAACAACGCCGGGGCCGCCTTGATGTCGGAGCGGGTGGTGAACACCGCGATCGAGCACCTGCGGCTGGAAGCCGTCGTCGGCGGCTATGAGGCAGCCGACAGGGCGCAGGCGCGCATGTTTGCGGTCTATCGATCGATCGCGACCCTTCTCGGCTGCGCCCCCGACGAGATTGCGATCATGGAAAACGCGTCGCGGGCCTGGGCGTTGTTTTTTGCCAGCCTCGAGTTGAAAAACGGCGATGTCGTGGTGACGACCGAGGGCGAATATGCGAGCAACTTCATGTCGATGCTTCAGGCCCGGCGACGGTGCGGCATCGAGATCGAGGTCATTCCGCCGGGGCCGGACGGCGCGCCCGACGCCGACGCGCTGCGCGAGCTGATCGAGCGGCGCGGTGCACGCATCCGCCTCGTATCGCTCACCCATGTCGCGACAAACAACGGCGCGATCTCTCCGGTCGAAACCTTGTCGCGGATCGTGCGCGAGGCGCGCGGTTCGGGCGCGCTTGCCCCCAATGCGCTGGTTGCGGTGGATGCCTGCCAGACGGTCGGGCAGATGGATGTGAATGTCGACGCGCTCGGCTGCGACATGATGACGGCGACAAGCCGCAAGTTCCTGCGGGGCCCGCGCGGGGTCGGCATTCTCTATGTGCGACGCGCGCAACCGGGCGTGGCACCTGCCGTCGAGCCGCGCATCCTCGACATGCGCAGCGGCTTCTGGAGCGGCAGCGACGAATACCGCATCTATGCCGAGGCCGAACGGTTCGAGACCTGGGACAAATGCGTGGCCTCGAAACTCGCTTTCGGCGTCGCCGTCGACGAGGCTCTGGACTGGGGGCTGGACGCGATCGAGGCGACGATCGCGGACCTGTCCTCTGTCCTGCGCGGAATGCTCGGCGATCTGCCGGGCGTGCGCATCTGCGACACGGGCTCGCGGCAATGCGGGACGGTGACCTTCGACCTCAAGCGGGGCTCGCCCTATGAACTCGTCCCGCATCTGCGCGAGCGGAAGATCAACATCGGCGTTTCGGACCGCGATCTGGTGCGCCTCGACATGGACCGGCGCGATCTGGAGGCGGTTGCCCGCTGCTCCGTCCATTATTACAACACGGTGGAGGATCTGGAGCGGTTCATCGCGGCGACGGGCCACTACGTGAGGTCCGCATGATGGCCGGAAGCGTGCCAGCGCCGACGGTGTTTCAGGCTGCGGCGGGCGACGACTCGCTGCTCGACCTGCATTGTCTGGCGTTTGCCGGCGGCAGCGTGCAGAGCTTCCGCCCGTGGGGCGCCTTCCTGCCGGCGGCCATCGCGCTCACCGGGCTGGAACTGCCGGGGCGCGGCCTGCGCGCGGACGATCCCCCGGCACCGGGTCTTTCTCCGCTGCTGGATGAACTCGTCGCCCGGATCGCCGCCGGACCGCCCCGGCCGATGGCGCTCTTCGGCCACAGCATGGGCGCGCTCCTGGCCTTCGAGCTCGCCCGAAGACTCAGGCACGAGGGCAGGCCGGAGCCAGTTGCACTCTTCGTCTGCGGTCACGCCGCGCCGCATATCGCCGCAAACCGGAGCGGCACCGGCGACCTGCATGTTCTGGACGATGCCGCCCTGGTCCGGCAGCTGCGCGCCTGGGGCGGCACACCGCCAGACCTTCTGGACGACCCGGCCCTGCTGGAGCGGATTCTGCCGCCGCTCAGGGCGGATCTTGAGATCTGCGAAACCTACACGCTGGAAGACGGCCCGCCGCTCGACATTCCGATTTTCGCCTATGCGGGCGAGGCCGACGAGACCGAGCCTGTCGACGCGGTCCGGGCATGGGGCGAGCACACGCGCGCGGCGTTCCGCTTCACCTCTTTTCCCGGCGGGCACTTCTTTTTCCTCGAAAGTGCCCGCGACGCCTTCCTGCAGCAACTCGCCAGCGACCTTCGCCTTGCGTGCAGCACGCTGCTCGCCGAGCGGGTCGCCCCGCGCAGGCCCGCCGGCAAGACGCCGGCACACGCGCTCAAGGCCGGCGTGGCGTGAGGGCGCGACCAGGGCCGCATCCCAACCGGAGGACGATCCGATGAAGCATCACGAGCCCACGCAACCCGACGTGACCCGGACCCGGCCGGTGCATGCGCATGTCCAGGACCATGCACGGATCGCTCCCGATGCGCCCGCGATCCGGGACGGCCCGCTTTCGCTGAGCTACCGCGATCTGGACACCTGGGCGAATGCGACCGCCGGCGCGCTGATCGATCTCGGCGTGCAACGCGGCGACCGCGTCGCACTGGTGCTCGAACGCTCCGCCGTTGCCGTCTGCGCCATGCTGGCCACGATGAAGGCGGGCGCGGTCTATGTTCCGGTCGATCTCGCCTATCCGCCCGAGCGCATCCGCTTCATGCTGGACGACTGCCAATGCGCCGCGATCCTCACTGACGGCAGCCGCGCCCTCGACGCGCCCGACCTGCCGGTTCTGACCGTCACCCCCGCCGATGCGCGGGCCGAACCGGCGACCTTTGCTCCCAACCGGGCGATCGGCGCGGATGACCCGATCTACATGATCTACACCTCCGGCTCGACCGGCCGGCCCAAGGGGGTTCCGATCCTGCACCGCGGCGTGCACGGACTGCTGTTCGGCAACGACTACTATTCGGCCGGGCCGGGCGACCGCTTCCTGCAGACCGCGCCGATTGCCTTCGACGCCTCGGTGTTCGATATCTGGGGCGCGCTCGCAAACGGCGCGGAACTTGTCTTCTACCGCGAGCGGGTCCCGACGGCCGCGACGCTCGGCGCGGCGATTGCCGATCACCGCATCACCACGCTGTGGCTGACACCGTCGGTGTTCAACGGCATCGCCGCAGAGGATCCCCGCATCTTTTCCGGCGTCCGGCAACTGGTGCTCGGCGGGGAACCGCTATCGCCGCACCATGTGCGCCTGCTCTATGACGCCGTGCCCGACATCACCGTAATCAACGGCTACGGCCCGACCGAAAACAGCGATTTCACCTGCTGCTTCCGCGTGCCGCGCGATCTCGCAGCGGATGCGCTGCGTATCCCGGTCGGCCGCCCCATCGGCGGCGACGAACTCTTCATTCTCGACGACGACGGGCAGCCCGTTGGCGAGGGAAACACCGGCGTTCTGCACATCGCCGGCACCCGGCTGACGCCCGGCTATCACAACCGGCCCGAACTGACGGAGGCGGCGTTCCGGCCGCATCCGCACGATCCAGCGCGGCAAGTCTATGTCACAGGCGACCTGGCGCGACGCACCGAACAGGGGCTTTATGACGTTCTCGGCCGGCGCGACGATCAGGTAAAGGTGCGCGGCCACCGCGTCGAACTGCCGGAGATCAATGCCGCGCTGGAGCGTCACCCGACGGTGCGACAGGCCGCCTGCGCAATGCAATCCCTACCCTCCGGCGAGAGCGGATTGTGCGCCTATCTTGTTGCCGAAGAGGGATCCACGCCCACCACGGCAGAGTTGCGGTCGTTTCTTGGCCAAAGCCTGCCGGACTACATGATCCCCTCTCTCTTTCTGGCGCTCCCCACGCTGCCGCTCACTCCCAACGGCAAGCTGGACCGCAAGCGACTGCCGCACCCCGATGCGGCCTCCCGCCTGCCCGCCGGCGGCACGAGCGCCGCGCCGTGCCCCGGCCTGGAAGCGCGGATCGCGCGGATCTGGTGCGAGTGTCTGGGCCTCGCCGACTGCAGCCGGGAGCAGACGTTCTTCGAACTTGGCGGCACGTCGCTGCTGCTGACCAAGGTGCAACAGGCGCTCGAGCGTGAGTTGGGGACCGAGATCGCAGTGACGGCGCTCTTCGATCACCCGCGGCTGATGGATTTTTCCGTCCATCTGCAAAGCCGGCTCAACACCGGGCGCGCGGGAAACGGCGAAGACACGCCGGGCAACGAGGCCCTGCGCCGACGGGTCGGGCGGCGCCTGCGCGCGCGCAACCGCCCGCCACGCATGATGGAGGTCCGCCGTGACACATGATGCAACTGCCGATACCGGGTCAAAAACCGCTGTCGCCATCGTCGGCATGGCGTGCCGGTTTCCCGGCGCCGACGGCCTTGCGTCCTTCTGGGAGGCGCTGTGCGCCGGGCGCGACATGCTCCATCGCGATCCGGCGCGCGCGGAACCCGGCTACCAGCCGGTGCGGGGCCTCGTCAGCGAACCCGAAGGCTTCGACGCGCCCCTTTTCGGCCTTCCCGCGCGCGAAGCCTGCTACCTCAACCCGCAGCACCGGCTGTTTCTGGAGACGAGCCATGCGGCGCTTGAAAACGCCGGCTGCGATCCCGCGCGCTTCGACGGCGCGATCTCCGTCTATGCCTCCTGCAGCCAGAACCGCTATCACGAACAATTGCTGCAGATCGTTCGCTCGCCGGCGGAGCGCAGCCTCGCCTACAGTTCCAATTACGCGGAATATGCGCCAAGCCGCGTGTCCTACCGGCTCGACCTGCGCGGCGAGAGCATGGCGGTGCAGACCGCATGTTCCTCCTCGCTGGTCGGCATCCATCTGGCCTGCCAGAGCCTCTTGTCCGGCAGCAGCGACATGGCGCTCGCCGGCGGGGTGAACGTCGCGACCGCCGAAGAATTCGGTTACCGCACCCAGCAAGGCCTGCATTTCTCGCTTTCCGGCCATTGCCGCCCCTTCGACGCCCGCGCCGACGGCATGGTCTCCAGCGACGGGGTCGGCGTGATCGCACTCAAGCGGCTTGACGACGCGCTGGCCGACGGGGATCACATCTGGGCCGTGATCCGCGGTTCCGCGATCAACAACGACGGCGCGTCGAAGATGAGCTACACCGCGCCCGGCATCGACGGCCAGGCGGAGGCCATCGCGCTGGCGCAGGAGATTGCCGGCGTCGACCCGCAGACCCTGTCCTACATCGAGGCGCATGGCACCGGCACGCTTCTCGGCGATCCGATCGAAGTCGAGGCGCTGACCCGCGCCTTTCGCCTCAAGACTCAGGCGACCGGCATCAGCGCGCTCGGCTCGGTCAAGGCCAACATCGGCCATACGGTGCATGCCGCCGGCGTTGCCAGCACGATCAAGCTCGCGCTGATGATGCACCATCGCAAGATCCCGCCGGCGCCCGACTTCAAGACCCCCAATCCGGCGATCGACTTCGCCAAGACCCCCTTTCGCATTCCAACGACCCTTGAAGACTGGGAAAGCCCGGATTTTCCCCTCCGTGGCGGCATCAGCGCGCTCGGCTTCGGCGGCACCAACGCCCATGCCATCCTGGAGGAAGCGCCGCAAGCGCCGACGCGCCCGCGCTCGGACGCGCCCGCAATCCTCACTGTCTCCGCCGGAACCGCGACCGCCCTGAAACGGATGTTGGAGACGTTGGGATCCGCCCTCGCCGCCGATCCCACGCTCGACATTCGCGATGCCTCACGGACGCTGCGCGAGGGACGCCGCGAATATGCCCATCGCGCCGCCGTGGTGGCGGCAAATGCGAGGGACGCGGCGCGGCGTTTTTCCACGCTCGCCCCGGCGCAAACGCCCACCGGACCTTGGACCCAACCGCTTTTCGTCTTTTCCGGTCGCGCCGGCCAAGAGCCCCCGGAGGATCTGCCCCTCGTCGCGGCATTCCCGGCGTTTCGCGAGGCCTGCGCCGAGGCCCGTGCCGCGCTTGCAGCGGGAACCGCATCGGACACGGCCGACGCCTTCGTGCTGGCGCATGCGTTGCTCGCGCTGTGGCGCGATCTCGGTCTTTCGCCCGGCGCCTGTGTCGGCACCGGTCCCGGGCGGCTCTTCGCCCGCCACCTCTTCGCGGCCAGCGTGGGTCCGGCAGAGACACGCGCGGCCCGGCTCAAGGAGGCCGCCGCCGAGATCGGATCGCAACCGCACGCGCCGTCGCCGCAGGTAAGGCTGGTGCCGCTCGCGGCGGAGGCCGCGGTGTCCGAGGGCGTCGAAATCCTGGAACCGCTGGGCGCCGCGCTATGTCTTGGCAGGGACCGTGCGCGCGCGGCGAACCGCGCGATGCCGCAACGGCCCGTGACAAGCTTTGCCGCGCATTGCCTGTCCCAGGACCGGCCGGTGATCGAAATCGGACCCGGCGGGTTTTTGTCGGATCTCCTGCGCATCGAGGCCACGCCGGCGACCCTGCCGATGGTCGTCTCCAGCCTGCCCAGCGCAGCATCCGCCGCCGATGCACAGGCGCATTTCCTTGCCGCCGCCGCACGGCTCTGGCAAGCCGGCGCGTCGATCCGGCTCGAGGCCCTGCCGCGCCCCAGCCAAGCCCGGCTGGTGCCCTTGCCCGGCTATGCCTATGAGCGCAAGACCTACGGCCTGGCGGACCTGGCGGCAAACCGCACCTCAAAGCCGGCCGCGTCGCGCCCCGCCGAACCGTCGGAGGCGCAGGCAAAGCCACGAAAACAACCCGACATCGCGGACTGGTTTCACCTGCGCCGCTGGCGTCCGGCCCGCCTGCCGGCGCCGCATGACGCGATCCTTGCAAGCGGGGACGCGGCGCCGGACGCCCGGCTTGTCTTCGTCGGCGACATGCCGTGGCAGCAGGCACTCGTCGATGCGCTGCGCGGGACGAGCACCGGCCGCGTCATCGAGGTCCGCCCCGGATCGCGCTTTGCACAAGACGGAGAGGACCGCTTCACCGTCAATCCGCAGGAGAGCGCCTCCCTTGACGGGTTGTTCGACGCGCTGGAGCGCGACGGCGTGGCTTGGCGAGACCTCATCTACCTGTGGTGCGACAGTTCCGCGCCCGACCCGGCCCTTTCGGCAAGCGTGCTCTCGCCATTGACGTTGACCGGGGCGCTTGGACGGCAAAAGGCATCGCATCGCCTGTGGTTCGTCACGCAGGGCGCGCAGCATCTTCCAGGCGATCCATCCATCGCGGCCGAGGCCGCGCCGCTTTCAGCGCTGGCGCGGGTGATCGCGCAGGAGCACCGGACACTCCAGGCCCGCACGCTGGACCTGGACGCAGGCAGCGCCGCCGACCCGGCACAACAGGCGCAAACGCTCGAGAAAATCCTCGACGAGCTGCACGACCCGGGCGAGGACACGGAGGTGGCCTGGCGCGGACGGGCGCGCTTCGTGCCGGAGCTGGTCCCGGCAAGGCCGAAAGACGCCGACGCATCCGCCACGACCCACGCGCCTCCCTGGGGAGGCGGCGGCGCGCATGTGATCTTCGGGGGAACCGGCCATGTCGGCCTTGCGCTCGCCGGCGAAATCGCGCGGGAGGACCCGGACGCACGCCTTTATCTCGCCTCACGCTCGGGCGCGGTGCGCGATGCGGGTGTGGCGGCGCTCTCAGCGCTCCTGAGCAGCGGCGCGCATGTCTCGCTGCATGCCGCCGACCTTGCCGACAGCCAGGCGGTTTCGCAACTGTTGGACAAGGCACGGACAGAGAGCGAAACGATCGACACGGTGATCCATGCCGCCGGCGTGGTCGATGCGGACCACCTGAAGTTCATCCGCGACACGCCGCCGGAGCTTGCGGCCGACCTGCTGGTGCCGCATGTCGCTGGCATGCGCGCACTCGCCGATGCGGTGGCAAAAACGCCCGTCGGCAAGGTGCTCCTGTGTTCCAGCCTGTCGTGTTTCGTCGGCGGGTTGAGCTACGGCGCGCATGCAGCCGGCCACCGCCACATGGATGCCGTGGCCGCCCGCGAGAGGCTCGCGGGCCGTTCGAAAGCCGAGTGGATCACAGTGAACTACGACACCTGGCACGTGCCGTCGCGCGACAAGACCATCGGCGCGGGCGGCACCGACTGGGCAATCGAACCGTCGGAAGGCGCGGCCGTGCTCGCGCTTGCGGCGGCTGCGGGCGCCGGCGAGCACGCCATTTCGACGGTGCGGCTCGCCGACCGGCCGGGGCTGTCCGACACCGCAACGCCTCGGCACGCTCCATCGGTGTCGTCGTCGCAAGAGACGGATGAAAAAGACGTCCCCTCGGCCCCAAGGGGTCCTTCTCCTTCACCGGCGACGGCTCAGACGCCCGCCGCTCCAGCAGCCGGCAGCCTTGCGGGTGCCGTTGCCGCCTGTTTCGCGGAGGTGCTCGGCTGCGACGATCTCGGCCTTGAGGACAATTTCTTCGAACTCGGCGGGGAATCCCTGATGATGCTCGACGTGATCGACCTGATCCGGCAACGCACGGGGATTTCAGTGCCCACCGCCGATGCCTTCAAGGCGCTGACGGTGGCCGACATGACCCGGCTCTGCGAGGCACAGGCGGAAGGAATGGAAACTTAGCCGGCTTTTTACTCGATCACCGGCCGTCGCATGAAGACCATCGCCGCGACCAGCGCCACGGTGCCGAGCGCACCGGCGACCAGCGCCAGCGACGGAATGCCGACCCTGTCGAGCACGACGCCGCCGAGCCAGGCGCCGGCGGAGATGCCGACGTAGATCAGCGAACTGTTCAGCGACAGGATCAGCGCACCGCCCCCGCCGGCGTGGCTGAGCAGGCGGTGCTGGATCGGCACCAGATACATGTAGCTGACGATGCCCCAGACAAAACCGACCACCACCGTCACCAGCGCCGCGTCACGCCACATGACGAGCGCGACGAGGAGCGCGGTCTGCACCGCGACCGCGCCGATGAGCACCTGCAGCGGGCCGAGCCGGTCGGTCAGGATCCCGGTGGCGAAATTGCCGGCGAGCGCGCCGATGCCATAGGCCAGGAGCACCGCCGGCAGGATCGGCGCGCCGGCGTAGGACGTCCCGGCGAGGATCACGCTCACATAGGTGTAGACGACGAATTCCGACAAGACGATCAGGAAGGTTACCAGCAGGAGACCGGCGGTCACCGGCGTCAGCGCGCGCGATGCGGCCGCGGTGTCCGGTGCGGCCGCGCCGACGGGCAGACGCCCCATCAGCGGCGCCAGGATGGCGAGCGCGACGAGGCCCAGCACGACGACGAAGTAAAATGCGTAACGCCAGTCGAACATCTGGCCGATCAGGGTCGCGAGCGGAATGCCGGCCGCCTGGGCGACCGTCATGCCGCCGAAGATCACGGCGAGTGCCGCGCCCTTGCGGTGCGGCGGCACCAGATCGGAGGCGAGCGCGGTCGCGACCGGCGTGAAGATCGCAGCCCCCAGCGCCGACACGATCCGCCCGGCCACGATCTGGTGAAACCCGGTGGCCAATCCGCAGGCCAGATTGCCGGCGAGAAAAAAGCCGATGGCCAGCAGGATCACCCGGCGCCGGTCGAGCCCGCGCAGCAGCCAGGCGCTCAGCGGCGCGAAGACGGCGTAGGAAAGCGCATAGACGGACACGAGCTGTCCGGCCCGCGTTGCCGGAATCTCGAGGCTCGCGGCGATTTCGTTAAGAACGCCGATCACCACGAAGGTGTCCATTCCAATGGCGACGGCCCCCACGCCCAGCGCCGCCAACAGCACCGTCTGGCGCGAGGTCCCGCCCAGCGTCTTCGATCCGCTACCGCTCATGTCGCTCCGTCATCGCAGGTGTCACAGATACCGTCGGCAAGACGATCACAGCCTTACCCCGAATGCAACTCTGGATAGTTGTTTCCCATGAGCTTCCCGCGATAGCGCGGCGTGGGGCCATAGACGATCCAGGTGGTGACCACCTCGCCGATGACCCGCATCACCTCGAGCGTTTCGGGATGGTCGCGCGCGGAACGGGTGTAGGCCACGCCGGCCTCGTAACGCCCGGCGAGCAGTCCCTCTTCGACGACGGGCTTGGTGGTCTCGAAGGTGATCTTCCGCCAGTCCGCCTCGTTGACATAGCCAAGCGCAGGTTCGGGCACGCCGAGGGTCTGCGGCACGGCGACGTCGCGGCACTTGACGAGCGCCATTTCCTGCGTCGGCAGGATGAAGGTGTCGACCACATGCAGCCGGCCTAGGTAGCGCTCCGTCACCTGATGCACATTCAGGTGCGCGCTGCACTGAAGCAGATAGGAGCCGCCCTCTTCCACCGCGCGCGCCGCCGCCGCGACCAGATCGTCGCACAGCACGATGTCGGCCGCATCGACCCCCTGGAAGGCGAGATACTGCTTCAGCGCGTGCTCGTGGCAACTCCCCGTCGGACCCAGTGTGTGAAAGCGGATCATCGCTCGATGATCCGGTCTTCCAGCGCGCAGGCCTCGCCGATGATCAGGCCGTAGAGCGCGCGAACGAACTCCGGATCGAGACCCTGGTCCGCGCCCAGCTTCGCGCAACGGCTTTTCACCTCCTCCACCCGGTCGGGCTGCATCATGGCGATGCCGTGACGGCGCTTGGTGTGCGCCACCTGCGCGCAGATCGTCAGCCGCTCGGCCACAAGCGTGACCAGCGTCTCGTCGATCTCGTTCAGCTGGTCACGATAGGGCGCCAGCAGGCTTTGCGTGTCGGCCGTCATCCGTTCCGCTCTCCCTTGTGTCGGGTGCCGCATCGGCTGGAGGCCCGATGAGACCCTTGGTAAATTGCGCGGCGCAGCCCTCCAGCGCGGACAGCAGGTAGCCGCCTTCCTGCACGACGCAAACGGGCAGTCCGCTTACGCGCAGGATCTCCCCCACCCCGGCAAAGACATCCGGTGAAAGCCGCCAGCCGCCATGCGGATCGCCGTCGATCACGTCGTAGCCGAGCGACAGCACCAGCGTTTCGGCGCCGCCCGCGACGGCCTCGCCGACAAGACGGGACACCACGGCCAGATATGCTTGCGCATCCGGCGGTTCGCCAAAGGCATGGAACACATGCGCAGGATGCGCCGGCAGCGGATCGTCTTGATGCGGGAAGGTGTCCTCGCCGGACGCGTGGCAGCTGAGCACCGCAATGTCGGGATGGGCGGCCAGACAATCCGTCGTGCCGTTTCCCGCGTGATAGTCGATGTCGATCACCGCGACCCGCGCCCCGCTCTGGCGGCGCAGCGCCAGCGCCGCAAGCGCTGCATTGTTCAAGAAGCAATAGCCGCCGAAAAAGCGCCGCCCGGCGTGATGTCCCGGCGGACGGCACAACGCATAGACATGATCCGCCTCCCCGCGTGCGAGCGCGACGGCGGCGGCAACGGCCGTCGCTGCGGAGGCCAAGGCCCGGTCGGCGGAATCGGCACCCACCGGCGTGTCCTGCTCAACGCCGGGCGCAGCGAAGATCCGGCCCTGCGGCGTGATTGCGGCCTCTGCCGGATGCGGTCCATGCTCAAGAAACGCCAGATAGGCCGGATCATGCGCCAGCGGCAAAAGGCTGCGCAGCCTGCGGGTCGCTTCCGGCGGGACTCCCGCGCTGTACGCACGCGCGCCCGTCGCCCTCAGGATCCCGGCACGAATGCGCGCGGTGCGCTCGGCCACCTCGTTGGAGGGCGTGAGCGTGCCGCGTGCGGTTCGGATCGAGGCGCGCGGTTCGGTGCGATGCGCCACATCGAAGATCAGGAGCCCGGTCCGCGTCATGCCAGGCTCCGCCGCATGCGCTGGCCCGCCGGCGCGTATCCGGCCCGGGCGTAGAACGCCTGGAGCCGTTCGGCATGCGGATGGCCGGGTTTCGGCAGGGACACCTCCACCTGCGGCAGGCCACGGCGTCGCGCTTCCGCGTCAACCGCCGCAAGCAGGGCCGCACCGACACCGCTGCCGCGCGCACCCACGTCCACCCAGAGCTCCTGCAGCACGGCGTAGTCGCCGGAGGTACGCGCGGCCCGAACCACGGAGACGAGCGCGACGCCGGCAATGTCGCCGCCTTCGGTTTCCGCAATGCGGATGAAGCCGTCGCGTTCGTTTTCGCAGAAGCCTTCGCACACGGCGCGTGTCGCCTCGGCTCGAAACTGCGGCCCGGGCCCGCCGAGTTCGCGCAGCAACGCCTCGACGGCCGCGCCGACCGCCGCCGCTTCCTCCCTGCGGGGCGCGCGAATCCCGCCGTTTACGGCCAAGTCAGGTCGGTCCTGCCCGGCGTTTGCCACCTGTGGAGGCGTATCGGTCGCAGCTCCGGCCGCCTCGGCGACGGCCGCCATCGGCGCTTGCGCCTTGAGCAGGATCTCGTCGAACTCGGCTTGCGGGTCGGAGAGATAGACGATTGCTCCACCGCAACCGATGGACACATCGCCCGGCGTGCAAACGACGGTTCGGATGACGATGTTGAGATCGACCGCGCCCGTCAGCGACAGATAACCGATCGCCCCGGAATAGACGCCGCGTGCGGCCTCTTCGAGCCGGTCGATGATCTCCAGCGTGCGCACCTTGGGCGCGCCGGTCATCGAGCCGCCGGGAAAGCAGGACGCGATGCAGCTCACGGGGCTTTCGCCGGCGCGAATGCGGCCGCGCACCACCGAGACGAGCTGATGCACGGTCTCATAGCTTTCGACATGCATCAGGCTCGGCACATGCACGGAGCCAGTCTCGCACACCCGCCCCAGATCGTTGCGCATCAAGTCGACGATCATCAGGTTTTCCGAGCGGCTCTTCTCGTCAAGCCGCAGCCCTTCGGCGATGGCCGCGTCGCGGGCCGGATCGCTGTCACGCCGTTCCGTCCCCTTGATCGGCTTGGTCTCGACGCTGCCGTCCGGGTCGATGCGCAGGAAGCGCTCCGGAGAGGAACTGGCAATCGCAAGATCGCCGAACCTGAGAAAGGCGGAATAGGGCGCGGGATTGCGGCGGCGCAAGATGCGATAGAGATCGAGCGGATCGAGATCCACCTCCGCCTCAAGGGTGTTGGTGAGACAGATCTCGTAGCTTTCGCCGGCCGCGATTTCCTCAAGACAGGTCTTGATGCGTGCCAGATAGGCAGCCCGGTCGTGGCGCAGGCGAAATCGCGGTGGGGTCCCGGCGGGTTCCGGCGCCGGCGGCGCGGGCTCGCGGACCTGCCCGAGCGCGGCAATCGTTTCCTCCACCCACTGTTGCGCTGCATCCCGATCCGCCGCATCGCCCGCCTTTGCAAGCGCAATTGCATGCACGATGCCGTCGCGGTGATCGAACGCCAGCAGGCGGTCGGCAAACAGGAAGGCCGCATCTGGGGTCGGGGCCTCATGCGCGGCCGCGCCGCAGGTCAGGCGCTTGAGTTCATATCCGAAGAACCCGACATGCCCGCCGACGAAGGGACAGTCGAGACCCGCAGGTGTATGAACGGCCGGCGTGCGGTGGAATTCCTCCAGATATTCGAACACCGACTTGCCGAGCGGTCTTGGCGCCGCCTCGCCCCGGCCGTCTCGGACCTCTGCGGACTGGCCGCCATCGTGAAAGATCGCGGAGCGGGCAAACGGGCCGGAGGCATCGCCCATGAAGGAGAAGCGCGACAGTCCCCGAAGCATCAGGCTGCTGTCGAGCCAAAAGGCATTTTCAGCCTCACCGAAGAGGCGGACGAACGCGGCCTCCGCGGACGTCGCTTGTGCCGTGCTGCGCCAGACCGCCTCGAATGTCGCGGCACGCGCGGGCGCCGGTGGATCGATCGTATCGGCCATGTCAGACTGCTTCCGCTTCGCGACGCGCCGCACGGACCGCGCCGGAAAGGCCGGCAGCCTGGCGCAAGGGGACCGGCCGAACGAAATTGGCGAGCAAGGCCGCGCCCTGCTCGGAACAGATCGATTCGGGATGAAACTGCACACCCCAGAGTGGCCGGAGACGATGCCGCACAGCCATGACCAGTCCCTCTCCGGTCTCGGCGATGCACTCGAGGCAGTCGGGAAGCGGTCGATGCGCGATCAGCGAATGGTAGCGGGTCACGTCGAAAGCGGCGGGCAATCCGGCGAAGAGAGGGTCGGGACGGCAGTGAATGCGGCTGATGCGCCCGTGGAACGGTTCGGGCGCCCGCCCGACATCGCCGCCGAAATGCGCGACAAGACACTGATGCCCGAGACAGATGCCGAGCACAGGGCACTCCGCGAACCGCAGGACATCCATGGAAGACCCGACATCGGCCGCACGCGACGGAGCACCCGGACCGGGCGAAAGGATGATCCGACGATGCGGGATCTTCCGGATTTCACGCCAGGGAACAGAATTTGGAAGAACAACCGGCTCTTCTCCGGCAATTTCCGCCAGAATCTGCGCAACATTGAATGTAAATGAATCATAGTTGTCTACAATTATGGTCCCGCCAACCGTATTTTTAGACATACTTATCCTCGAGGGAGTTTGGCAAATTGCCAGATGCTATTTTCCGACCCCGCTTCCAAATCGTCAAAACGGGGCCGGAAAGTCACCCTCAAGGTATCAAGCCATAGATATAAACGTCTAAGTTACTTTTTGAATTTATGCGCGCAATGCGCGCATTGTCTCAGAGCTATTGCCGGATCGCGATCCGGCCCGGCGGAACCGGTCAGGCCCTCAACGCCGCCTCGTCAATCAACCGCTTCACCATGCCATCAAGCAGGCCGGCGGCGCGCGCGTCCGACAGCGCCCCGTCGTCTTCGAAGGCGGAGCCGGCGCCCGGGACCGTCGACATTTCCGGGATGACCAGGGCGCCATAGCCGATTTCCATGATCGTGCGCAGCCCCATCAGCCCCCGGATTCCGCCCAATGCGCCGGGAGAGGCGGCCCCGAGCGCGAACACCCGGTTCTTGAAGGCCGCCGCCGGCGGCTCGTCGTCCCCAGACAGCCGCGACACCCAGTCGAGCGTGTTCTTCAGCAGCGGGGAAATCGAGGTGTTGTATTCGGGGCTGGCGATGAAGACGCCATGATGGGCCTGCATCACCTCCTTCAGCGCCTTCGCGTTTTCCGGAACACCCTCGTCTGCTTCGATGTCGCCGTTGTAGATCGGCATCGGATAGTCGGCGAGCGAGAGGTGTGTCGCTTGCGCGCCTGCGGCGTCCACGCGCTTGGCGACCAGTTCGGCGAGCTTCGTGTTGAAGGATCCCGACCGGGTCGAGCCGGAGAAAACGAGAATACGAACGTCTTTCATGAAATACCTCGCAGTTCTTTTTCGCGTGGAGTCCCGCAACGTCCGGGGACAGCCTGTGATGCTGATATAACCAGGATGCGAGGCTTGACCAGTGCAATCTTGAAGACGAATGGCGAAGATGATGACACGGGCACAATTCAACGCGTATTGCCGCGCGCTCCCTGGCGCGACAAGTGTGGTTCAATGGGGCGGCGCATCGGTCTGGAAGGTCGGCGGGAAGATCTTTGCCCTGTGCTCGACCTGGGGTCCGGTGAGCGAGGAAGCCATCGCGTTCAAGTGCTCCGACCTCGCCTCGCAGATGCTGTGCGAGCGCGACGGCGTGGTGCCGGCGCCCTATCTTGCGCGGGCCAAATGGGTGCAGGTTCGCACCAATGATGCGTTGAGCGATGACGATATCCGCGCCTATCTGAGCGAGGCGCACAGGCTGATCGCGGCAAAACTCACGCGCAAGCAGCGGGCGGATCTCGGCCTCTGCGACCCGACCGCTATCCCGGAAGCACCTGGCTGCGCTTGACGACGCCAAAGGCGAAACTCGATTCCAGCGAGGCGATGCCGGGGATCTTGTGGATCCGCCTGCGGATGAAATCCTCATAGTCGGCGAGCGAGGCGACGACGACCCGCAGGAGATAATCCCGATCGCCCGCCATCAGGTAACATTCCATGATCTCGTCGATGCGTGCCACGGCCGCCTCGAAGGTACCAACGCTGTCCTGCGCGTGGCGTTCCAGACGCACCTGCAGGAACACGGTGACCGGCAGCCCGTAGCCTTCCTGATCCACAATCGCGGCATAGCCGTCGATCACGCCGGCCTGTTCCAGATTGCGCACCCGGCGCAGACAGGGCGAGGGCGACAGGCCCACCTTGTCCGACAGGTCCTGGTTGCTCAACCGGCCATTTCGCTGGAGGGCACGGATGATCTTACGGTCGATTTCGTCCATGAAAGCCCCTTTGATTGGCAGGATCTGCCAAAGCATAATGTTGAAGTGGCATATTTCGCCAGAAACGCGCAGGCAGCAAGCCCTACCTTGGCCACAGGAAAGCCCGCCGGCGGCGGGCCTGTCTCTTGTCCGGTGAGGATCTGACCCATGCTGAAAAACACGCCCCTTGGTTTCGCGACACGCGCCATCCACCACGGCTACGATCCGCTTGCCAATGACGGCGCCTTGACGCCGCCGGTTCACATGACCTCGACCTTCGCCTTCGACACGGCAGAACAGGGCGGCGAAATGTTCGCCGGCGAGCGGGCGGGCCATGTCTACAGCCGCATTTCCAACCCGACGCTGGCGCTGCTGGAAGAGCGGATCGCGGATCTGGAAGGCGGCGAGGCCGGCGTCGCCTTCGCCTCCGGCATGGGCGCGATCACCGCCGTGATGTGGAGCTTTCTCGCGCCGGGCGACGAGATCATCGTCGACAAGACGCTCTACGGCTGCACCTTTGCCTTCTTCCGGCACGGCCTGGCGAAATTCGGCATCACCGTCACCCATGTCGACCTGCGCGACCCGAAGACGCTTGAAGCCGCGATTTCGGAGCGAACCCGGATCGTCTATTTCGAAAGCCCGGCCAATCCGAACATGCGGCTCGTCGATATCGCGGCGGTCTCCAAGGTCGCCCATGCCGCCAGCGCCCGCGTCGTCGTCGACAACACCTATGCGACGCCGGTGCTGACCCGGCCGCTCGAGCTTGGCGCCGACATCGTCGTGCATTCCGCCACCAAGTATCTGGGCGGACACGGCGATCTCGTCGCGGGCCTTGCTGCCGGGTCGGCCGAGGACATGCAGGAGGTGCGGCTCGTCGGGCTGAAGGACATGACCGGGGCCGTGATGGCGCCGCTCACAGCCCACCTCGTGCTGCGCGGGCTGAAGACACTGGAACTGAGGATGGAGCGGCATTGCCAAAACGCAATGGCGATCGCCGAACTGCTGGTCGAGCATCCGGCGGTGTCGGTCGTGCACTATCCGGGCCTCGCCGGCTTTCCGCAGCATGATCTCGCGGCACGGCAGATGCCGGGCTTCGGCGGCATGGTCGCCTTCGAGCTCGCCGAGGGCATGGCCGCCGGCATCCGCTTCATGAACGCGCTGTCGCTTGCACGGCGGGCGGTGAGCCTGGGCGATGCCGAAACGCTGGTCCAGCATCCGGCAAGCATGACCCATTCGACCTATACGGCGGAGGAGCGCGCCGCCCATGATATCCCCGACGGGCTAATCCGCCTGTCGGCGGGTCTCGAGACAAGGGACGACATTCTCGCGGATGTTTCGGCGGCACTCGACCGCCTGCGCGCGCAGGCCGCCTGAGCCATGAAACTGCGCGATTTCGGGAAAATGCTGTGCAATATCGGCAAATTCTGGAACAAGAATTGCCGTTATTGATCGAAAACTTGCCGAAATTGGCCTGAAATTGTCGCGCTCCCGTCCTATCGTCAGACACAACGAGGTGCGACGCACGAGAGGACATTTTCATGACGACGCCCGCCAAGACCCGTCTGAAGCAGATCGAGCGCAAACTCTTGTGGCTTTCCTGCTGGACGATCCACAACGCCAACCACCTGCGCGAAAAAAGCCCGGACGGACTGAAGGTGGGCGGGCACCAGGCCTCCTGCGCCTCGATGGCGTCGATCATGACCGCGCTCTATTTCACCAGCCTCCGGCCGCAGGACCGGGTGGCGGTGAAGCCGCATGCCTCGCCGCTGTTTCACGCCATGCAGTATCTCGCCGGCAACCAGACCCGCGACAAGCTGGAGGCGTTTCGGGCCTATGGCGGCGCGCAGTCCTACCCCAGCCGGACCAAGGACGTCGACGACGTGGATTTCTCCACCGGCTCGGTCGGTCTCGGCGTCGCGATCACGGCCTTCGCCTCGATGGTTCAGGACTATCTTGGCGCCAAGAACTGGGCAAAACCCGGGCCGGAAGGGCGCATGGTGGCGCTGGTCGGCGACGCCGAGCTTGACGAGGGCAATGTCTACGAGGCGCTGCAGGAGGGCTGGAAGCACGGGCTGCGCAACACCTGGTGGATCATCGACTACAACCGCCAGAGCCTCGACGGCGTCGTGCGCGAAGGCCTCGCCGGCCGCATCCGGGCGATCTTCGGCGCCTTCGGCTGGGACGTGGTGCTCGTGAAACACGGCGCGCTGCAGCAGGAAGCCTTCGCGGAAGAGGGCGGAGACGCGCTGCGCGACTGGATCGACAGCTGCCCGAACCAGCTCTATTCCGCGCTCGCCTTCCAGGGCGGGGCGGCGTGGCGCAATCGGCTTCTGGACGACATCGGCGACCAGGGTCCGGTGACGGCGCTGATCGAGCGGCGTTCCGACGCCGAGCTTCTCGAACTGATGACCAACCTTGGCGGCCACTGCGTCGAGACGCTTTCGCAGACCTTCGCCGAACAGGCAAAGCACGACCGGCCGGTCGCCTTCCTCGCCTATACGATCAAGGGCTGGAACACGCCGCTCGCCGGACACAAGGACAATCACGCCGGGCTGATGACGCCGGCGCAGATGGAGACCTTCCGAAATGCCATGGGCGTGCGCGAAGGGCACGAATGGGAGCCTGCGGAAGGCCTCGACATGAGGTCCGCCGAGCTTGACGCCTTCGTCAAGAAGACGCCGTTCTTCGCCAAGGGCGCGCGCCGGCATGCTTCGCCGCATGTCGCGACGCCGGGGCCGCAGTTCCTCGACGACAAGGTGCTCTCCACCCAGGCCGGCTTCGGCAAGATCCTGGACGCACTGGCGAAATCCGATCATCCGCTGGCAGAGCGCGTGGTCACCACCTCTCCGGACGTGACCGTTTCCACCAACCTCGGCCCCTGGGTCAACCGGCGCGGACTGTTCTCGCGCGAGGACATGGCCGACACCTTCCGCGACCAGCGCATCCCCTCGACACAGAAATGGGGATTTTCGCCCAAGGGCCAGCACATCGAGCTCGGCATCGCGGAGATGAACCTGTTTCTGCTGCTGGGGGCCGCCGGCCTGTCGCATTCGCTCTTCGGCGAACGCCTCCTGCCGGTCGGCACGCTCTACGATCCCTTCATCTCGCGCGGACTGGATGCGCTCAACTACGCCTGCTACCAGGACGCCCGCTTCCTGGTGGTCGGCACGCCGTCGGGCGTGACGCTGGCGCCGGAAGGCGGCGCGCACCAGTCGGTCGCCACCCCGCTGATCGGCATGAGCCAGGACGGGCTGGCCGCCTTCGAACCCGCATGGCTCGACGAGTTGTCGATCCTGATGGACTGGAGCTTCGACTACATGCAGCGCGACGGCGAGGGCGACCCGGACGAGCGCACCTGGCTGCGCGACGAGACCGGCGGATCGGTCTATCTGCGGCTTTCGACCCAGGCACTGGAACAGCCCGCGCGGCGCGAGGACGAGGCTTTTCGCCAGGGCGTGATCGACGGCGCCTACTGGCTGCGCGAACCCGGCCCCAACTGCGAGGTGGTGATTGCCTATCAGGGCGTCGTCGGGCCGGAAGCGATCGAGGCTGCGGGGCGCATCGGCACCGACCGGCGCGACATCGGCGTGCTGGCGGTGACCTCGGCCGACCGGCTGAACGCCGGCTGGCACGCGGCGATGCGCATGCGCAAGCGCGGTAGCCGGGGGGCGATGAGCCACATCGAACGGCTTCTTGCGCCGCTTCCCGCCCATTGCACGATGATCACGGCGATCGACGGCCATCCGGCGACACTCGCCTGGCTCGGCTCGGTTTGCGGCCACCGTACGGCAGCGCTCGGCGTGGAGCACTTCGGCCAGACCGGAACGATCGCGGACCTGCATCACCACTTCGGGATCGATGCCGACGCCATCGTCGCCGCCGCCTCGGAACTGGCACCCGGACGGCCCGTCAGGCTGGCGAACCCGATTTGAGGAGTGAGACTCTACGACTGCACTTGTAGCTCAGCTACTAGAGACTAGAGCTTATAGAGCTTCTTCTTGTAAGGCCTTTTGCCTTTTTGTAGGCAACCCTTGCCTGATCCGCATTGCATCTTCAGACACTCCAAAAAACGCTGCCAGCCTTCTAGGGTCGGCGTCGGGGTGTTCTGCCTCTGCTTTCCTCAACAGCGCTCGGGGCATAAGAAGATTTGCGGCAAAACGATTAGCTTGCGTCTCGTGAAATCGCTCAAGGGGCGTCGTTTCGTATACCGACTCATCCAGCGCTCGGTATGCTGGGGAATCTGACACCCCATCGCCTATCAAAGAACGGTGATAAATATAGTGGCCAAGCTCATGGGCAATCGTAAACCTCTGACGCTCGTCAGGCTCGTTTATATTTGCTACAATGTAATATTTACCGTTCTCGTCACGTTGAATTTTCCCTGACATGCCTGCCGGCAATTCATCATAAAAAACGCGCACGCCAATAGCCTCTGCGGCCGCCTTCACGTCTACTGGATACCGAGATGCAAACTCCGACAGGATGTCAAGATTGGACTTAACTCGTATCCTGTTCTCCATAGTCGCCTCCGTTTCCATCTCTTTCCTGAAAGATCAATTCAACCGATCTTCGGACCTTATCAGGCAATTCATCATTAACATAATTGTTCAACAGATCAGCCGCAATAGTACGGCATTCGCTACGAGCTGTTTCTTGCGCAGCAATTCTTGCCCTATATCGAATTTCAAAAAAGCCAGCTAACCCTCCAATTGCGAGGAGGATCGCTATGATCGCGAGCAGTACGGACACCAAATCCAATCTGTGCGTTTGAGCCGCAACCGCTACCGCATACAAGGCACTTTGTGCCTCAGCTTGCTCTGCGGCGGACTTCGCTCGGTCTATAAGCGACTGCAGTTCGTCTTTCATCTCCTGCACAGACGTCAAATTTCTTCTCCGTATTCGTACGGAACAAAATTTCATTCGCGTTATAATTTTACGATAATTAAAATACACGCAATTTCAAATAAGATTTTCAAGCCAACACTTTCGCAAAAAGAAACGCTTTTTGCGAAAGTGTTGGCTTTGGAAAGTTAGCGAATTGCAGATTTCACACCGTCTTGCGGTAGACCCAGACGCGTGCGGGCGGAAGGTTCCGGAGTATCCAGCCGCTGCGCTCGATGGAAAACAGCTCCGGCTCGGCCGGGATCGGCGGCACCAGCGCGTAGGAAAACTGGATGAAGGGCGCGCCCGGCGGCAGCAGTTCGAACGCCTGCATGAGGAGCGCACGGCGTTCTTTCTTCGGACGTGAAAACAGCGGCATGGAGGAGACGATGCTGGCGAGCGAACCCTCCGGCACATCGGCCAGCATCTCGCGCAGCTTGTAGGCGTCGCCCCGGACCACGGTCATGTCCGGGTAGCGGCGACGCAGAAGCGCGCAGAAGCCGTCGTTGTATTCCAGCGCAATGACGCGGGACGGGTGAATGCCGCGCTCGAGGATGGCATGGGTGACCACGCCGGTGCCGGGCCCGATTTCAAGCACCGGACCTGTCCGCTCGACCTCGATGACATCCGCCATGCGACGGGTCAGATCAGGACCGGACGGGCTGACGGCGCCTGTTGTCAGCGGGTTTTCCGCCCAGCTTCGGATGAAACGAACCTCATCTGCAAGCTTGGCGGAAAACCCTTTGACCTTGCGGGCGGAAACCTCGAGCATCCTGAAATTCCTTGCAAAAACGATTTTGCCATAAGTGCGCGCACCCCATGGCGAATTCAAGGCATCGACCGCAGAACCCTGTCGGTCGCAGCCCGCTATGTTCCCAGGTTGTCCAGAAAGTCCTTCACCTTGGCAAAGAAACCATGGGATTCGGGATGGGTGTCGCCGGAGGATTCCTCCTCGAACTCGGCAAGCAGCTCGCGCTGGCGTTTGGTGAGGTTCGTCGGGGTTTCAACCGTGACCTGGATATAGGTGTCGCCGAAGCTTTGCGACCGCATCACCGGCATGCCCTTGCCGCGCAGCCGGAACTGCTTGCCGGCCTGGGTCCCTTCGGGAACCTTGACGCGGGTCATCTCGCCGCCAAGCGTCGGCACCTCGAACTGACCGCCGAGCGCCGCCGTCGTCATGGAAATCGGCACGCGGCAATAAAGATCCGCGCCGTCGCGCTGGAAGAAGGCATGCGGACGAATGGAGAGGAAGATATAAAGATCGCCCGAGGGGCCGCCCCGCAGCCCGGCCTCGCCCTCGCCCCCAAGACGGATACGGGTGCCGTCCTCGATCCCCGCCGGGATACTCACCGACAGGTTGCGGTTGACGGTCTTGCGCCCGGCGCCGCCGCAGTCGCCGCAAGGATCGGAGATCACCTGCCCACGCCCCTGACAGGCCGCGCAGGCCCGTTCGAGCGTAAAGAAACCCTGCGAGGCACGGACCCGCCCGGCGCCGCCACAGGTGCGGCAGGTGGTCGGCGAACTGCCAGGCTTGGCGCCCGACCCGGAACAGGCCTCGCAGGACACCGAGGTCGGAACATCAATCTCGACCGACTTGCCGGTGAAGGCATCTTCCAGCGAGATCTCGAGATTGTAGCGCAGGTCCGCGCCGCGATCGCGGCCGCCGGCGCGGCGCCCCCCGCCCATGCCGAAGAACTCGTCGAAGATGTCGGACATTGCGGAGGCGAAGTCGCCCGGATGGCCGCCGCCCTGCGCCCCGAACCCGCCGTTTTCAAAGGCGGCATGGCCGAAGCGGTCATAGGCGGCACGCTTCTGGCTGTCCTTCAGCGTGTCATAGGCCTCGCTCACTTCCTTGAAGCGGCCCTCGGCTTCGGCATCGCCGGGATTGCGGTCGGGATGGTATTGCATCGCGAGCTTGCGATAGGCGCTTTTCAGCACCGTGCCGTCGGCATCGCGGGAGACGCCCAGAACCTCGTAGTAATCACGCTTTTCCATTCGGTCGTTCCATCAGCTTGGGCGGGACGCGCGCGTCAGCAGCGCGTTCAACCGCGTGCGGCGATCGAGCCGGTATCCATTGTCGAGGCAAAGGCGCACCACCGGAGGCAGTTCGGATCCCTTGCCGGCTTCCACGACGATCAGTTCCGGCCACAGCGTTTGCGGCGCGGCGCCAAACAGACCGCGCAACGCGCCCTCGTCATGGCCTTCGAGATCAATTTTCATCGCATCGATCCGCGCGATCCCGTGCCGCGCGCAGATGTCCTGCACGGTAAGGATCTCTACGGTGTCGGTGTCTGCGGTCTCGGCCGCGCGAACCATGTGCTCGCCCCGGTTCTGGCCGTGCGCCACGATTGTTCCCCGGCCGGCGGTCTCGCCGACCGCAACGGGTGCAACAGCGACATCCCCCGACGCGCCGGACGCGGCGAGATTGGTCTCAAGACGCGCACGGGTCTCCGGGTCAGGCTCGACCGCCAGTCCCTGAAACGGGCGCTTCACCGCACGGGCGACGGAAACCATCCACAGGCTGTAGAGCCCGACATTGGCGCCGAGGTCGACGAAGACAAACGGCGACGTCTCCGACCCGGACAGCGCATCGCGCAGAGCTCCACGCTCGCCGAAATCGAAGAGCTGAACGCCGGCGACGGCCCGCTTCTCGCATCGGTTGGACGCCGGATAGAGCCGGGCGCGGATGGTGGGAAACACCTCGACATCGAAAGGACCGGGACGGCCGCGAACGCACAATCGGCGGATCGCGGAAACGCACAGCCGCCCGAAACGGTTGCGCGGCATGAGCGCCGCGATCCGGCGAACGGATTCCAGCGGCCCGGAAAAGGCATAGGCACCAAAGGGAGGATCGAGCGAACGCGGCGTCATGCCCCCGTGTCCCAGTTCCGTTAGAAGTGTCGAGAAAAGCGGCCGGGCCGCAAACGAAGACGGCGCAGCCCCTGATGGGGACTGCGCCGGTTCGGTTCGTCGATCAGGCCGACTTCTTGTCGTTCTTGTCGTCGTCGTCGCTGACTTCCTCGAAGTCGGCATCGACGACATCGTCATCGGCCTTGGGCGCGTCTTCGCTCCCCTCAGCGGATTGTCCGGCCTCTTCTTCCGCCTGGGCCGCCTTGTACATGGCCTCGCCCAGCTTCATGGAGACCTCGGACAGCGCCTGGGTCTTGGCCTGGATCGCCTCCAGATCCTCGCCCTCAAGCGCGCTCTTCAGCTCGGTGACGGCGGACTCGATAGCGCTCTTGTCCTCATCCGAAACCTTGTCGCCATAGTCCTTCAGCGACTTTTCGGTCGAATGGGCCAGAGCCTCGCCCTGATTGCGGGCCTCGACAAGTTCCTTGCGCTTCTTGTCCTCGTCGGCATGGGCCTCGGCGTCCTTGACCATCTGGTCGATGTCGGAATCGGAGAGACCGCCGGATGCCTGGATCCGGATCTGCTGCTCCTTGCCGGTGCCCTTGTCCTTGGCCGACACGTTGACGATGCCGTTGGCGTCGATGTCGAAGGCGACCTCGACCTGCGGCACGCCGCGCGGCGCAGGCGGGATGCCGACCAGATCGAACTGGCCGAGCATCTTGTTGTCGGAGGCCATCTCGCGCTCGCCCTGGAACACCCGGATCGTCACGGCGGTCTGGTTGTCCTCGGCGGTGGAGAAAGTCTGGCCCTTCTTCGTCGGGATCGTCGTGTTGCGGTCGATCAGGCGGGTGAAGACACCCCCCAGCGTCTCGATGCCCAGCGACAGCGGCGTCACGTCGAGAAGCAGCACGTCCTTGACGTCGCCCTGCAGCACACCGGCCTGAATGGCCGCGCCCATCGCCACGACCTCATCGGGGTTCACACCCTTGTGGGCTTCCTTGCCGAAGAAATTCGTCACGACTTCCTGGATCTTGGGCATGCGGGTCATGCCGCCGACGAGAACCACTTCGTCGATCTGACCGGCCGCGATGCCGGCATCCTTGAGCGCTGCCTTGCAAGGCTCGATCGTGCGCTGGACGAGATCGTCGACGAGCGATTCGAACTTGGCCCGGGTCAGCTTCATCGTCAGGTGCTTGGGGCCGGATGCATCCGCCGTGATGAACGGCAGGTTGATCTCGGTCTGCGACGAGGAGGACAGTTCGATCTTCGCCTTCTCGGCGGCTTCCTTGAGCCGCTGCAGCGCGAGCTTGTCACCCTTCAGGTCGATGCCCTGGTCCTTCTTGAACTCGGCCGCAAAGTAATCGACCAGACGCATGTCGAAGTCTTCACCGCCAAGGAACGTGTCGCCGTTGGTGGACTTCACCTCAAACACGCCGTCGCCGATCTCGAGGATCGACACGTCGAAGGTGCCGCCGCCAAGGTCATAGACCGCGATGGTCTTGCCGTCGTTCTTGTCGAGGCCATAGGCAAGGGCTGCCGCCGTCGGCTCGTTGATGATGCGAAGCACCTCGAGGCCGGCGATCTTGCCGGCGTCCTTGGTCGCCTGGCGCTGCGCGTCGTTGAAATAGGCCGGAACGGTAATGACCGCCTGGCTGACCGTCTCGCCAAGGTAGCTCTCGGCGGTTTCCTTCATCTTCTGCAAGATGAAGGCGGAGGCCTGCGAGGGCGAATATTTTTCGCCGTCCGCCTCTACCCATGCGTCGCCATTGTCCGCCTTGACGATGGAATAGGGGACGAGGTCCTTGTCCTTGGCGACCGTCGGGTCGTCGTAGCGGCGGCCGATCAGGCGCTTCACGGCGAACAGCGTGCCGGTCGGGTTGGTGACGGCCTGGCGCTTGGCCGGCTGGCCGACGAGGCGCTCGCCATCGTCGGAAAACGCCACCATCGACGGCGTTGTGCGCGCGCCTTCGGAATTCTCGATAACCTTGGGGGTCTTGCCGTCCATGACAGCAATGCACGAGTTGGTCGTGCCGAGGTCGATACCGATGACCTTTGCCATTTCTTACTTCTCCTTGTCAGCAGACCGGTCGGACCCGTTGCGGCATCGGGCCGGTCCCTATGTCAGTGCGTCCTGATGCGAGTGCTTTGTATCAATGCATTCGGATTTGTCCCCGAAGCCCCTACGATGTGATGCGCAGGCGCCTGGTGACAAGATGTGCTCGCTATATAAGTGGCTGCTCGGCGCACCGCAAGGCACAGGCGCCGACCGGCTTCGCGCCGCCACGGGTCCGCCCGCCGTTTCCCGTCTCCGCTGCCTGTGGCAAAGTGGGTCGCCCCTCGCGGTGCGCCGTGTTGTTGCAATGCAGCAGGCTTCGCCCTAAAACCCACGCGATCGCGGGGCGCAGGCGGATCTGTCGCGCCCCGACCGTTCCCTGCGCCCATCAATCCACAACGACACGTGTCGGCGGCCCTTAATCGCGCGCACAGAATTGGATGCTTCATGTTCTCACTCCTCGCCTACCGCGACCAGTGGACCGGCAATGTGCGTCGCGATCTGGTCGCAGGCCTGGTGGTGGCACTGGCCCTGATTCCCGAGGCCATCGCCTTTTCCATCATCGCCGGCGTCGATCCCAAGGTCGGCCTCTATGCGTCCTTCTCGATCGCCGTGATCACCGCAATCGTCGGCGGACGTCCGGGCATGATCTCCGCCGCGACCGCGGCCACGGCCGTTTTGATGGTCACGCTGGTCAAGGAGCACGGGCTGCAATACCTGCTCGCCGCCACCGTGCTCGCCGGGCTCATGCAGATCGTCGCGGGCATGCTCCGGCTCGGCGACGTGATGCGCTTCGTCTCGCGTTCCGTGATGACCGGCTTCGTCAATGCGCTGGCGATCCTGATTTTCATGGCGCAATTGCCGGAACTGATCGGTGTGACCTGGCTGACCTATGCGATGGTCGCCGCCGGCCTTGCGATCATCTACCTGTTTCCGCGCCTGACCACGGCGGTGCCCTCGCCGCTGGTCTGCATTCTCGTCTTGACGGCAGCGGCGATCTTTTTCGGCTTCGACGTACGCACCGTCGGCGACATGGGCGAACTGCCCGACACGCTGCCCATCTTCCTGCTGCCGCAAATCCCGCTGACGCTGGAAACGCTGATGATCATCCTGCCCTATTCCGCAGCCGTCGCCGCCGTCGGCCTGCTGGAATCGCTGATGACGGCCTCCATCGTCGACGATCTCACCGACACCAACAGCGACAAGAACCAGGAATGCATCGGCCAGGGCGTCGCCAACACCGCCACCGGCTTCATCGGCGGCATGGCGGGCTGCGCGATGATCGGCCAGTCGATGATCAACGTGAAATCGGGCGGCCGGGGACGGCTGTCGACCTTCGCCGCCGGCGTGATCCTGCTCTTCCTGATCGTCGTGCTCGGCGACTGGGTGAAACAGATCCCCATGCCTGCGCTCGTCGCGATCATGATCATGGTGTCGATCGGCACGTTCAGCTGGTCGTCGATCAAGAACCTGCGCGACCATCCCCGCTCCTCCTCCATCGTTATGGTGGCCACGGTCGCCGGCGTCGTCGTGACCCACAATCTCGCCATCGGCGTGGTGATCGGTGTGCTCTTGTCGGGCATCTTCTTCGCCTGGAAGATCGCACAGATCTTCCGTGTCACCTCGACGCTGTCCGACGACGGACGGGCCCGCGCCTATCTGGTCGAGGGGCAGGTGTTCTTCGCCTCCGCCGACGCCTTCACCGCCGCCTTCGACTTCAAGGAAGTGCTGGAACGGGTCACGATCGACGTGAGCCGCGCGCACATCTGGGACATCTCGGCGGTTGCCGCGCTCGACATGGTGGTGTTGAAGTTCCGCCGCGAGGGCGCCGACGTGGAAATCGTCGGCATCAACGAAGCGAGCGAGACCATCGTCGACAAGCTCGCCCTGCACGACAAGCCGGACGCGCTCGAGCGGCTGATGGGCCACTGAGAGCGAAACCGACACCGAAAAGGACTGCAACATGTCGAAGCTGATCGCCCTGGTGGATGGCTCGCTTTATTCCCACAGCGTGTGCGACCACGCCGCCTGGATCGCCAAGCGCAACGACGCCTCGGTGGAGGTGCTGCATGTGCTCGGCCGCCGCCAGGCGGAAGGCGGGGCCGCGAACCTTTCCGGCAACATCGCGCTCGGGGCCCGAACCACCCTCCTCAACGAACTGTCCGACCTCGATGCGCAAATGGCGAAACTGTCGCAAAAGCGCGGCCGCGCGATTCTCGACGACGCAAAGCGCTTCCTGGAGGAGGACGGCATCAGCGACGTGACCACACGGCTGCGCACCGGCGACATCGTCGAAACGCTGGCGGATGTGGAGGCCGACGCGGACCTCGTCGTCATCGGCAAGCGTGGCGAGGCGGCGGATTTCGCCAAGCTGCACCTCGGCTCGAACCTGGAGCGCATCGTGCGATCCTCGACCCGGCCGGTGTTGGTCGCCGCGCGTGCCTTCAAGCCGATCAAGCGGTTTCTGGTCGCCTATGACGGCGGCACGAGCAGCATGAAGGCGATCGACCACATCGCCCGCTCCAGGATCTTTGCCGGGCTGGAATGCCGGCTGCTGACCGTCGGTGCCGACAACGCCGAAACCCGCCGCAAGCTCGACAACGCCACCGCGACGCTGGAAGCCGGCGGCTACGAGGTGCGCGCCGGCATCGTGCAGGGCCAGGCGGATGCGGCCATTGCGGCGACGGTGGATTCCGAAGACATCGACCTGCTGGTGATGGGCGCCTACGGCCATTCGCGCATTCGCTCGCTGATCATCGGCTCGACGACGACGGAGATGATCCGCTCCTGCAAGGTTCCGGTGCTGCTCTTCCGCTAAGGCCCCGCACATCGGGGCACTGGATCTTCACCCACGCCGTTTGGGAGCAAAGCCCGGTTCCGCTCTGGCCGTTGACGGAACACACGCTATACATAGGCAACGAACGGTCGCGACACGTCGCGACCGCTTCCCGCCAGACAGATCCGCCCGCTTTGAAGAGAAGGTCAGGACCCGAGATGACGCGCGATGCCGACACCGCCGAACGAGACGCCAGGGACCTTGAGAACCGCGTTGCCGAGGGCGACCCTTTCACGCT
The DNA here is from genome assembly GCF_900105595.1 of Stappia sp. ES.058. Taxonomy (GTDB): domain Bacteria; phylum Pseudomonadota; class Alphaproteobacteria; order Rhizobiales; family Stappiaceae; genus Stappia. The sequence goes on along the minus strand of NZ_LT629784.1, from coordinate 4,243,053 downwards.
GTTCGGGGAATGGCTGGCGCTGGCGGAAACGAAGGAGCCGAACGACGCGAACGCGATGGCGCTCGCCACCTCCGGCGCCGACGGACTGCCGGACGTGCGCATGGTTCTGCTGAAGGGGTTCGACACCGCCGGTTTCGTCTTCTACACCAACACGGAATCGCAAAAGGGCGTCGAGCTTTCCCAAAACATGCAGGCCGCCGGCGTGCTGCACTGGAAGTCGCTGCGCCGTCAGGTGCGCTTCCGCGGGCCCGTCGAACGCGTGTCCGATGGCGAAGCCGACGCCTATTTCGCCTCGCGTGCCCGCGACAGCCGCATCGGCGCCTGGGCGAGCCAGCAGTCGCGCCCGCTGGAAAGCCGCTTCGCGCTGGAAAAGGCCGTGGCGCGCCAGGCCGCCCGCTTTGGCCTCAGTGAGGTGCCGCGCCCGCCGCACTGGACCGGATACCGGATCAGGCCGGTCTACATCGAGTTTTGGATGGACAAACCCTTCCGCCTTCATGACCGGCACATCTTCCGCCGCGATACGCCGGAAGGATCCTGGACGACCGAACGTCTCTATCCCTGACTTGAAACGGTTTGCCACGCCGCAACCGTCTGTCGGGCCCGCGGCCGCCCCTTCCCCGAACAGTCCCCGGATCCGTCCGCCGCGTTGAGAGTGGACGCGAGAAGCCGTGCCGTGCTCTACTTTGACGATTGGATCCGCGAACGGGAGGAGCGGACGGTCGATCATGGGACAGAGATCCTCATCGCCCCAGGTGGCGCATATCACCGAAATCGAACGCGTCCTGAGCGGGCAGGTATCGACTCGCGACGACGTTGTCGTGGCGTCCTGGAAACGCTGCGTGCGCGAGCACGGGCTGGACCCCGCCCGGTCGAAACCGGCCTATATCGTGCCCGACAACCAGTTGCGCGCGCATCGCGAGCAGTCGGAGCGGCTGATCTCGATTGCCCGCAGCGGCCTTGAAAACCTGTTCCGCCAGGTGGCGGGACAGAACTATGTGCTTCTGCTGGCGGATCGCGCCGGGATCACGGTCGACTATTTCGGCGATCCGGCCTTCGAGGACGACCTGCGTCGCGCCGGGCTGTATCTCGGCGCCGACTGGTCGGAAGACCTCGTCGGCACCTGCGGGGTCGGCGCCTGCATCGCCACCGGCCAGCCGATGACCATTCACCAAAGCGACCACTTCGATGTCGCCCACACGCCGCTGAGCTGCACCGCCGCGCCAATCTTCGACACCGGCGGAAATCTTTCCGCCGTGCTCGACATCTCGCTGCTGCGCTCGCCGCAACCCAAGGCGAGCCAGCACCTGGCGCTGCATCTGGTGACCGCCTCGGTGCGCCGCATCGAACTGGCCAACCTGATGGCGACCATGCGGCGCGACTGGGTGTTGCGGCTCGCCCATTCGCCGGAGTTTCTCGACGTCGACCCGGAAGCCGCCATCGCGCTCGACGCTTCCGGACGGATCATCGGCCTCACCCATGACGCGGCCTCGATCCTGGGCCGGGCCGACGGCAAGGGGCTGCGCGCACCCTCCGCCTATGTCGGCGCGCCGCTCAGCGATTTCTTCGACATCGGCATCGACGACCTGCCGGCGCTGACACGCGGACGCGCGGCGGAAGACCGCATTGCCCGGCTGAAGGACGGTTCGGCGATCTTCTGCCATGCGATCGCGCCAACGAACCTGCGGCAGACCGCAAGGACGAGCGGACACGCGATCCCCGCGCCGCTCCAGCAACTGTGCGGCGACGACGCGGCCATGAAAGCGCTTCAGCTCAAGGCGGCGCGGCTTGCCGACGAGCCGCTGCCGATCCTGATCACCGGAGAGACCGGCAGCGGAAAGGAACGGCTGGCGCGCGCCCTGCACCAGAGCCGGAAAAAAGCCGGTCCCTTCGTCGCGGTGAATTGCGCCGCCATACCCGAAGCGCTGATCGAGGGCGAATTGTTCGGCCATGCACCGGGCGCCTTTTCCGGAGCCCTGTCGAAAGGCCGCCCGGGGCTGATCGAGGAAGCCAATGGCGGCGTGCTGTTTCTGGATGAAATCGGCGACATGCCGCTCGCCCTGCAGGGCCGGCTGTTGCGCGTGCTCTCCGAAGGCGAAGTGACCCGGCTCGGCGAGGCGCGGGCACGGCCGGTGCGGGTGAAGACGATCTCCGCGACCAACCAGGACCTCGCCGCGCTGCTGGAAACGGGGCGGTTCCGCCACGATCTTTTCTACCGCGTTGCCGCAGCCACGCTGGCATTGCCGCCCTTGCGCGCGCGCACCGACTTCGAGTGGCTGCTCGACCGGCTTCTTGCCGGGCTCGGCGATGGACGCAGCCGGCGCCCCCGGCTGGACCCGGCGGCGCGGCTCGCCCTGATCCGCCGCGACTGGCCGGGCAACATTCGCGAACTCGTCAATGTCCTCAACGTCGCGGCGGCGATGTGCGAGGATGCGACAATCACTCCGGATGATCTGCCGGATCCGGGCGAGCATCCACCCCGCGAGACCGCGCCCGCCGCTCCGCCCGAGACGATGCCGCGCCGGCCAGGCGCGGTGACGAACGCATCCGAACTTGCCGGCGTGCTGGCGGTCTGCGACGGCAACATCAGCGCCGCCGCCCGGCATCTGGGCGTCGACCGCACCACCGTCTACCGCCGCATGCGCCGCCTTGGCCTGAGGACCTGACACGCCCCTTTCGGGCCGCTCCCCCGGCCCGCGACCGGCCGACCCTTGCTGTTGCGCGCCATGGCGCCACAGTGTTGCGCGCCACAGTCGTTTGCGCGTCCACGCCATGCCCCGGCATGCGACGACCTGAATTTCCCTGACTTTTCAATCGTACCGTCTCCGCCGCCCGGTGTGTTTCCGGCTGGCACAGGGCTTGCTGTCCGTATGGCAGCGGATGCTGGCGATCTCGCCGACGACATGCGCAAAACAAACCCGATAGATCCCATGGGAGGGAACCGAATGCTCGATACATCGCCGAACGCCAGGGCCCAGGGCGCGCTGTCCTCGCTGGACGAGGCACTGAGCGCCAATGACATCGAACGGGCCGTGGCGCTGTTCCAGGAGGATTGCTACTGGCGCGATCTCGTCACCTTCACCTGGAACCTCAAGACGATGGAGGGAAAGGACGAGATCCGGGAGATGCTCTCGTCCCAGCTTGCAACCGCAAAGCCGGCCGCCTGGCAACTTGCCGAGGGCGAGGACGCCAGCGAGGCCGACGGCGTTGTCACGGCATGGATCACCTTCGAGACCGCTGTCGCGCGCGGCTTCGGCCTGATGCGGCTCAAGGACGGCCTGATCTGGACGCTCTTGACCGCGATGACAGAGCTGAAGGGCCATGAGGAGCCGCTCGGCTTCGAACGCCCGCTCGGCGCGCGCCACGGCGCGGCGAAGAATTCCAAGTCCTGGGCGGAGGCGCGCGAGGAGGAAGCGCGTACGCTCGGCTTCGAGACCCAGCCGCATACGGTGATCGTCGGCGGCGGTCAGGGCGGCATCGCGCTCGGTGCGCGGCTGCGCCAACTCGGCGTGCCCACCATCATCATCGAGAAGAACCCGCGCGCCGGCGACAGCTGGCGCAACCGCTACAAGTCGCTCTGCCTGCACGATCCGGTCTGGTACGACCACCTGCCCTATCTGCCGTTCCCGCCGAACTGGCCGGTGTTCGCGCCCAAGGACAAGATCGGCGACTGGCTGGAGATGTACACCCGCATCATGGAGCTGAACTACTGGTCGTCGACCACCGCCAAATCCGCCCGCTACGACGAAAAGGCGCGCGAATGGATCGTGACCGTGGAACGCGACGGCAAGGAAATCGTGTTGCGTCCGAAGGAGCTGGTGCTGGCGACCGGCATGTCCGGCAAGGAGAATGTGCCGGACTTTCCCGGCATGGAGCGCTTCAAGGGCGACCAGCACCATTCCTCCAAGCACCCGGGTCCGGATGCCTATCGCGGCAAGAAAGCCGTGGTGATCGGCTCCAACAACTCCGCCCACGATATCTGCGCCGCCCTTTGGGAGAACGATTGCGACGTCACCATGGTGCAGCGGTCCTCAACGCATATCGTGCGCTCCAATACGCTGATGGAGGTCGGTCTCGGCGGGCTCTACTCCGAGCAGGCGGTGGCCAACGGCGTCACTACGCAGAAGGCGGACATGATCTTCGCCTCGCTGCCCTACAGGATCATGCACGAGTTCCAGATCCCGCTCTACGAGGAGATGAAGAAGCGCGACGCCGACTTCTACGAAGGCCTCGAAAAGGCCGGCTTCCAGCTCGACTGGGGCGCGGACGGCTCGGGCCTCTTCATGAAGTACCTCCGGCGCGGCTCGGGCTATTACATCGACGTCGGCGCCAGCCAGCTGATCATCGACGGCGAGGTCAAGCTCAAGTCCGGACAGGTGAGCGAGATCACCGAGACCGGCGTGAAGCTCGACGACGGGACGGAGCTTCCCGCCGATCTCATCGTCTATGCCACCGGCTACGGCTCGATGAACGGCTGGGCCGCCGACCTCATCAGCCAGGAGGTCGCGGACAGGGTCGGCAAATGCTGGGGTCTTGGCTCCGACACGCCGAAGGATCCGGGCCCCTGGGAAGGCGAGCAGCGCAACATGTGGAAGCCGACACAGGTGCAATCGCTGTGGTTCCACGGCGGCAACCTGCATCAGTCGCGGCACTATTCGCTCTACCTCGCGCTGCAGCTCAAGGCCCGGATGGAGGGCATTCCGACGCCCGTCTACGGGCTGCAGGAGGTGCACCACAGGGGCTGATGCCTGTTCGGCCTGAAACGGCGACGGGCGCGGAGATATCTCCCCGCGCCCGGTTCTTTTGTGTGTGTCTGAAGGGTTCTCCCGCCGTCGGTCAGGCGGCCTTTGCAAGAGCGATCTCGCTCCAGTCCTCGAAGGCGAGATCGCCGGCGTAGCGCGCCGAAATCCTGCCTTCGCCGTCCATCACGAAGAGCGAGACCCAGCCGCTGTCGAGCAGCTGCCTGACGCCTTCCTGACGCGCGATCACGTCGCGGATCGCCTGCTGCGGCGCCTCGATCACCACCGACAGCCGCCGCGGCGCATGGGCTTCCCTTTCCCCGTCATGCAGCGACTGGAACGGCAAGCCGACCCTGAGATCGCCGCCGCCGCCCTCCAGAACGCCGATGCCGCCGACGACATTGTGCAGCACCTTGTTGCCGGAGCCGAAGACCGTCTGATCGACGCTGGAGCCGTAGTACTGAAGGTTGATCCAGCTGGCGACCACCATCGGCGCTGTCATCACCACCTCCAGCACGCCGAAGCCCTCGTCCTTCGTCCAGTCGTAGGTGTGCAGGAACGCCCGCCCGCCGAGATCGACACCGGCGGTGCGCGCGCGCGGCGCGGCGATGAAGGCGGAACAGCCGGCCAGCCCCCACTCGGGCCGCACCTGCGCCCAGTCGGCGGCCCGCGCCTTGAGCGTTTCGGCGGTCGATCCGGCAATCCGCAGCGACCGCTCCGCCCGCGTCAGTTCACCGGCCGCGGCAAGCGCCTCCTCGAGCCGGGCGAGATCGTCCGCATGGGAGGGCGGGACCGTCTCGGGATCGAGGATCGCGACCCGGTCGGTGGTGGTGTCGTGCAGACCGGCGACCGCCACCGTGTCGTCGGGGAGCGCGATGCCGCGCTCCGCCAGTGCTGCCCGCACCTCCGGATCGTTCAGAACGGCGGCCGCGACCCGCGCGTTGGCCTCACCCGACTGGCCGCCGCAGGCGCCGCAGTCGAGCCCGTGGGCATGCGGGTTGTTGCGGCTGGTCGCGCCATGACCGACGAGGAAAACGATCCGGGCAAAGCCGTCGGTCAGAGACATGCCCCTTAGCGCGCCTTCCGCCGCCGCGATGCGCTGCTCCAGCGAAAGGCCGGTCGCCCGACCGGAGTCGGTGGACGTCGCAAGCGCCGGCGGCGCGTCGGCAAGCCGCGCATCCGGCCGCGATGTCCATCCGAAGCCATCGGCGGCAAGCTTGCCGAGATAGGCAAGTCCCGCCGTCTCGACAAAAGCGAAGGAGGAAACGGCCGCGAGCTTGAACGCCGTCCAGGCAGACGCCATCCGCTTCGTCAAGGCTGCCCGCTCGATGCGCTGTGCTGTGGCTTCCTCCGCCGGCACGGCCTCGCAGACGAAGGCCTGCGGCGCCAGAAGCACGGGGCAACGCGCGCTGCCCGTGTCGTCTTCCGTGCGCTTGTAGGAAATGGCAAAGCCGAAGAAGCCGGCAAAACCGAGCGTTTCGATTCTCGGCGCGACGCTCTCCAGCGACCGCCGGTAGACCTCGGAGCGCACATCGATGCAGAAGACCGCCTGCACGTCGGGCCGCGCCGGCGCATTCGACGAGACGGGCGCGGCCGTGTTGCTGGCCTCCAGATCCCGTGCCAGCCGACGCGCGTCCGCCCGCTCCAGCGCCGTCTGCAACAGGCAATCGAGCTGCAGCGCCCGCGCGGGCTGTTCGCTGGCGGCATAGGCGGCGGCCGCCGCCTTCCATCCCTCGACCACGGCCGGAGTATCCGCGGTCGCCCGCAGCACCGCGATCTCATAGGCAAGCCGGATGGCGAGAAGCTGCAAGGGCGTGTCGTCGCTCCTGCCCTCAAGCCCCGCCTGCCAGGCGGCGTGCCGCGCGAAAGCCGCCCAGCCGCCGACGCTCATCAGCAGCCGGTGGAAATAGAGCTCCAGCGCATCGCCCGGAAGACCAAGCTCTGCGGCGGCCTCCTCAACAAGCGCCGCCGTCGTTTCGGGCAGGGCGGCGAACTGCGTCCGCAGGCCGGTGAGGCCTGCGACATCCGGCGTCCGGTCGATCCGCGCGTCCAACAACCAGCCGGCGTAAAGACCGTCGACGGGCCGTGCCCAGGCCGCCTGTCCGGCATCGAAGGCCGTCGCCGCATAGGCGGAAATCCGGTCCGTCACGACATCCGCCCATGCACGCCCCTGCGTCTGGCCGGCGAGGTCCACGAGCGTCGGCAACGGCTTTGCGTCGGTCTCGGGCAGATCGCGCGCCAATCCGATCAGCGACGCCGCGTCGGCAGGCAGATCTCCCGCCGGCATCGCCGCGCGCGCGGCCAGAAGATCCGCCGGCGCGATGTCGCCGGCGTCCAGCGCGGCCAAATAGACGCCGCGCGGCTGTACTGAGCGCGCTCCGGCAACCCGGGCCAGCCGCTGCGCCGCCTCCGGCAGGGAGAAATCGGCCATCCCCAGATAGGGATTGACGGCAACGAAGGACTGCAGCGGCCACACGGGCGCGACACGGGCGCAAGCAGCTTCAGCAGCGACACGGGCTTTGGTCTGAGCGGTCATTGTTCGATCCTCATGCTTTGCTGTGGCCAGGGGCGGTGTAGGCGCCGGCGAGACGGTTGAAGAGCGTGTTGACGTAAAGGCCGTTGGCAAGATGAACGCGTGCGGCACGCCAGGCGGGCGAAGCGGCGCGGGCCGGCTCGACCAGCTGGAACACAGTCACCAGGGCGAAGGAGGTCACGGCAAGGAGCATGACGGCGATCCCCGCGACATCGACGACCGGTGGCGGCGGCAGCACGCCGGCATAGAGCGTCTGCGCCAGGGCATGCAGCGCAAGATAGGCGAGCGTGACGGCAACGCAGACGGCAAGCAGCCGGCCAAGCGGCAGCGCGGGCGCTGATCCTGTCGCACCGGATGCCCCCGCCCCGTCTTTCGGACCGGCGTGCACCAACATCAATGTCAGACCGAAGACCAGGATTGCGCCCAGCGCGATCGCCTGCGGCGAGGCGGCGGCCGTTGCGGCTGCGGTATCATCCCCAAAAATCCCGAGCAGGGCGGAGAAGCCGAAGGAAAGCGCGACCGTGACGCCAAGCGCCAGACCTCCGGCAACGGCAATCCTGCCCGGCGCGGGTGCGAGCAGCGCAAGTGCCCGCGTCTCGCCGACCGTCTCGGCGGCGCTGCCGGCGGAAAGGAAGGCATGCGCCTTGTAGAGCGAATGGGCGACCAGATGCAGGGTGGCGAGCGCGAAGAGGCCCAGCCCGCATTGCAGCAGCATGAAGCCCATCTGCGCCACCGTCGACCAGGCGAGCGACACCTTGACGCTGGTCTGGGTCAGCATCACCACGGCGCCGAAGAGCGCGGTGAAGCCGCCGACGATCGCAAGCAGATGCAGCGACGGCGTGAACAGCACCAGGATATCGGCGAAACGGATCGCCAGAAACCCGCCGGCGTTGATGATACCGGCGTGCAGGAGCGCGGAGACGGGCGTCGGCGTATCCATCACCTCAGGCAGCCAGCCGTGGGTCGGGAAAGCCGCCGACTTGACCAGGGCGGCGAGCGCGATCAGCACCGCCGCGAAACCGACACCGGCTGGCGCCGCCGGAAGGTCCCGCGCCGCTTGAAGGATCGTGGCGATGTCGGTGGTGCCGAAGGCGAGCGTCAGCGGCACCAGCGCCCCGATCAGCAAAAGATCACCGAGCCGGGCCGCGATGAACTTCTTGCGCGCGGCAATCACCGCTCGCGGCCTGTCGCCGTAGAAGACCAGAAGCCCGTGCAGCGCGAGGCTTGTCGCGATCCAGGCGAGCGCGAGCTGGACCGTATTGCCGCTCGTCACCAGCAGCATGACGGCGGCCAGCGTCAGACAGAGCCTACCCGTGAAGATCCCCTGCCGGGCATCGCCGTCGAGATAGGTGGCGCTGAAGCGGATCACCACCACGCCGACGGTCGCGACCAGAGCGAGCATGGCGACGCTGAGGGCGTCGAGCCGCACCGACAGACCGATGCCGCCCGCGCCGATCAGCGGAGATGTAAGCGGGCCGGAGCCGACAAGCACGGCGACACCGGCGAGCGCCGCGCCCAGCGCAAGCATCGACGCGATGCCGGCGGACGCAAGCGCATGACGCGGGCGCATGCTTGGATCGTTGAGCGCAACACACGCGGCAACCAGAAGCGCGATCGGTGCGGCGAGGGGGAGAAAAGCGACAAGCTGGGTCATGCGGGCCTCCAGAACAATCCGTTGGCGAGGGCATAGCAGAGGCAAAATGATCTATTAAATTCATTATTTGACTGTTATCGTTCTTTATAAAGGAACGATTGAATGGCGACCCTGAACTACAATCACCTGCGCTACTTCTGGGCGGTGGCGCATGAGGGCAACCTCACGCGCACGGCCGAGCGGCTGAACGTCTCGCAATCGGCGCTGTCGACGCAGATCCAGAAGCTGGAAGCGCAGGTCGGACATGCGCTCTTCGCCCGGCGCGGCAAGCAATTGCATCTGACCGAGGCGGGCCGAATCGCGCTCGATCATGCGGATGCGATCTTCGCCTCAGGCTCGGAACTGATGGCAACCCTGGCCGGAAGCGGTGCACCGGCGCGCCAGGTCATACGCGTGGGCGCTCTGTCGACGCTCTCGCGCAACTTTCAGGTCGCTTTCCTGCGCCCACTGCTGTCGCGCCAAGACGTGGAGGTGGTGCTGCGCTCCGCCAGCCTTGGCGAGTTGATTGCCGCACTCGAAGCCTTGAGGCTCGACGTCATCCTGATCAACCAGCCCCCGGCCCGCGATGCCGCCACCCCCTGGATCACGCATCGTCTGGCCGAACAACCGGTGAGCCTTGTCGGAACGCCGCAACGCACCGAACCGCATGGCGGCGACCTGACCCGGCTGATTGCGGCCAACCCGGTGATCCTGCCGCCGCTGGAAAGCAGCGTGCGCACCGGATTCGACGCGCTTGCGGACCGGCTCGGCCTGCGCCCGAGGATCGCGGCGGAGGTCGACGACATGGCGATGATGCGCCTTCTGGCGCGCGAGGACATGGGGCTTGCCGTTGTGCCGCCCATCGTCGTCGAGGGCGAACTGGCCGACGGCCGGCTGATCGAGGCCACGCGCCTGCCCGCGCTCGGTGAGACCTTCTATGCGGTGACGCAGGCGCGCCGCTTTCCCAATCCGCTGGTTGCGGAACTGCTTCGCGACGTGGAGGGAAACACCATCGACACACCGCGCGAAAACGCCGCCCCCGACGATCCGGCATGACCCCGCCGTTTTGCTTTTGCCTTGCCTGAAGTAGGATTCGCGTATGACACAGGATCCTTCTCCCCCCCGTGTGCGGCTTCGCCTCGTCTTCGGCCCGGACTTCGCGCTGGGGCCCGGCAAGGCCGATCTTCTGGAAGGCATCGTGGAAACCGGCTCGATCGCGGCGGCCGGCCGGCGCATGGACATGAGCTACAAGCGCGCCTGGACGCTGGTGGAAAGCCTCAACGCCGCCTTTGCCGCGCCGCTGGTGGCGCGCAGTCGCGGCGGCGCGAAAGGCGGCGGGGCATCGCTGACGAAGATGGGCGAGCGGGTTCTGACCCATTATCGCTCCGCCGAACGCGTTGCCGCCGAGGCCGCATCCGTCGACGTTGGACGGTTGAGCGATCTGGTCCGCGCCGGGCGGGACAGGCAAGGCAATTGACAAAAGAGCGCTCCGAAGACGATATGTCTGACCAGACATATCGCTCGCCTGCCATGCCGGAGGTCGTTTTCCCATGCCCACGCGCTTGCGCCTCGCGATCCGGTGCCTGTGCCTGTGCCTTGCGCTCGCATTGGCCTTGTCGCCGATGACAAGCGTTCGCGCGGAGGCCGGGACCCCTTTCACGGTCTTCGCCGCAGCGAGCCTGAAGACAGCACTCGACGACGTGACAGCGCTCTGGCGAAACGAAACAGGGGGCGAGGTGGTTGTGTCCTATGCGGGCAGCTCCGCCCTGGCGCGCCAGATCGAGGCCGGCGCGCCGGCCGACGTTTTCATCTCCGCCAATCCGGGCTGGATGGACCGGCTGGACGATGCCGGGCTGCTGCGCGCGGGAAGCCGGCAGGATCTTCTCGCCAATTCGATCGTTCTGATCGCCCACGGCCGCGAAGCCGTGCCGATCACGCTGTCGCCGGACCTCGACCTTTCCGGCCTGATCGGTGACGGCCGCCTCGCCATGGCGCTGGTCGATGCGGTGCCGGCCGGGATCTACGGCAAGGCGGCGCTCGAAACGCTCGGCCTTTGGGAGCAGATCGCCGCGAAGGTGGCACAGGCCGACAATGTGCGCGCCGCGCTTGCCCTCGTCGCCCTCGGAGAGGCCCCCTTCGGCATCGTCTATGCAACCGATGCATTGGCCGAGACGCGGGTGAGCGTTGTCGCGCGCTTTCCAGCCGACACGCATCCGCCAATCCTCTATCCTGCCGCGGCGATCGTCGACGGCAACGCGCCGGACGTCCTCGCGTTTCTGGAGTTCATTCGCGGACCGGCCGCGACGAAGATCTTCGAACGGCACGGGTTTTCGCCCGCGCCCTGAAATTGAAGGCCCGCCGCCTCAGGGAGACGATGCACGCATGCCGTTCCTTTCCGCAGACGAATGGACCGCTGTCGCGCTGTCGCTCCAGGTCTCCGTCTGGGCGACGCTGGCAAGCCTGCCTATCGGCATTCTCACCGCACTGGCGCTGGCGCGGGGCGACTTTCCCGGAAAGCAGATCCTCAACGGACTGGTGCACCTGCCGCTGATCCTGCCACCGGTCGTCACCGGCTATATCCTGCTCGTCACCTTCGGCCGGCGCGGCCCCGTCGGCGGCTTTCTGGAAGACCAGCTCGGCATCGTGCTGGCGTTCCGATGGACGGGGGCGGCGCTCGCGGCCTCGATCATGGCGTTTCCGCTGATGGTGCGCGCGATACGGCTGGCGATCGAGGCGGTCGATCCCAAGCTCGAACAGGCGGCCGGCACGCTCGGCGCGTCGCGGGTTCTCGTCTTTGCCACGGTCACGCTGCCGCTGATCCTGCCCGGCATCATCGCCGGCGCCGTGCTCGCCTTCGCCAAGGCGATGGGCGAATTCGGCGCGACGATCACCTTCGTCTCCAACATCCCCGGCCAGACCCAGACCCTGCCGACGGCGATCTACGCCTTTTTGCAGGTGCCGGGCGGCGAGGCCTCCGCGTTGCGGCTGGTGCTGATTTCAGTGGCCGTGGCCATGACCGCACTCATCGTCTCCGAGGGCGTGGCCCGGCTCGTTGCCGGACGGATCCGCGGATCATGAGCCTTTCGGTCGCCGTTACCCATCGCTTTGCGGGCTTTTCGCTCGATGTCGCCTTCGAGGCGCCTCCCGGCGTCACCGCGCTGTTCGGTCGCTCGGGCTCGGGCAAGACCACGCTGGTCAATGCCGTCGCGGGCCTGCTGCGGCCCGAAGCGGCGCGCATCTCGGTCAACGACACGGTGCTGCACGACAGCGCCGACGGCGTGTGGCTGCCGCCGCACAAGCGCCGCATCGGTTACGTCTTTCAGGAAGGGCGGTTGTTTCCCCATCTCAACGTTTCCGCCAACCTTGCCTATGGTGGCTGGTTCGCCCCGCGCGGCGCGGTCAAGCGCACGGAAACGCAGCGCGTTGTCGAGATGCTGGGGCTTGGGGCGTTGCTCGATCGCCGGCCGGCAACGCTGTCGGGTGGAGAAAAACAGCGCGTCGCCATCGGCCGGGCGCTCCTGAGCGCGCCGCGCCTGCTGCTGATGGACGAGCCGCTCGCTGCCCTCGACGACGCCCGCAAGGCGGAGATCCTGCCCTATCTGGAGCGGCTGCGCGACGAGACCGACATTCCGGTCCTCTATGTCAGCCACTCGGTTTCGGAGGTAGCACGGCTTGCCACCACCGTGGTCTCGCTGCGAGACGGGCGGACCACCCGGGTCGGCAGCCCGACGGATGTTCTGGCCGATCCGCGCGCCGTTCCGACCCTCGGGATCCGCGATGCCGGCGCCATGGTCTCCGCCGTGATCCGTCACCATGCCGATGACGGCCTGAGCGAGCTGGACACGCCGGGCGGCCCGCTGCTCCTGCCGCGCATCGATGCGCCGGAAGGCACCCGCGTACGCGTGCGCATCCACGCCCATGACGTGATCCTGGCCCGCGAGGCGCCGCGCGCCATCTCCGCGCTGAACGTGCTCAAGGTCACGGTCACGGCAGTGCGCGAGGGCGAAGGGCCGGGCATGGTCGTGAAGCTCGCCGCCGGTGACGAACGGCTGCTGGCGCGGATCACCCGGCGTTCGGCGCGGGCACTCGCCATTGCGCCGGGGCTTTCGTGCTACGCCATCCTCAAGTCCGTCGCCATCGCGCCGGAGGACATCTGGATCGCCGGGGGCGACGACGCCCGCTAGGACCGTTCGTCCTCCTCAGGCGGCGCGGCACCGGCTTCCCCGAGACGTGTCAGGACGAAGGCCGTGACCAGCGGCCCGGCCAGTTCGAAGACCACCGTCGTCGCCACCGTGACCGTGATGATCGTGTCGGCATGCTCTGGAAGCGCGCTGGCGCCGACCAGCGCCATGCCGAGCGCGACACCGGCCTGCGGCAGCAGCGCAAGCCCGAACACCCCCGACTGCGCTGGCGTCAGGCCGCCGAAGCGCCCTCCGAGCCAGCCGCCGGCCGCGCGGCCGGCGACGCGAAACGCGATGAAGGCGAGCCCGAGCGGGCCGGCCACGACAACGGCCGCCAAATCCACCGACGCGCCTGCCAGCACGAAGAACAGGATCAGGAACGGCCAGCTGACATATTCGATCTCGTGGAATGGACGATCGTGATGCTTTGCGAGATTGACGATCACGACGCCGGCGGTCATTCCCGCCAGAAGCGCGGACACCTCGAACCACATCGACACGCCGGCGCAGACCAGCACAAGGCCCAGCGCCTCGGCAAGCGTCGGTTCGCCCGGCTGGATGCGGCCGGTGAGGAACGATGCCGGCAGGCCAATAAGAAAGCCGACGGCAATTGCTCCGCCGACATCCGCGACCCCTTCGCCGAGCGCCACGATGACGCCCCCGGAGCCAATGCCGACAAGCCCGAGCACCACGGAAAAGGCGATTACCCCCCAGGCATCGTCGATGGCGACCACGCCGAGAAGCACCCGCGTGACCGGCCCATCAGCGTGAACCGTACGCACAACGTCACGCGTCGCCGCCGGGTCGGTGGCCAGCGCGATCCCCGCAAGCAGAAGCGAAACGGCAAGCGGGACGCCGATCAGCGACAACCCCAGCGCCATCACGGCAAAGGACGCGGTGGTGACGGCAAGCGACACCGACAGGATGGCCCGGCCATGCGCCTTCAACCGGGGGCGCGACAGTTCCCCGCCGAGCAGGAAGGCAATCATCGTAAGCGTCAAGGTGGCGGTTGCGTCGCGCCAGCCATCGGCGGCGACGGGAAGCATGTCCAGGCCCGAGGGACCGACCAGAATGCCGAAAAGAACCAGCAGCGTGATGCGCGGCAGGCGGGTCATCCGGCCAAGGCCGTCGAGACCGATGCCTGCCAGGATCAGAAGGCCGAAGGTCAGGAAAACGAAACTCATATCCATTGCGCGCGACCGTCAGCTGGGAGGTTGCCGCATCCTATCCACACGCCCGGCGCGATCAAGCGGCATCGGCCATATGTCCGATGAAGACGCCGGGTTTCTTGAAACACGCGCCCCGACCCGCCATATATGGAAGCGACAGGGGTATGACACCCCGGCCGGATGCCGCTCCCGGGTCCGGTTTGCTTGAACGTCCCGACGCGTCGAAACCGGGCGTAGGGGTCGTTTCGATACAGGCCGCTTTGAAAAGGGCTTACAAACATGACGCGCATGTCTGCGTTTTCCAGTCCGCTGCTGCTCGGCTTCGAGGATATCGAACGGGTTTTGGACAGGGTCAGCAAGGGTGCCAACGACGGCTATCCGCCGTACAACATCGAGCGCCTGCCAAAAAGCGGAAAACACGGCGAAATCATCCGTATCACACTGGCTGTTGCCGGGTTCACCCGCGACCAGCTCGACGTCAGCGTCGAGGAAAGCCAGCTGGTGATCCGCGGTCGCCAGGAGGACGACAAGACCCGCCAGTTCCTGCATCGCGGAATTGCGGCCCGTCAGTTCCAACGCGCCTTCGTGCTCGCCGAGGGGATCGAAATCCTCGGCGCGGACCTCAAGGACGGCCTGCTCTCGATCGACCTCGCCCGCCCGGAACCCGAACGTATCGTGCGCCGCATCGAAATCGACGCCCGAGACTGACGACGCACCCGGACGCAAGACGCACCGCGACGCGGTGCCGACAGCGACAGCACCCGCGCGCCGGGACCGGCGGCCCGACTGGCCGGCCACTTTGGTAAGGAGCCTCATGATGAGCGAACAAACGCATATGCAGCCTGGAGAGTTCAAGGCCCTTGGCGCCGGCCAGATCGCCTACGTCAAGGCCATGACCTCCGACGACCTGTCGACCCTGTTTCCGGATGCACCGGACATGGAGCCGGGATTGAACATCTGGGTTCTGCTCAACGCAGACGGAACGCCGATCATGCTGAGCGATAGCAAGGAAGTGGCGCTTGCCAACGCGGCCGAGCACGAGCTTTACACGGTGGCGCTTCACTGACGCCGGAAAGCAACCGGTCCTCAAACGCCCCGAACCAAAAAGCGCCCGCCGGAAACGGCGGGCGCTTTTTTGGATCTGACCACCGAGGGCGAACCGCGCCGCTCTCGTCCTGCATTGACGGAAAGCCGCGCGCCTTACGCCGCGTTGGAGGCCACCTGTTGCGTCAGGAGCGTGTAGAGCGCCGACGCGTCGTCGCTTGCCCTGAGCTTCGCCACGGTGCCGGCGTCGCGCATCCGCCGCGCGATCCGGGCCAGCGCCTTGAGGTGATCGGCACCCGCCCCTTCCGGCGCAAGCAGCACAAAGACAAGGTCGACCGGCTGATCGTCGAGGGCATCGAAATCGATCGGCCGGTCGAGACGCGCAAACAGGCCGACGAGACGGTCCAGTGCGACCAGCTTGCCGTGCGGAATGGCGATCCCGTTGCCGACGCCGGTCGACCCGAGGCGCTCGCGCTGCAACAGCGTATCGAAGATATCGCGTTCGGGCAGTCCGGTGACGGTGGCAGCCTTGGCCGCAAGCTCCTGGAGAGCCTGCTTCTTGCTGTTGACCTTGAGACTGGGAACAACCGCTTGCGGCGAAATGAGATCGCTAAGATCCATGATTCGACCCGTGGGTTCGAGCATAAGGACGTGACACGGGGTTTCGCGCGCATCCGCGCGAAACCGCCTCGCGCCACTTATTTCGCGGCGTTTTCCGGGTCAACCCACCCGTAATTTCCGTCCGCGCGGCGGTAGACGACATTCACGGTGCCGTTGCCAGCGTTGCGAAACACCACCACAGGTGCCTCCGAAAGGTCAAGCTGCATCACGGCCATCCCGACCGTCATCGTCTTCACCTTGGCGGACGTCTCGGCCACGACGAGCGGCGTGAAATCGGCGGGAACCTCTTCTTCTTCCTCGTAGGAGGCAAGGACATAGGAGGTTGCCTCGAGGCTCTCGCGCCCGTTGGCGGCATGCGCGTGATGATCCTTCAGCTTGCGCTTGTAGCGACGCAAGCGCTTCTCGATCCGCTCGGCGGCCGCATCGAAGCTCTGACGCGGATCCTGACTGTCGGCAGAGACCTGCAGGTCGATGCCCGTGTCGAGATGCAACAAACACTCCGACCGGAAACCGGGGCCTTCGCGACCGACGGTCACATGTCCGGTGTAGCCACCGTCGAAATACTTCGAGACGGCCTCGGCGACACGGTCCTCGATATGCGTTCTGAGCGCATCGCCGATGTCGACATTCTTTCCGGATACCCGCAGTGTCATGGGAACCTCTTCTTGTTCTGGACAGTTCTGGTGTGACGCCGTTGCCTAGGCGTCGCGCATCCGGAAAACCTCTTTCCCGGAATGGGCCGGTTTGTCGCATGCACCGGACGCGCAATCGCCGACCTTGCCCCGGCCGAGCATCCTGAGGGCGGCTCTATAAGCGCCCGGCATTGCGAAGTCAAATGACGTCGGGGCCGGCTCATTGGCCCGCAGCAATCGATGTCTGGAAGCGCCTGTTTGCGCAGCACCTTCATGATCGCCCACCTGGATGCGGCATCTGCCGTGCCATTGTCCGGATCGTCGCTGACCGCCAGTCTAGCCGGTTCGCAATGGTCACGCCATCGCGCAAAAACCCGCAAGCCGAGCGTCCGGATCGATCCGCCCGACCCGGCATCGCAGCGCTGTCGACAGGGCGCTACGGCGCTCTCGCCCGTTTTTCGCGCCGCCGCTGCACGGAAGATGGAATACGCAGGGATTCCCGGTACTTTGCAACCGTTCGCCGGGCGATATCGACGCCATCGCCCTGTAGCACCTTCACGATCGTGTCGTCCGAGAGGACCGCATCCGGCGCCTCAGCATCGATCAGCGCCCTGATCCTGTGGCGCACGGCTTCCGCCGAATGGGCATCGCCGCCGCCACTGGCGGGAATGGACGCCGAAAAGAAATACTTCAGTTCGAAGATGCCGCGCGGGGTCGCCATGTACTTGTTGGAGGTCACGCGGCTGACGGTCGATTCATGCATGGAAATCGCATCGGCGATGGTGCGCAGATTGAGGGGCCGCAAATGCTCCACGCCCCGGGTCAGGAACGCATCCTGCTGTCGAACGATCTCGCTGGAAACCTTCAGGATCGTGCGCGCACGCTGATCCAGGCTCTTGGCCAGCCAGTTTGCGGTCTGGAGGCATTCGCTCAGGAAGCTCTTCTCGCCCTCGCCGCGCGCCTGACGGCTGACGGTGGCATAATAGGTCTGATTCACCAGCACCCTTGGCAGCGTGTCGCTGTTGAGTTCGACCGCCCAGCTGCCATCGCGGGCCGGCCGCACCAGCACATCCGGCACCACCGGCTGGATCAGCGTTGCGCCGAAGGCACTTCCCGGCTTCGGGTCGAGCGCCCTGATTTCGGCGATCATCTCCGCAAGATCCTCGTCGTCCACGGCGCAGGCTGCGCGCAGCCCCGCATAGTCGTGGCGTGCAAGCAGTTCGATGTTCTCGATCAGCCGGGCCATCGCCGGATCGTAGCGGTTCCTGTCGATCAGCTGCAGCTTGAGGCATTCGGCGAGCGACCTTGCAAAAACGCCCGAGGGTTCGAGCGTCTGGAGGGCCGAAAGCACGGCATCCAGGCGGTCCCGCTCGATGCCCATATGCTGCGCCGTCTCGGCCAGATCGAGGCGCAGATAGCCGGCCTCGTCGAGATTGTCGATCAGCGTGCGGGCGACCAGCCGGTCGACGGCGTCGGTCACCACAAGCACCATCTGATCCGCCAGATGCTGCTGCAGCGTCATCTCGGACGCGACGAATGCCTCCAGGTTGTAGTCGTCGCCGCCCCCGCTGCCCGACCCGCGCGAAGCCCCGAGCCCGCCTTGAAAGGGGTCGCGCTGCAGGGTCTCCCCCGCGGCGCCACCGTTTTCCTGGCCGGCGCGCGTGCCCGGATCATCCGGGTAGACATTGCCGAGATCGGTGTCGAGGCGTCCCGCGATTTCCTGCGCGCTGTCGGAAAGCTCGGAGCGGATCCACTCGCCGTCGGCCTCACCTGCCCCTTCCGCGGACGATGCATCCGGCGCGGCGGGCTCCGCCGGATCCGCGGCCTGGCCCTCGCCCTCGACGCGCTCCAGCAGCGGATTGCGCTCCATTTCCGCCTCGACATAACTCGTCAGGTCGAGACTCGACATCTGCAAAAGCTTGATCGCCTGCATCAGCTGCGGCGTCATGATCAGGGACTGGCCCTGACGGATTTCAAGCTTCGGCGACAGGGCCATTCAGATCCCCGGTATGCGTTTCAGGAACGAGACCCTGCCCGGCAGGGCCGGCACCGGAAGCGCCTGCTTCCCGGTTGGTCCGCTTCTTGCTTTGTAACTTATCGGGGGAGCCGCTTCAAAGCGTAAACTGCTCGCCGAGGTAGAGGCGTCGCACATCCGGGTTGGCGACGATCTCATAGGGCGAGCCTTCCGTCAGCACTTCGCCGGCGGCAATGATGTAGGCGCGGTCGATCAGGCCAAGCGTCTCGCGAACATTGTGGTCGGTGATCAGGACGCCGATGCCGCGCTGGGTCAGATGACGGACGAGTTGCTGGATGTCGCCGACGGCGATCGGGTCGATGCCGGCAAACGGCTCATCGAGCAGCATGATGGTGGGACGGCTGGCCAGCGCCCGGGCGATCTCGACCCGGCGGCGCTCGCCGCCCGAAAGCGCGATCGCCGGCGACTTGCGCAAATGGGTCACGCCGAACTCGTCCAGAAGCGCTTCCAGGTCCTCGGCGCGTTGCCGGCGATCCGGCTCCACGACCTCAAGCACGGCGCGAATGTTGTCTTCCACCGACAGGCCGCGAAAAATCGATGCTTCCTGCGGCAGATAGCCGATCCCGAGCCGGGCGCGGCGATACATCGGCAAGCGGGTGATGTCGAAACCGTCGAGGCGGATCGTGCCATGGTCGGGCTGGATCAGTCCGGTGATCATGTAGAAGCAGGTCGTCTTGCCCGCGCCGTTGGGACCAAGCAGGCCAACCGCTTCCCCTCGCTGCACCGTGAGCCCGACCTGACGCACCACCTGACGGCGCTTGTAGCTCTTGCCGATGCCGTCGACGACGAGCAGGCCGTCCTCGGCTTCGGGCGCATGTCCGCTTTCCGCGTGAGACACCGCGACGGAAGAGGCGTTGAGGAAGGAAAAGAGCTTCACGACATATCCATTGCGCACAGGGTCGGGGCGGCGAGGAGCTGGCTCCGGCAAGAGCGCCCCCGCGGAAGCAAACCGGATGCACACGATCGTGCGCACGACAGGCCCGCCTCCGTCAGGAATACGCAGCCGCTCTTCCGCTGTCGAGACTTGATCAGTTCTGCGGAGCCCCGTTGTTGATGCTGTTGGGCTGGATCAGCACCCTGACGCGGCCGTTCTTGGGGGCCTCGAGATCCGCCTGGCCGGTCTTGAGATTGACCGTCAGCCGGTTGCCGGTAACGACGTTTGGCCCCTGCGACAGCACAACCTCCTTGCCGGTCATCACCATCATCTGCCGGTTCATGTCGAAAGAAGCGTTCTGGCCCGTCGCCTTCTGGTCCTTGGAGGCGATCAGCACGCGACCGCTCGCTTCCAGGCGGGCGATGCGCTGGTTGACGCCACCGGCCGCCGATCCGTCGTAATGCACGACAAGACGCTGCGTCTTGAGGACGGCATCGCCCTGCGTGACGACGACATCGCCGCTGAAGACGGCGCTCTGGCTCTTGTCCTGGACCTGGAGTTCCTTCGCCTCGATCTGGATCGGTTCCCGGTCGTTCGAGCCGAAGCCCGCGAAGGCATCGGAAAAGGTCTGTGCCGTCGCCGGATGCGCGGCGCCCAAAACAAGGGCCGCGAAAACAATCGCAAGGCGGCGCAAGGGCCGGATGTCTGTCATTGGCTGGTCTCCGATTGAGGCGGCTGAATGGTCATCTGAATTCCTTGCGTGAAGGTCAGCTTGCCTTCGTCCTGGTCGAATTGCATGCGTCCGGCGCGCAGGGTGCCGAAAGAAGACGTAAGCCCGACGGGATCATCGCTGCGAATTGTGCCCGTTTTAAGCGCGATGTTCAGCGTTCCGAACGTTGCGGTTTCGCCGTCGTTGGTGACGACATCGATGCCATCTGCCAGGAGCAGCGTTTCCTCGACGCTGTTGTAGGTGCCCCGCGCCGCGACGATGTCGAGTTTCTGGTCCGCGCTGATCCGCAGTTCCGCCGTGATCGTTTCGAGGTCGATGATGCGCGGATCGCTGATGCGCTGGATCGCGCGTTTTGCCGACACCCTGTAGGAGCGCTCTCCGTCATTGCCCGACAGTTCGGGACTGTCCATGACAAGCCCGTCGGCCGTGAAGCTGACCGTCCCCAACCCCAGTCCGCTCAGGTAGTTGCTGACACCGATCATGCCGGCAATCACGAGAAGCAGCACCGCACCGCTTGCCGGCACCAGAATGCGCATAATGCGCACGCGGCGCGAATGGCGCCGCGAGGCGGCACGCGCGGAGGCCCGGACGCCCGACAGGCGCGCGGCCTCCACCGTCCGGTCCGTTGCGGACGCAGGATCCGTCTCGCCCGGGGTCAGCCCGGCCTGCGGATGACGATGCACCAAAGCCTCTTGATCCATTCAAGCCCGAATCACGAACCGCCGCGCCAGACAGGCGCGATCCTCGCGCAAGATATAGGTGTTTAAAACGCACTTGTCTGCCCGTCGCGTCATCCGGGCCGTGGCAAGGTTCGGTTCACCGCGACCCCGGGACGCTGCCAGGGTACGGCCTCATTCATGGGGACGCTGCTAGCTGTGCGCGAAGATATCGGTATCGTCCCAACCGGCGAGATCAAGGCGCGCGCGCGTCGGCAGAAACGCGAAACAGGCTTCCGCCATCGCCGTACGATCCTCGCGCACAAGCCGCTCCTGGAGCTTTTCCCGCAACGCATGCAGATAAAGCACGTCGGATGCGGCATAGGCGAGTTGTGCCTCGCTCAGCGTTTCCGCCGCCCAGTCGGAGCTTTGCTGCTGCTTGGAGATCTCCACGCCGAGCATCTCGCGCAAGAGATCCTTCAACCCGTGCCGGTCGGTGTAGGTGCGCACCAGCCGCGAGGCGATCTTGGTGCACCAGACCGGCGCGCAGGAAATGCCCAGCGCATTTTCAAGGACCGCCACGTCGAAGCGGGCAAAATGAAAGAGCTTGTGCTTGGCCGGATCGGCGAGCAGGCGTTCCAGGTTCGGCGCGCTGTTCTGGCCGGCGGCGATCTGCACCACGTCGGCCGTGCCGTCGCCGGGCGACAGCTGAACGACGCACAGCCGGTCGCGGTGCGGCTTCAGGCCGAGCGTTTCGGTATCGATGGCAACCGCATCCGCGGCCTGGTAGGCGGAAAGCTCCGGCGACGCAAGGTCGGGCAGGTCACCGCGATGAAGGCGAATGGTCATGGGGCTTCCTTCGTTGTGAACGTCGCCTTGATAAGACCGTTTGCGCTCCGCGTCCATGGCAGCAACGACGTCCCGCTTCAGGACGACGCATTTCCCTCGAACGCTTTCACCGCCGCGCCGAGATCGCCGGAAACGTCGTCCAGCAATCGCGCCGCATCGGCGGGCGCCGCCCCCTTCAGCACCAGGATCGCCTGCTTCACGTTCTGGTCGCAGGACTCCAGCGCCTGGCGCGCGGTCTCGGCGTCGCAGCCGGCGATATCGGCGACAATCGCCTGCGCCCGCTTTCGAAGCTTGGCGTTGGTCGCGCGCATGTCGACCATATGTCCGCCGTAAACACGCCCGAGCCGCATCATCACAGCCGTGGAGAACGTGTTGAGGCAGATTTTCTGGCTCGTCCCGGCCGTCAGCCGCGTCGAGCCGGCCAGAGCTTCCGGCCCGGTTTCCAGCAGGATCGGGCCGTCGACCGCGTCAAGCAGCGGCGCGCCCGGATTGTTGGCGATGCCGATGGTGGTCGCGCCCGCCGCGCGCGCCGTGGCCATCGCCTGCAACACGAACGGCGTGGTGCCGCTTGCCGCAAGGCCGATCACGACATCGCGTGGCCCGACGTCGAGCGCGGCCAGTGCGCGCGCGGCGGAGGCGGCATCGTCCTCCGCCCCCTCCTGCGCCTCGCCCAGGCTCTGCACGCCGCCGGCGAGAAGCACATGCACCCGCTCGCTCGGCCAGTTGAACGTGGGGTGCAGCTCCACGGCATCCAGCAACGCGACGCGCCCGGACGTGCCGGCGCCGCAATAGATCAGGCGACTGTCCGGCGCACGCAAGACCTCGAGGGCGACGGAAATCGCGCGCTCGAGATCCGGCAACGCCTTGTGCAAGGCGGCAAGCGCCCCGGCCTGGCTGTCGATCAGCGCGGCGGCAAGGTCGCCGAGCGCAAGGTCTTCAAGATTGCGGAACGCGGCACCGAGCGCTTCCGTCTGCGGGCGCGGCGCCCCTGAGCCTTCCATTGATCGTGGACTCCCGAATTCCCGGTCTGTTATAGAGACCAGAATACTACCAATCTTCATATCCGTCTTTCAAGGACCGACGCGAGATCATGTAACCTTTCCACCATCCCTTGCAAAGGGGCGCCGCTCTGACGCTCGCCTTGCGGCTCACACCTTGCCTTGACGAGGCGAAGTGGACGATAATTGGCTTTATTAAGCCGGATCGCCACACAGACAACGGACGCGCTGATGGACAAGCTCGTTATCCAGGGGGGATATCCCTTTTCGGGCTCGGTGCAGATCGCCGGCGCGAAGAATGCCGCGCTGCCGATACTCGCCGCCTCCCTTCTCGGTGGCACACAAGTGTCTCTGGCAAATGTGCCCCACGTATCGGACGTGGATTCCATGCTGAATCTCCTCGGCGGTCTTGGCGCGGACGTCGGCCCCTTGCGCAACGGCCGCCTGTCCCTGTCGACCGGCAATGTGTCCAGCTCCGAGACCACATACGACATCGTGCGGCGGATGCGCGCGTCATTCCTGGTGCTCGCCCCGCTCGTCGGGCGGTTCGGCCATGCCCGGATCTCCCGGCCCGGCGGCTGCGCGATCGGCACCCGCCCGGTTGATCTTCATCTGGAGGCGCTGCAGCAGCTCGGTGCCGAGGTGCAGACCGAGAGCGGGGTCATCGACGTGACTGCGCGCGGCGGGCTCAAAGGCGCGCGGATCGTGTTCCCCACGCCCACCGTCGGCGCGACGCACACCGCGCTGATGGCCGCGGTCAGCGCAACGGGCGAAAGCGAGATCGTCAATTGCGCGCGCGAGCCCGAGATCGCCGACACCGCCGCCTTCCTGAGCGCAATGGGGGCGACGATCGAGGGCGCGGGCACGCACCGGATGCTGGTGCAGGGGCCGGCGAGCTGGCGACCGGCAAGCCACACGATCCTGCCCGACCGCATCGAGGCGGCGAGCTATCTTGTCGCCGCCGGGCTGACGGGGGGGCGCCTGGAGGTGATCGGCGGACGGCTGGAGCACCTGGGGGCCGCCTGCCACCTGCTGGAAGCGGCGGGCCTCTCGATTTTCCCCACCGACCGCGGGCTGATCGCGGAACGGCGCGGGACGCTGCACAGCGTCGACATGGCGACCGAAGCCTTTCCCGGGTTCCCGACCGACCTGCAGGCCCAGTTCATGACGCTGATGTGCCTGGCCGACGGTGTCTCGGTCATCCGTGAGCGGATCTTCGAGCAGCGTTTCATGCATGTGCCGGAACTGCAGCGCATGGGCGCGGACATCTCGCTGTCGGGTGCCGCCGCCACGGTGCGCGGCGTGTCGCGGCTGCAGGGCGCGGAGGTGATGGCAACCGATCTCCGGGCGTCCATGTCGCTGGTCCTCGCCGGCCTCGTCGCGGAGGGCGAGACGGTGGTGCACCGGGTCTATCACCTGGACCGGGGCTATGAGGACATCGACGGCAAGCTGACACGCTGCGGCGCGCAGATCGCGCGGGTGGCGCAATGACGCCGGAGACGCTGTACCTCTCCGTCGACGGCGGCGGCACGGGCTGCCGCGCCCGGCTGGAGCAGGCCGACGGCACAATCCTGGGACGCGGTCTCGCCGGACCGGCCGCGACCCGCTTCGGCATCGATGCCTCCTGGGGTGCCATCGAGACCGCCTATTGCAATGCCTATGCCGAGGCCGGCATGGATCCGCGGGGACAGCGCAAGGTCCATGCCGGTATCGGCGTTGCCGGCCTGTCGCGCGCCGGTGCGCTGGAGGCGCTTGAAGCGAAGCCGCATCCCTTCACCTCTGTCGCTTTCGCCAGCGACGGCGTGATCGCCTGCCTCGGCGCGCACAACGGCGGCGACGGCGGCATCGTGATCGTTGGAACCGGCAGTTGCGGGATCGCGCGGGTCAAGGGACATGACATAAAGGTCGGCGGCTATGGTTTTCCGATCTCCGACGAGGGGAGCGGTGCCTATCTCGGGCTCAGGGCGATCCGCCTCGCGATGCTCGCCCATGACGGGCGCGCCGCCGGAACCGCCCTGCTGAACGAGATCCTCATGCATTTCAATCGCGATCCGCGCGAGGTCGTGGCGTGGATGGACACGGCAACGGCAACGGACTACGCCACCTTCGCGCCGGCGGTCGTGCGCCATGCGGACGAGGGCGACACCGCCGCGCGGCGCATCATGCAGGACGGCGCCGCCAAGATCGACGGCATCTGCCGCGCGCTCCGGGACAGGGGGGCGCCGCGCCTGACCCTGATCGGCGGACTGGGAAGCGTTCTGGAAAGCTGGCTTGCGCCGGATCTGCGAAAGAAACTCAGCCCGCCGCTTGGCGATGCGCTGGACGGCGCCGCGATCCTGGCGGGGCGAAGACCGCTCGATATGCAGCGCAGCTAGCGAAAACCGCCTCTCATCCCCACCCCGGCCACCCGAAACGTCAAAGACAAGATCCGGCGCACCAGCCTCCCCGGAAACACGGAAAAGAAGATGACCACAACAGAAAGCCTGTTTCTCGATCAGGAGCCGATAGACACAGCCAATCCGACACCTCGCTATATCCAGCTCGCCAATCGGCTGCGCGAGATGATCCGGAACGGATCGCTGAAGCCGGGCGAGGCACTGCCGTCGGAACGCACCATCGTCACCGCAACCAACCTGTCGCGCGTCACCATCCGAAAGGCGCTGGAACTCCTGGTACGCGAGGGCCTGCTGCATCAAAGGCATGGATCGGGAACCTATGTCAGCGAGGAACCGGGACGGATCGAACAGTCGCTCGGCGTCCTGACCGGCTTCAGCGAGGACATGGTGTCGCTCGGACATGTGCCCTCCGCCCGGTGGCTGCAGCGCAGCTATGCCCTGCCGTCGACCCAGGAAGCGATGACGCTCGGCCTTTCCCCGGGTGAAAAGGTCCTGCGCCTGCACCGTCTGCGGCTTGCCGACGGACTGCCGCTCGCGGTGGAACTCGCGGTGGTGCCCGCGCGCCTGCTGCCCTCCATCGAGCGCATCGGCGATTCACTCTACGAAGCGCTCGCAAGCGCTGGCGCGCTACCGGAAAAGGCGTTGCAACGCATGCATGCCTGTCGTCTTCCCACGTTCGAGGCGGACCTTCTCGGCGGCGAGGAGGGCGAGACCGCGCTTTACATCGAGCGCCTGTCGCGCACCGGATCCGGCCGCACGGTGGAATTCACCCGCTCCTACTACAAGGGCGACCGCTACGACTTTGTCGTCGAACTGACCCTTCCCAGACCACGGATGGACACGTGATGACCCGCAGCACCGCCACCACCCGGCTGAGGCAGGAAACCGATGAAATCCCGGACAGGGTCGCGATGCAGGTCGCGGATCGTCGGGATGACTTCGAGCGGGCGGGCGCCGCCTTGAGGCGCCACGATCCGCAGATGCTGATCACCGTGGCGCGGGGGTCCTCCGATCACGCGGCCACCTATCTGAAGTATCTCAGCGAAATGACGGCCGGACGTCCCGTTGCCTCGATCGGCCCCTCGATCTCCTCGGTCTACGGACGGTCCCTGCGGCTCGACGGCGCGGCCTGCCTGAGCGTCTCGCAATCGGGGCGAAGCCCGGATCTCACCGCCTTTCAGGACATGGCCCGCCAGGCCGGCGCACTCACCCTGGCGCTGGTCAACACGTCCCCCTCGCCGCTTTCGACCGGCGCGGATATCGCCATGGACATCGGAGCCGGGCCGGAACATGCCGTCGCCGCCTCCAAGTCCTATGTCTGCTCGCTGTCGGCGATGGCCGCGCTTGTCGCGGCGTGGACGCAAACGGCCTCTCTTGGAACCGCCGTCTCACGGACACCGGACCGACTGCGCAACGCCCTGTCCTGCGACTGGTCGGCGCTGGTCCCGGCCGCCTCGAATGCGCGCTCGATCTATGTCATTGGCCGCGGCCCGGGCTTCGCCATCGCCCAGGAGGCCGCCCTGAAGTTCAAGGAGACCTGCCAGATCCACGCGGAAAGCTACAGCGCCGCCGAAGTCATGCACGGCCCCATCCAGCTGGCCGCCAACGGTCTCGTCGCCCTTGTCTTTCTCAGTCGCGATGAAGCGCGGCCCGGTCTTCTGGATGCGGTTGCGCGGCTCGCCGGCTCGGGCGCGCGCGTCTTCGTCGCAGACCCGCTCGGCGAGGTGGCCTCGGACGGACGGGCGATCACGCCGCTGCCCTGCATCGCCGCCCCCGACCCCCTGCTCGATCCGCTGTGCCAGATCACGTCATTCTATCGCTTCATCGAACACCTTGCCGGAGCCCTGGGGTTCGATCCGGATGCGCCGCAACTGCTGAACAAGGTCACGGAGACACTATGACGGGGGTATCATGAGTGGGGGAACCGCACTAATCGCCACAACCATTTTCGACGGGGACCGGATGCATCCCGACAGCGCCCTGCTGATCGAGGACGGGCGGGTACGCGCGCTCGTTCCCGTTTCGGAAATCCCCCGTGACGCGGAGCGGATTGACACGGAGGCATCGCTCCTGTGCCCGGGCTTCGTCGACTGGCAGGTCAACGGCGGGGGCGGTGTGCTCTTCAACGAAACGCCAACCGCAGACGGCGCGCGCGCCATTGCAGCCGCCCATGCCCGTTTCGGCACCACCACATTGCTGCCCACGGTGATCACCGACACCCCGGACGTGACGGCGGCCGCCGCCAGCGCGATCGCACAGGTCATCGCAGACGGCAACACGGCGATCGCGGGGGTTCATTTCGAGGGGCCGCATATCTCTGTGGAGAAATGCGGCGTTCACGATCCAAGCTTCATCCGGCCGATGGAGCGCTCCGATCGCGACCGGCTCACCCGCGACGACCTTGGCGCCGTCGTTTCCACGGTCGCACCGGAAAACGCCTCGCTGGACGACATCCGCTCCCTGTCGAGGGCGGGTGTTCACGTCAGCCTCGGACACAGCAACGCGGGGTTCGTTGCCGCCAGCGCGGCGCTGAAGGCCGGCGCGCGCTCGGTCACGCATCTGTTCAACGCCATGAGCGGGCTGCATCATCGCGACCCGGGTCTTGCGGGCGCCGCGCTTGCAAACGCTCAGGTCTACTGCGGGCTGATCCCGGACGGGCACCATGTGCATCCCGCGATGCTCGACCTTGCCCTGCGCGCGGCCGGACACCGCCGGATCACCCTGGTTACCGATGCCATGTCATCGGTCGGCCACGCGGACGACCGGTTCGAGCTGAACGGACGCACCGTGATGCGCGAGAACGGGCGTCTCACGATTGCCGACGGCACGCTCGCCGGCTCTGATCTCGACATGATTTCCGGCGTCCGGATCATGGCCGACGCCTGCGGCGCGCCCTTTCAGGACGTCCTGCGCATGGCGTCACGCTGTCCCGCGCAGATGCTCGGCCTGCACGATCGCGGGCATCTGCGCCCCGGCGCGCGCGCGGACATTCTCGGCCTCGACGCGGACCGCGCGCTGGTATCGGTTTGGATTGCGGGCACCCGTCAGGAGCACTGACGGGCCGGCCGCCTCATGTCGGTGCGTCGGCGAAGTCCTCTCCGGCGTAGTGGCACGCACACAGCCGGGCGTCGCCCCCCTCACCGTGCGCCGGCGCAAGCTCTGGCTCCTCCCGGCGGCATCTGTCACGCATGACGTAGCAGCGCGGGTGGAACAGGCAGCCCTCCGGCCGGAAAGCGAGATTGGGCACATCGCCCTTGAGCACGATCCGTTGTGCCGATCCTTCGCCTGCCCGCTCCGCCCCCGGCAGCTTCGGGATCGCCGACATCAGTGCGCGGGTGTAGGGATGGAGCGGCGCGTGGAAAAGCTCCTCGGCCGGCGCCGTTTCGACGAATTTTCCGAAATACATCACCGCGATGCGGTCGCTGACATGGCGCACCACCGACAGGTCGTGGCTGATGAAGATCATCGACAGGCCGAGCTCGCGGCGCAGCTCCGCAAAGAGATTGATGATCTGCGACTGGATCGACACGTCAAGCGCGGACACCGCCTCGTCGGCAACGAGAATGCGCGGCGACAGGGCGAGCGCGCGGGCGATAGCGATGCGCTGACGCTGCCCGCCCGAAAATTCATGCGGAAGACGCGCGGCCGCCGTCTGCGGCAGGCCGACGAGATCGAGCAGTTCGCGCACCCGGGCCGCGCGATCCGGCCGGCCGTGGACCACCAGCGGCTCGCCGACGATGGTCGCCACGCTGTGACGCGGGTTGAGGGACCCGAAGGGATCCTGAAACACCATCTGGATCTCGGCGCGCGCAGCCTTGAGCGCCTTGCCCTTCAGCCCGGCGAGATCCGTGCCGCGAAAGCGGATTTCCCCGGACGTCGGGCGCGCAAGGCGCATGATCGTGCGCCCGAGCGTGCTCTTGCCGCAGCCCGATTCCCCGACGACGCCCAGCACCTCCCCCTCGGCAAGGTTGAAGCTGATGCCGTCGAGCGCCAATACCTTGCCGGCGGCGCCGGCGGGATAATGCTTGACCAGATCGATGACGGACAGAAGCGGGGTCATGAGGCCGGGTTCCAGCACATGGCGAAATGCTCCGCCTCTCCAACACGCGGCGGTCTCTCGCCCACACATTGCGACAATTCCGATGAACAGCGTTCGGCAAAGGCGCAGCCCGGCGGCCGCGCGCCGGGTTGCGGCACCGTGCCGGTGATCGCCGGAAGGGCGGAGCCCGGCCTGTTGGCGGCGGGGATCGTGCGCAGCAACGCCTCGGTGTAGCGATGACGCGGGTTGCGGAACACATCCGCCACCGGACCCTGCTCGACGATCCGCCCGGCATACATCACGGCCACCGTGTCGCAGGTCTCCGCGACGACGCCGAGATCATGTGTCACCAGAACACAGGCCATGCCGAAGCGGGCGCGCATCTCGCCGATCAGATCGAGAATCTGTGCCTGGATCGTGACATCGAGCGCCGTGGTCGGTTCGTCCGCGATCAGGAGCGACGGCTCGCAGGCAAGCGCCATGGCGATCATCACCCGCTGGCGCTGTCCGCCGGAGAGCTGGTGCGGATATTTTCGTCGCTGGTCGCGCCCGTTCGGCAGACCGACGAGCGCCAGCAACCGGTCGACCTCCGCGGCCTGCTCCGCGCCCTCAAGAGCGCGATGGAGCGCAAGTCCCTCGCCGATCTGGTCGCCGATGGTCATCACCGGATTGAGCGAGGTCATCGGCTCCTGGAAGATCATCGAGATGTCGTTGCCGCGCACCGCGTTCATTTCGTCGTCGCCGAGGCGGGCGATGTCGCGGCCGTTGAACAGGATCCGCCCGCGCGTCACGCGAACGGCCTGGCTCGGCAAAAGACCCAGCACCGACAGCGCGGTGATCGTCTTGCCGCAGCCGGATTCGCCCACCAACCCGAGCATCTCGCCCTCGTCCACCGACAGGTCGATCCCATCGACGAGAACACCGGACCCGGCCTCCAGACACAGGTCCTCGATCCTCAGCACGCGCGCGCCCCTGCGAACCCGCGCGACCGCGATCCCGAACGGACCACAGCCTGAACAGGAGACGGAGGCTCTTGCAACCGGATGGTCACGCCTCGCGATTTTGTCTGATAGGATCGAATTGCTGCGATTGCCGACACGCCGGACTCGTCCTTTACTGGTACCCTTGAAATCGCGACCATCTTGTAAATGGTATTCAGGTGGACTAGCATAACAGCCTAAGCTCGACACCGGCAAGGCGGGCACTTCAGAATTGTATCCAGAGGGGAGTTTGGGGTTCATGGACAGTCTGCGCAAATCCTTCATCGCATCCGGTGCCGCGCTCGCATTCGGCCTATCCGTCGCCGCTCACGCGGCCCCGCTGGAGGTCGCCGTCGACAGCTCGCCCTCCGGTCTCGATCCGCATATCGTGACCGCCTTCTCCTCCTTCCAGATCATCGACGGAACGATCTACGAGGGGCTGACCGCCCTCGACGCCGACCTCAACATCGTGCCCGGGCTCGCCAGCGCCTGGGAGATCTCCGAGGACAAGACAACCTACACCTTCACCCTGCGCGAGGGCGTGACCTTCCACAGCGGCGGGACGATGACCTCCGCCGACGTCGCCGCCAGCCTCAAGCGCGTGCTGGACGAGGCGACCGGCTCGCCGCTCGCCAGCCGGCTTGCGGCGGTCGACAGCATCGAGACGCCCGACGACAGCACCGTCGTGGTCAAGCTGAAAGCGCCGTCGGCGCCGCTGCTGTCCTCGCTCACCACCATCGCCATCGTTCCGGCGAAATACGCCGGCGACACCGAAACGCTGCAGCGCGCGCCGGACGGGACCGGCGCGTTCAGGTTCGTCGCGTGGCAGCCGAATGTCGCAATCCGCCTCGAGGCCAACGACGGCTACTGGCAGGACGGACTGCCGAAGCTCGACGGCGTCAACTTCAACATCGTGCCGGAAGCCGCCACCCGACAGGTCGGCCTGACGAGCGGCCAGTACCACATGCTGCCCAACACCGATGCGGTGACGGCGCTGCAGCTGCAGTCGCAACCGCAGATCAAGCTGCAGGAAACGCTGGAGCTCGCCTATTCGCTCACCGGGCTGAACGTGACGCGGCCGCCGCTCGACAATCCGAAGGTCCGCGAAGCGCTGAACTATGCGATCGACCGCAACGATCTGGTGCAGGCAGCGCTCTTCGGCGCGGGCGTGCCGGGCGGCCCTCTGTCGCCGGCGCTCAAGGGCTTCGCGACGCCGGTCGACGAGCTTGCCTGCTTTACCCCCGATCCGGAAAAGGCCAGGGCGCTGCTTGCCGAGGCCGGGGTGACCCCGCCGGTCGAGCTTGAGCTTCTCGTGCTTCCGCGCGACGACACAAAGGCGATGGCGCAGGTCATCCAGCAGCAGCTCGCCGCCGTCGGCGTCGAACTGACGCTGGACATTCCCGAGATCGGGCAGTTCGTGCAGGACTGGCGGAATTCGGAGTTCGACATGTTCGTCTCGTTGAACTCGGGAACGATCGAGCCGGACGACTATTTCTACCGGACCTTCCGTACCGGCGGCTCGACCAATGTGTTCAAATACTCCAACCCCGAGCTCGACGCCCTGCTCGACGCGGGCCGCGAGGAAACCGACGTCGACGGTCGTCGCGAGATCTACGCCAGGGTCCAGTCGACGCTCGCCTGCGACGGACCGGTGCTGTTTCTCGCCTATGGCCAGCTCTACACCGCGATGCGCGAGGCCGTCGACGGTTTCACCATCTACCCCAACCGCTCGCTCGGATCGCTGAAGTCCGTCACGCTCGGCAACTGACCGATCTGCCATCGCGGGTCCGGCGGCGACGGCCGCCGCCGGCCTCCCCCGCCGAACGGATTGCCCGGCCATGGTGTTTCTCAGACGGCTTCGCGGACGCCTCGTCGACCTCGCCTTCGTGATCGCAGGCGTTTCGGTGCTGGTCTTCGGCTTCATCCGGATGATCCCGGGCGATGCCGTCGCGATCATGCTGGGCGCCAATGCGGAAGTGACGCCCGAACGCATCGCGGCGGTGCGCACGCGCCTCGGGCTCGACCTGCCCATTCACGAACAGTATTTCGCCTGGCTCTCGGATGTGTTGCGCGGCGACTTCGGCGTCTCGATCTGGACCGGCAAGCCGGTGATCGACGAGATCGCCGCCCATGTCTGGCCGACGCTGCAACTGACGCTGCTGGCGCTCGCCACCGCGGTCATCCTCGCCATTCCGCTCGGCATCCTGATGGCGCGACTGCGCGGCCGACGCGGCGAGGCGCTGGTGCAGGCCGGGTCCGTGGTCGGCCTCACGATTCCGCCGTTCTGGCTCGGTATCATCATGATCCTCGTGCTGTCGGCGCTGGCGCCGAACGTGCAGATGCTCGGCTATGTGCCCTTCTCGCAGGATCCGCTCGGCAATCTCGCGCGGATGATCCTGCCCGCCTTCGCGCTCAGCCTGCCGATCATGGCCAATCTCGCCCGCCTGCTGCGCTCCACGCTGCTGGAGGCGATGCAGCAGGATTATATCCGCACCGCGCGGGCCAAGGGCGTGCCGGCGCGGCGCGTGCTTTACCGCCACGCCCTGCGCAACGCGCTGATCCCCTTCATCACAAGCGTCGGGATCATGGCCGGCTACCTGCTCGGCGGGGCCATCGTGATCGAACAGGTCTTCGCCATCCCCGGTCTCGGCCGGCTGATCCTCGGCGCCATCGCGGAACGCAATTATCCGCTGATACAGGCGACGATCCTGCTGGTGACCTGCAGCTTCGTCTTCGTCAATTTCGCCGTCGACGTCGTCTACGCCCTGATCGACCCGAGGATTTCGGAATGAGCGGACAGGCAAGCCCCCCGCAGGCCCAAGGCCGCCGGCGGCGCAGGCCTTTGCTGTCGCTCTATTCCGTGGCGCTGACGATGATCGCGGTCATCGTGCTTGTCGCGCTCGCCGCGCCGCTGATTTCACCCTACGACCCGCTGGCCCAGGACATCCTGCAACGCCTGAAGGGGCCGTCCGCCGCGCATTGGCTCGGCACAGACCAATTGGGCCGCGACGTGCTCTCGCGCATTGTCTTCGGCCTGCGCGCATCGCTGGCGATCTCGGCAAGTGCCGTCCTTGTCGCGTTTCTCGGCGGCAGCGTCCTCGGCCTGGTCGCGGCCTACTACCGGGGCTGGGCGGAGCGGATCATCATGCGTTTGATGGATGTGCTTTTCGCCTTTCCGGTGATGCTGCTCGCCATCGGCGTCATCGCCGTGATGGGACCGGGCGCCGTGCCGACGGCCGCCGCAATCGCCATCGTCTACACGCCGATCTTCGCCCGGCTGCTGCGCGGGCCGGCGCTCGTCGTCGCCGAAAGCGATTTCGTCCTGAGCGCGCGGTCCATCGGCGCCTCGGACCTGCGCATCATCCTGCATCACATCCTGCCGAACCTCGTCAGCGTCATCCTGGTGCAGTTCAGCCTGCTGCTGTCCTCGGCGATCCTGGTGGAAGCCTCGCTGTCGTTTCTGGGGCTTGGCACCCAGCCGCCGACGCCCTCGCTCGGCATGATGCTGTCGGAGGGACGCAACTTCCTGTTTCTCGCCCCATGGGCGGCGATTTTTTCCGGCGTGGCGATCCTGATCGTCGCCTTCGCGCTGAACCTCTTCGGCGATGCGCTGCGCGACGATCTGGACCCGAGGCTGCGCCAGTCCTGACCCCGCGCCGCCTGAACGATCAAGGCGGGGACGGTCAAAAAGGGAGAGCCTGCGATGGACGACAGACTGGAAATCACCATCAACCGCCGGCGGTTCGACCGGGACGGCGGCGTCGCGCCGACAATGACCGCCGACGATCTTGCAACCCTTGCCGGGATCCCGGCGCAAAACGCGATCGTCGA
Source organism: Stappia sp. ES.058 (assembly GCF_900105595.1). GTDB lineage: Bacteria > Pseudomonadota > Alphaproteobacteria > Rhizobiales > Stappiaceae > Stappia. The sequence goes on along the minus strand of NZ_LT629784.1, from coordinate 4,209,116 downwards.
GCGGGAAACCGGGCCGCGCACCTATGAAGCGCTTGCGCGGGATAGCTCGCTTCCCATGCGCTCGGGGCTTCATTTTCTGGTGACCCGCAAGTTCGTGATGGGCGGCTAGCCCCCGCTTGCCGCACCCGCACAGGAGGCCCGGATGCCCGCCCGCGATGAGGTCGCAAAGACCCTGCTGAGACTTGGCAAAACCGAATTCGACACGCTGCGCGCCGACGCGTTGCCCGGCGCGCCGGCGCAAGACTGGGCGGCAACGCTTGCCGTTACGCACACGCAGGACGCGACCGTCTGGACCCTGCGCCCGCTTCATCTCGCCCTGCCGGCGCGGCCAAACGGTGTCCGGGCCGACATAAGGGCGCTGGCGATTGACGGGGAAGATGCCTTTCGTGCCGCGCTTGACGACTGGGGCGATGCCCCGGCACCTGCCGAAACCGGGGAAGGGCCTGCGGTTCGCCTCCTGATCGGCGTTGCACCGCAGGGGCCGCCGGAGATTGCGGCACGCTGGCGAACAGCCGACGGCTGGCACGAGGTCGACCGCATGTTCCTCGAGGGCCGGCCCGGCGTGCGCCTTTGGAGCGGCGGCACGCCGCCGGCGCCGGACCCGTTGCCGCCCGAGCGGGTCGCGCGCTTCACCAGTTCCTTCGGCGTCGAGGCCTATCAGCGCCTGAGGCGTGCGACCGCCGTCGTGATCGGAGCGGGTGGCACCGGCTCGGTCGCGATCCCGATGCTGGCACGTGCGGGCGTCGGCAAGATCGTCATCGTCGATTCCGATGTGATCAGCCCGTCGAACCTGGAGCGCACCCACGCGAGTTTTCCCGAACACATCGAAACGCCGACGCTAAAAGCGACGCTCGCCCGCGACCACGTGCGCAGCATCGACCCCGACATCGAGGTGATCGCCTTCGACGGGCGCCTGCCGCAACGCGCCATCGTGGAGGAAGTCGCGCAGGCGGATGTGCTGCTGGGGTGCACCGACCAGCACACCAGCCGGCTCGTGCTCAGCGACATGGCGCGGCGCTATCTGGTGCCGGCCATCGATTGCGGCGGGTTGATCGAGGGCGCGAACGGACTGGTCACGGGTCAGATCATCCAGTTGGTGCTGTTTCGCCCCCACGACCCCTGCCCGCGCTGCCGGGGCATGGTCGACGATCTGCGCATGCGCCAGGAGCTGATGTCGCCGGCCGAGCGTCAGGCCCTGATCGATGCCGCCGGAGACCAGGCGCCACCGCCGGAAGCGCATGAAATCCCGCAGATCGACACGGTCGGCTATATCACCACCACCAGCGGAACGCTGGCGGCGGGCTATGCCATCGGCTGGCTGACCGGGCGGTTCGACCCGCCGTTTCAGCGCATGCAGATGAACCTGATCGCCGATTGCCTCGACGTGACCGACCGGCCGCAGCCGGTGGACGAAGCCTGCAGCTGCCAGGACGAACGGGGACTGGGCGATGCCGGAGAGCTTCCCTTTGAGATCCCGGCGCATTGGGGCACGGCGCACCGCCTGTGAGCGGGCGGCCCGGCCCTTCAGCCGGCCTCGAAGAGTTTCCGCAGATACCGCAGGGAGCGCGCCTGCGCCCGGTTGGCACGATGGCTTTCGCCGACGCCGGGCTCCACTTCCAGAACAAGACCGGTCGTCGCGTCGCGCCCCAGCGCGTCGGGGAACCTCTCGAAGGGCAGATTGCCGGTGCCGACCTCAAGGCCTTCCGTGATCAGCGCATCGAGCGGAATCTCGGGCGGGCCGTTGGCCGGATCGGGATAGAAAACGCTGTCGCTGACATGCATCCACGGCATGTCGCCATCGACGAAGTCGAACGGATGCAGCCGTTCGCTGCGCTCCAGATCCTCATCGAGCACGGCGCAAAAGCGGGGATCGTCTTTGGTGGTCGCAGGATGCGCCCGGCGCCAGTTGAACAGATTGGCCGAGAGCGTCGCATGGGCGGTGTCGACGAAGGGGGCGACATTCTTCAGCCCCTCGGCCGCGACGAAGGCGCGGAACTCCGCGATCTCCCAGGGAAAGAAATGATCGAGGGGACCTGCGAGAAACGACGTGCCGTCGCGTGGCAGCAGCGAATAATGGCCGACGTTTTCCACCAGCAGCTGGATATCCGGCGCGAGCCGCGCCAGCCGCGCGATTTCCGCGTTGAACCCGGCCGTTGCCTCGGGCCTCGTCGCGCGCTGCGGCTCGGATCCGTAAACGAGACCCCAGTAGCGATGGATGACAACTCGGTGGGACCCCGCATCGTCCGCGAAACGCAGGGAGTCCTCCACCTGCCCCGAATCGAAAACGCTCTCCGTCACTCTTGCGACTTTCTGCAAGGGCACATGCACCGTGAGATCGAGCGGGCCGTGGCTTTGCCGCAACCTTGCGAGATTTTCCAGACACACGCGCCTTGTCGCCGCATCTTCCAGATCACGCGGGCCGAAGGTGTGCAATTCGAGCACAACCGGAAGTCCGGCAGCACGCAGCGCGGCGGCACGGTCGGCAAGCTGCGCGCCATCCATCGCAGCGGCCTTCAAAGCATATCCCGGCATCAATGGTGTCTCCGGCGAACGGGAGCCCGACAATAGGCGGGCCGCGGGCAATCTACACCGAATGGCCGCGGATCATAGACATCCCGTTTTCTCAATCGTCGCCAATTCGGCATCCCCGACCCCGAGCCAGTCCTGCAGCACCTCGCGCGTATGCGCGCCAAGCGCCGGCGGGCCGCGATGGACGCCGGGAGGGGTGGCGGACATCTTGATCGCGGAGGCCGGCACGGGAACCGTTCCACCGGCTGGATGGGGCACGTCGACAATCTGCCCGCGATGGGCGAGGTGAGGATTTTCCACGACATCGGCGATGCTGGCAACCGGCTCGCAGGGGACACCCACATCGTGCAGTGCCTGGAGAATCGCCTCCGCGTCATGCTCCAGTCCCCAGGCGTCTATGATCGCCTCGAGCTCGGCGACATTGGCGTTGCGCGCGAAGAAGGTCGCGAAGCGCTCGTCGTCCTGAAGCTCGGGTTTGCCCATCGCCTCGCAGAACCGCACGAAATGATGGTCGTTGCCGGCAACGACATAGACCCATTTGTCGTCGCGGCTCTTGAAGCAATGCGACGGCGAGAGATAACGGTCGCGGTTGCCGAGGCGAGACTGCTCGATCCCGAAGAGCTTCGATTCGCCGATGGCCGTCGTCAGCATCGACAAGGCGCTGTCCATCAGCGTGGCCTCGACGACCTGGCCCCTGCCGGTTTCCTGACGCGCCTGCAGGGCGGCAAGTGCGGCAATGCTCGCATAAAGCGCGGTCGAATAATCGGATGCGAAGACGCCGGCCATTGTTGGCGCTCCGTCTGCCTGGCCGGTGAGTGTCATGATGCCGCTGTGGGCCTGCGCCGCCCCGTCGAAACAGGGATGCGACGCCATCGGTCCGTCCTGACCGAAGCCGGAAATGCGCACCAGGATGAGGCCGGGATTTTTCGCCGACAGGACATCGTAGCCGCAGCCCATCTTCTCCAGCGTGCCGGGGCGGAAATTCTCGATCAGGATGTCGGCTTCCGCCGCGAGCCGGCGCAACAGCGCCTGACCGTCGGGATTGCGGAAATCGAGCGTCAGGCTGCGCTTGTTGCGGTTCGCCCCCATGAAGAACAGCGTCTCGCCGTCGACCATCTCGCCAACCCGACGGCCTTCCTCACCGCCGTCGGCGCGTTCGACCTTCACCACGTCGGCGCCAAGATCTCCCAGGATCTGACCGCAGAAAGGCCCCGCAATATACCTGGATAGGTCAAGTACTTTTATCTTATTAAGGGACTTATTTTGCATATTGATGTTTTCTTTCATAATATATTCAAGTACAATTCCCCGAAATTCAGGAGGATTTGCAATGAAGGTTAAATTCCATACATGGCTCAAGACCAAGACCGGTTGCGCCGAGGAAGACATCGACCGGCCCGCAGATGTGCGCACCATCGCGGATCTGACCGGTTTCCTCGCCGAGCGCCACGCGGAGGCCGCGCCGCTCTTCGCGATGCCGCAGGCGCTGCGCTATGTGATCGACCGGCGCTATGTCGACGCGGACCATGAGCTTTCTCCCTCGGACGTGGTGGAGATCTATCCCCCGGTTACCGGAGGCTGAGCTTTCGTCTTTTCGCGGTGCGGACCTTCGGCCTTCGCGCAACAGGGGCAGCCCGCACGCCGGGCGAGCGGCACCTCGGAAAAGCCGGCGGACAGACCGTCGTACATGACGATCCGCCCGCTGAGACCGCCTCCGATCCCGAGGATCTCCTTCACGACTTCCATCGCCTGGAGGCCGCCGATCACCGTCAGGACAGGACCCGCCACCCCCACCATCGAGCAGGACGGAGTGACCTCGGGGGGAAGCGGCGTCGGATAGAGACAGCGAAAGCACGGGTTGGCGCCGCCGCGAAAGGCAGCAAAGGTGGTGACCGTGCCCTCCGTCATCTGTGCCGCGCCGCTGACAAGCGTCCGGCCCAGCGCGAAACAGGCCTCATGCAGGACATCGCGGGTGGCGAAATTGTCGGTGCAATCGGCGACGACGTCATAGCCGGCGACGAGGTCCGCCGCATTCGCGGCCGTCACCGGGAACATATGCTCCACCACCGCGACATGCGGATTGCCGCGCCGCAGCCGCGCCGCGGCACTCGTCGTTTTCGGCGTGTCGAGATCCTCCATCGTGTGAATGACCTGCCGGTGCAGGTTGGAGACCTCGACGAAATCTCCATCCGCCACACCAATGCGCCCCACCCCGGCGGCCCCAAGATATTGCAGGACCGGAGCACCGAGACCGCCGGCGCCCACGACGAGCACGCGCGCCGCCTTGAGACGAAGCTGGCCCGCCTCGCCCCATTCCGGCAGCACCATCTGGCGCTGATAGTAGGCGTACTCCTCGGCAGTCAGGGCGTTTTCGGTCATGACAGCTCCGCCCGTTCCGCGGCCAGCGCCGCGCCATAGCCGTGAATGTGTTTCAAGAGGCGATAGAACCCGTTGGCGCGGCTCGGCGCCAACAGTTCAATCATCCCGGCCTCGCGCAACCGGTCCGGCGGGATCGAGGCGACCTCGTCGGCGCTGCGCCCGTCGTAGAGATTGACGGCGATCGATAAGAGCCCGCGCATGATGCGGGCGTCGGAATCGGCAATCACGCGCACCGTCCGTGCATCGGGGTCGAAGCCGAGGGTGAGCCAGACCCGGGACTGGCAGCCGTGAAACAATGCGTCCTCGGTCTTGAGAGCGGGATCCATCTCCGGCAACTCGCCGGCCATCTCCATCAGGGCAATCACGGGTCCGCCGGATCCGCAGCCCGGCCCGAGCCGGTCTGCAAGGCTTGCCATATAGTCCTCGATCGAACGCATCCTGCGTGTCCATATGCCTTGCCGGAGTGCCCGGACTGTCAGGCGGCCGCCCGCGCCTGTGCGAGAACCCCGCCGCCAAGCGGCTCCTTAACCCCCGTGGTGAGCGGGAAGCTGAGCGGCAGGCCGCGCTTGGAGCGCATCGCGAGGAAGGCGAAACACTCCGCCTCCACCGCATCGCCGCGGAAACCGACGCTTTCGGCCGGCACGACCTCCGCGCCGGTGCGTTTCGCGATCTCGCGCATCATCACCGGGTTCTTGCGTCCGCCGCCGCACACGACAATGCGGCGGGGGCGGCTGGGGAGGAGATCGAGCGCCTTTCCGACCGACCCGGCCGTGAAGGCAGTGAGAAGCGCTGCCCCGTTTTCCAGGCTCGCCCCTTCCGCCATCGAGGCGGAGAAATCGAAACGATCGAGCGACTTGGGATAGGGCGCGGCGAGGAAGGGGTGTTCGAGAAGCTTGCGCAGCCGGTCCTCGTCGACGGTGCCGCTTGCGGCAATCGCACCGCCCTCATCCATGTCGCCGCCATTGTGCTCGAAGATCCAGTCGTTCACGGGCGCATTGGCGGGCCCGGTGTCGAAGGCGACCATGTGATCGCCGTCGCACCATGTCAGATTGGCGACGCCGCCGAGATTGAGCACCGCCGTGTCGCCGCCGGCGTTGATCTTTCTGAGTGCTGCCTTGTGGTAGATTGCCGACAGCGGCGCACCGTGTCCGCCAGCATCCATGTCGGCGGAGCGGAAATCATAAACGACATCCGTGCCGACGATGTCCGCCATCATCGCACCGTCGCCCAGTTGCCGCGTGTAGCCACGCCGCCCGCCCTCCGGCGCCTGGTGCAGCACGGTCTGTCCGTGAAAGCCGACGGCGGAAATATCGGACGCGGAATAGCCGTGCCGCTCAAGGAAGCCGTTCACGGCGAGAGACTGCGCTTCGGTGAGAGCGGCTTCCGCCTCGCGGAAGATCGCCGGCTCCGGCCCCTCGAACTGCCATTTGAGCGCCGCCTGGAACGTCCGTCCGAGAAGCTCGCGGATATCGACCGGATAAGGCGCAAGTTCCCAGGGCCCGAAGGCATCGATCGTCTCGCCGTCGGTCTTGATCATGGCGATGTCGATGTACCCGTCGAGAACGGTTCCGGTCATCAGTCCGATTGCCCAGGCAGGCTTCATATCATCATGCTCCTTGTGCGCCGCCTCAGGCTGCGGCGGCGCGCTTGTCTTGAATGTGCTGCGGAAAGATTCGGCCCGCCGGCTTGCGGCAGTCCTTGCAATGGCTGACAGCCCCGCGCCCGTGGTCGGAAAGCCGGCAGCGGAAGGCGAGCGCGCCGGCCAGCACCCGGTCGACGCCGTCCCGCAGGAGATTGCCGACGATCCCGGCCTGGCCATGGCTGATCACGCAGATCGACACGTCGCCGTTCGGCGCGACGCAGAAGACATGCCCGGCCCAGAAGCAGGGAAGCTGCGGAACGGGCAGATGCGGCAGCACCTCCTCCGACAGCATGCGGTCGAGCGTGCCGTCGCTTTCCAGGCTCTCCACCTTGTCGATGGCCTGCTCCGCGCCGCCGGGCAGGAGCGGCTTGACCTTCTCGTACTGGTCGACGCGTTCCAGCAACTTGAGAAAACGCGGATCATAATCCTCGACCGGCTCGTCCAGATCGATCTGGTAGACGCCAACGCGCAGCCCCGGCCGGTCCTTCGCACGGTCGAGCAGGACCTCCAGCCCGCGCAGGGATTTCTCGAAATTGCCCTCGCCCCGGTTGAGGTCATGCGACAGCCGATTTCCGCCATCGAGCGAGACGAAGATCTTGTGGTCGAAATCAACGGAGACGATCTCCTCGACCCGCTTCTCGGTCAGCATGGTGCCGTTGGTGTGCCACTGAAGCGGCACACCTGGCATGACATCGCCGACGGTGGCGAGCAGCTCCGCGAAGCGCGGATTCATCAAGGGCTCCCCGCGCCAGTTCAGATGGATGGTCTGCACATCGACCGAGCCGCTGTCGCGCAGGTCGGTCAGCATGCGCCGGAGATCCTCCGGCGTCATGTCGTCCTTGCCGTGGCTGAGCTTCGTGTAGCAAAGCCGGCAGGCGAGGTTGCAGCGGGTGGTCGGGTCGAGCCAGAGCCAGACGGGCGATCCGTCGATGGCGGAACTCTCGGTGCGCGGAGTGTGATCGGTCATGCAAGCTCCCTGGTCACCTACCGCCAGGGCGCCCCTGGCCGGGCAAAATTCAGTTGATCATACAATTTCCGGCAAAACAATACCTTTTAGGTACCATTGTAAGTCCAGATCAAGACACTGCGCGCGGATAGTGAATCGGGACGCACCAGTGGTTTTCCGCCACCCAGTCGGTGTTCGGTAGCTCCGCGGGGTCCTTCATGATGCGATGGCACGGCAGTTCGTAGACCTTGCCGGCCCCGCCCTCGATCGGGTCGAACACGATGTATTTGTAAAACCCGCTTTCCATCCCATCGGGCAGGCGCACCCGGTTGGGATAAGCAGGATCGAGCACATCGTGCGCATAGGCCTGTTTCCAGCCGACGAAATCGGCGAGACGACGCGTCTGCACCACACCCATTGCCGCGGTGAACTCGTCGATCCTGTAGTTCATGCCTTCGATGCGATAGCCGGAACCCCGGCCGTAATCGCGATACGAGCGCGCATGGCGGCCAAGGTCGGGGTTGGCGGTGACCAGCATGCCGCCCTCGCCTGTGGAGATCGTCTTGGTGGGATAGAAGGAATAGATGCCGGCGTCGCCGAAACTCCCGGCCGCACGACCGTTCCAGCTGGCGCCATGGGCATGGGCGCAATCCTCGATCAGCCAGATGCCCTTTTCCCGGCAATAGGCGGCGATCTTCTCGATATCGAAGGCGATATGTCCGCCGACATGAACGATCCAGGCTGCCTTCGGCCGATGCCGTTCGGCCTTTTCGACGAAGTCGTCGAAAGACCCGCAAAGGTCCTCCCGGTTGCAGTCATAGAACACGACAGATGCGCCCGACTTCTGCGCCGAACGCGGCGTCGCCAGGAAGGTGTTGGAGGGCGAGAGCACGACCTCGCCCGTCACGCCAACGAAGTCGAGTGCCGCCAGCGCGCCGCCCGCCCAGTTGTTGAAGGCCACCGCTTCCAGTCCGGTCTGCGCGCTCCACGCCGCCTCGAAGGCGCGCGTGTGGTCCCCGTCGCTCCATCGGTTGGACCGCAGGATGTCGCGCCACAGGCCGAGGAGTTCATCCTCGTCGCGAGCATCGAAGGCAACGGAGAACGGCAGCGGCGCCGGCCGCGGCGCCGCTGGATCGAGCTTATCTGCAATCGGCTTGCTCACAGCAGCATATCCTCCTCACCGAGCCCGAAGAGAGCAGCGCCATCGTTTCGGGCGTGAAGCTCATACTGGTTGGCGGCATGCTGACGGGCGGCCAGCATATCATTGAAATAACGAAGCAATGGAGAACCGCGATAGAGCGCGGCAGCCCCGGCCGCGCGCAGAAGGTTCGCCCCGTGATGGAAACAGCGGTCAGCGACGCGGGTCGCGTTCAGACGGAAGACACGCCGCCGCGCCAGGCTCGACTCCTCGCCGCGCTCGGCCGCCGCGCTCATCTCTGCAAGATCGCCCTCCAGCACCCGCCACATCGCGGCAAGATCCGCGTCGACCGTGGCGCAGAGGTCCCGCACATGCGGATCCTCGGCTATGCGCTGCGCCATCATCGATGTCCGCTCGCCGTTTGCCGCGAGGAAGGCATCAAGCATCCCGCGCAGCCCGCCGAGCGACGAGGTCGAGATCGACCGGAACAGGAGTTGCGGCAGCGGCAGGCGGTAGAGTGGCCCGGTGTTGACCTGCGTTCCCGGGGTGCGGCCGTGAAAGCGGTCTTCATGCGCCAGAAAGCGGTGGGCGGGAACATGGACCTCCGTGACCTCGACCGCATGGCTGCCGGTGCCGCGCAGCCCGATGACATCCCAGTCCGCCACAATCTCCACGTCATCGCGGGGAACCAGACAGGCGCCGGCGCGGGGCTCCCCGTCGCGCTCCATGAGCGCTCCGAGAACCAGCCAGTCGGCATGCTGAACACCGCTGGAAAAACGCCAGCGCCCGGAAAGACTGAAATCGCTGCCCGGCCCCGCGCACAGGCGACCGCCCGGCATGTTGCTCGACGACAGGATCGTGTCGGGGTCCGTACCCCAGACATCCGCCTGGGCCTGGGGCGGAAACAGTGCCAGATGAAACGAGACCACACCCATGTTGGCCATCACCCAGCCGGCCGACATGTCCGCCTCCGCCAGAAGGCCTTGCAGACGAAAGAGGGTGATTGCCGGAAGCTCGAGACCGCCGAACCCGCGCGGCTGCAGGACCTGGAAAAATCCGTTCTCGCGGAAGATCGCCACCGTCTCGCCGCTCAGGCAACAGGCCTCGTCCCCGGCTTGCGCCCGTTCGCGCAGCACGCCCGGCACCCGGCGCCCTGCCCTCAGGACGTCATCCGCGGAAAACGGCGATACGGCCTCGGGAACGACCCCGGAAAGAGACGCGGACAGGGACACAGCGGACCTCCAGTCTCGGTGGTGTTAGACTGGTAGGATATTCAGGGTGGCGATTTTTGCAAGGACACGCTTAGAAACAATGACCCCAGACCGTTTCCCGCGCGCGCGACCGGCGTGCCGTGGGGCGACGGGAAACCGGCATTCAATCGCCGGACAGACAGGTGGACATGGAGGAGCGCAGGGCCGGATCACTCCGCCAGGGCCGCATCCACCGCAAGGCCCAGCCGCTCGACGATCAGATCGATCGTGTTCGCATCGACCGTATAGGGCGGCGCCAGGAGCACATGGTCGCCGGAAACGCCGTCGATGGTGCCGGCGCCCGGATAGACCATCAGCCCAAGCGCCATGGCGTCCCGCTTGATCCGCGCGCCGATGCGCCGGTCCGGCGAAAACGGCGTCTTGTCGTCGCGATGCTCGACCAGTTCGATGGCCTGGAGAAGCCCGCGCCCGCGCACGTCGCCGACATGGGGGTGATTGCCGAACCGGGCCTCCAGTCGCTCGCGCAGCTGCGCGCCGCGTTCGACGACATTTTCAAGCAGATCGTCCTCGCGGATGACCTGCTGGACCGCGAGCGCTGCGGCACAAGCGATCGGATGCGCCGAATAGGTGTGCCCATGCACGAAACTTCCGCTTCCCTCGACGATGGTCCGATAGACATGGTCCGTGCACATGACGGCCGCGATCGGCTGATAGCCGCCACCCAGCCCCTTGGCGAGCGTGAGAATGTCGGGGGCGACATCTTCCTGTTCGCAGGCCAGAAAACTCCCCGTCCGGCCCGCACCGCACATCACCTCGTCCAGGATGAGGAGAACGCCATGGCGGTCGCAGATCTCGCGGATGCGGCGGAAATAGCCGGCCTCGGCCGTGACGGCGCCGGCGGTGGCACCGACCACGGTCTCGGCCAGGAAGGCGACGACGGTCTCCGGGCCGAGTTCGAGGATCTTTTCCTCCAAAAGGTTCGCGGCGCGCAGCGCATAGTCTTCCGCGCTCTCCCCGTCCCGGCCGTAGCGATAGGAAAAGCAGGGCTCGATCTTGGGCTCGTCGAGCAGAAACGGCCCGTAGGGCTTGCGGCGGGGCGGGTTTCCGCCGACCGACAGCGCACCGAGGGTGTTGCCGTGGTAGCTCTGGTGCCTTGAGATCACCAGCTTTCGCGACGGCTCGCCGCGCTCCAGATGATACTGGCGCGCCATCTTGATGGCGGCTTCGACCGCCTCGGACCCGCTTCCCACGAAATAGACCTTGTCGAGCGGAACCGGGGTCGCCTCACACAGGTGATCGGCGAGGGCCTCGGCGGCGGGCGAGGTGAAGAAGCTCGTATGCGCGTAGCTGATCTCCGCCATCTGACGCTGCACGGCCTCCTGGACGCGCCTATCGCCATGCCCGATGCAGGAGACGGCGGCCCCGCCACAGGCGTCGATATAGCGCTTGCCGCTGTCATCCGTGACGTAGGTGCCGCTCCCGTGCACGGCAACGGGAAGGGCGCTCTTGGGAGAGCGATGAAACACATGGGTCATTCGAAAGGTCTCTGTTATCGGGCGCGCTTGTGCGCGTGGTAGGAACCGGAAGCGTAGAGCTGCTCTTCGATGCGGCCGATCCGTTCCATCGCCGTGTCCTGCAATTCGGTCAGCATGGCGGCGGCGAGGCCCTCGACCACACCGACTGCGGAAATCACGGAGGGAAAAAAGGAGGGGCTCTCGGCGGAAAAAAGCAGGCTTGTCGCCGCGTGCGGCTGCAGCGGCGTGGCACGACTGTCGCTCAGGCTGATCAACTTGGCCCCGGAGGCGCGGACTCCGTCGGCGATCAGGTCAATCTCGCGCGCATAGGGCTGGAAATTGATCGACAACACCGCATCGCGCTCCGTCAGCATCGCAAGGTCGGCGACCAGCGACGATCCTTCGGTGCCGAGCAGTTCCACATTGGAGCGCAGCATCTTGCACAGATAAGTAAAGGTGAGCCCCGGCCCCCGGCAGCTCATGAAGGCGGCCACATAGATACGTTCGGCGTGGGCGAGGGTCCGCGCGGCAGCGGCGATGTCCTGCGGCGCATTGCTCTCGACCGCATAGGCAAGGCTTGCTTCCTGTGCCCGGAACGTCTCGCCCAGGAGGCCCGCCCCCTTGTCCTGCTGCACGGCTGCAACCGCCTTGTCCGCATAACGGGCCGGACCGGTGCGGAAGCTGTCGGCATAGAGCGCCCGCAGCTCCGACCAGTCCGAATACCCAAGCGTACGGGCAAGCCGCACAAGGGTCGCCGGGGCAACGCCCGCGCGGTTCGCGATCTCGCGCATCGAAAGAAGCACCACGTCGTCCGGATGGTCGATCAGGTGACGCGCGCCGTCCGCCAGCCGGCGCGGCAGGGCGTCGATCCTGCCGATCATCAGCCGGGTCAGGTCTTCCGGTGTCGGGGCCTTCGCCATGGTGTTACCCGCTTATCAGGCCGGGCAACCAGAGAACGGTCGCCGGGAAGGCTATGAGTATGGCGACCGTCACCACATCGGCAAGGAGGAACCAGCCGACGCCCCGGAAGACGTCGCTGATCGACACCCGGTCGGCGACGACGTTCTTGATGACGAAGACATTGAGCCCGACCGGAGGCGTGATCAGGCCGATCTCCAGATACTTGGTGATCATGACGCCGGCGTAGATGAGGCTGATGTCGGCGGTCTCGAAGATCGGCAGCAGCACCGGCAGCGTGAGAAGCATCACGCCGATCGGATCCAGGAACATGCCGAGCACGAGATAGATCAGCGAGACGGCGATGATGATCAGGAGCGGCGACATGTCGTTGCCGATCAGGCCCTGCACGTAATCGGGAAAACCGGCAAAAGCGAAAAGCCGGGTCAGCAAAGCCGCGGCGACCGCGATCAGGAAGATGGCAGAGGTCGAGCGGATCGTCTCGAACGCTGCGTCCTTCAGGGCGTGCCAGGACAGCGTCCGCTTGGCGAAGCCGATCACGATGGATGCCAGGGCGCCGATGGCCCCGGCCTCGGTGGCGGAAAACAGGCCGGCGAAAATCCCGCCGAAAACCGTCACGACCAGAAGGAAGAGCGGCCAGGTGTCGGCGAGCGAGTGAATGCGCTCGCGCCAGTCGACCTCCGCTTCACGCGGCGCCAGAGCCGGATTGTGCTTGACCCTCAGGAGGATCATCAGGCCGTACATCAGGGCAGTGAGCAGGCCGGGGATAATCGCACCGATGAACAGCTGGCTGACCGGCACCTCGGCAAAGACAGCATAGAGCAACAGGATGGTGCTCGGCGGGATCAGCGAGCCCATGGTTCCGGCGGCCGCAATCGTGCCGACCGCCAGCTTGGCGTCATAGCCGCGATCAAGCATGGCCGGCACGGCGATCTTGCCCATGGCGGCCGCGCAGGCGACGGAGGAGCCGGTGACCGACGAAAACAGCGCCGCGCCGCCGACGGAGGAAATGGCGAGGCCGCCGGGCAGAAAGTTGAGCCAGGCGCGCGCGACGCGAAACATGCCGTCCGTCAGCCCCGCCGCGAAACACACATAGCCCATGAACAGGAACATGGGGATGGCGCTCAGGCTCCAGTGGGCGGCAAAGGCATGCGGCACCGAGCGCATGACGCCCCAGGTCGCGCGCTCGCCCACCAGCAGATACATGCCGACGATGGCCACGAGACCGAGGGCTGCGGCGACCGGAACGCGCAGCGCCAGAAGCACCATGAGCGCGGCAAGCGCCCAGTAAACGAGTGTAATGCTATCCACGGTGAGGTCCCTGGTGGTCGCGGGTGAGGGTAGGCGCCGACACGGCACGCACGAGTGCCTCCAGGGCGCGCACGAAACAAAGAAGGACCGTCAGACCGCCCGCCACCGGCAGGAAGAAGCGCGGCGGCCAGGTGATGACGGGGATCATGCCGACGATGAACTCGCCCTGGCGAAAGCCGCGCATCGCCTGCTCGAAGCCGGCATAGGCAATGAGCGCCAGAAACCCGCCGAAGCAGACAAGCGAGATCGCATCCATCACGGCTTGCGTCCGGGGCCCGCGGCTTTGGTAGAAGAGGTCGACGGCGATGTTCTCGTTTCGCCATTCGACATTCAGGAGCGGCAGAAAGATGAGCGCCGGCATCCACCAGTCCGACACGATCTCGAGCGTCGAGGGCATCGGTGCGCCGAAAAGGTAGCGCCCAACGACATCAAGACAAATCTGAAGCATCATGACGACAAGGCAAAGGCTGGCGGACAACGCCAGAAGGCGGCCCAGCCTGCCCAGAAAGAGATCAATGTGTTGCATGGGACGTCCGGCGGCTCGGGGAAAAGGGAGGCGGCGCCCCAAAGGCGCCGCCGCGACCGGCCTAGAGGCCGTATTCGTTTTCCGACAGCTTGTCGAAAATCTCGGACTTCATCCGCTGCGCCAGGGCGTCACCCGACAGGCCGGAGGCCGTGATCTCTTCCCATTTGGCGAGCGATGCCTGATAGCTCTCGATCAGCGCCTGTGCGTTCTCGACCCCATAGACCTCCCCGGCCTTCTCGACGATGGCCGACGTGTCCTGGTTGTTGAACGTCGCGATCTCCGCCTCGAGCTTTTCCGGCCCGTCCATGACCGTCATGCCGTGATCGGCGGCTTCGGCCTTGGCGGCCTCGTTCTGCCCGACATAGGCTTCGGTGGTGGCCACGATGGACTCGGCCATCTTGTCGAGCATGACGCGCCGGTTCTCCGGGCTCAGCTCCGCCCAGGTGTCCTTGTTGAAGGCAAGCAGCGGGCCGGAGTTGTAGACGCCGAAACTGCCGAGCGTGATCGAGCTTGCGACATCCCAGAGCGAATGCGTCTTGAGCGCTGCAGCCGGCTGCATGGCAATGTCGATCACGCCCTTGTCGAGCGCCTCGTACATTTCAGAGCTGGACGTGTGCACGACCGTACCCCCGGCCTCGCTGATCCAGCGATCCCAGGCGCCGCCGGGCGAGCGGACGCGCTTGCCGGACACATCGGCCGTTTCGGAGATGCCGTCCTTGCTGATCAACGCATAGGGCGCGGTCGCATAGCTGCCCGTGTAGACGACGTTCTGTTTTGCGAACTCGGCAATGCAGGGCGCGCAGTCGAGAAGCGTGAACTCGGTGACCGCCGCCGCGACCGCCAGGGAATTGCCGCTCAGCATCGCCAGTTCCGCGACAAGCTGGCTGGTCGGCAGCTGCGCGGGGTTGTAGGTGAGCGCGAGAACCGACGCGTCGACAACGCCGTCGCCGAGACCGGTCAGCGTCTCCTTGCCGCCGAGCAGAGCCCCGCCGGACACCAGATTGAAGGTAACCTCACCGTTGGAGGCTTCGGTCACCGCGGGAAAGTAGGTTTTATAGCCGGCAAAGATGGTGGGGTGCGACGGCGCGACCCAGGAGCTTACGGTAAGCTCGAGTGCCGTGGCGCTGACGGAGCTTGCGGCGAGGCCGATGAGAGCGGCGCTAAGTGTTTTTTTCATGTGTCCCTCTGGTTTTCCAGGTTGAAGCGCTCCCGAGGTACGTTTCGGAAGGGCAGTCTTGAGACGTCAGCCATGGCTGGCCCCGGCGTGTCGCAGGACCGGATGACGTCGAACCGGCTGCCGAAGGCAGCACGGAAATGGTTCTTCGCCTTGGCGAGAAGCACCGGCACCTCGTCGATGTCGATGCCGTGCAGGCGAAAATAGGCGGCGTCGTTTGGCGACTGGCAGCCGGTCGTGACGATGACCCGCAACCCGTCGACATTGAGAAGCGCCGTGCGGCCGAGATCGACGCGCATGCCGCGCTCCATCGCGTCTTCGTTGCGGAACCGGCCGTCGGTCAGGCACAGCACCTCGGCGCCGACGGCCACGGGCTGGCCGAACCGCGCATCGAGGCGCCCTCCGAGGGAAACGGCGAACGTCGCGCCAACGCCTTCCTGATGTGCCTTCGTCACCGTTTCGGGATCGCAGAAGAAGGCGAAGACGCTGCCGTCCGGCAGATCCGCATTGCGTGCGGCGGCGAACAGGCCCGGCGTGTCCCCAATACCCCCGGAGAGCGGATTGTCGGCGGGCTCCAGGATTGCGACCCGGCTGCCATCGGCCCAGGGCCGACCGGCAAGCACCGCTTCGGCTGTTGCCAGGTCCGGCAGGAACCGCATCTGGTTCGATTTCATGTAGCCGGCGACATGGTCGGCGAGCGCGCGCCCCCGGCTCTCGTCCTCGCAGGTGACAAGAACGCCCGCATTGGCCTGCGGCACGTCGGCATAGGCAAAGCTGGCATAGGGATAGGCCGCGAGGAGCGCCGCGTCGTTTGCGCCATGCGATGCGGCCGCTACCGCCTCCGTCTCGATGTCACCCATCGGGCCGGGGCCGTCGGTGCGCATGTTGAAGCTTGGCAGGATCTTGTCGATCATCCGCAACAAGACGCGGGTCTTGCGGTTGCCTTCGATGATGCCGGCCAGCATGTCGAGGGTGGCGATCGCCGCCTCCGCCATGTCGACATGCGGATAGGTGCGATAAACCGTCGCGGCATCGAGCCTGTCGGTCAGCTCAGGGGCGATACAGGCATGCATGTCAAAAGACGCCGCGATGGGCAGATTTGGAAACCGGGAACGCAGCGCGGCAACAAGAGTGGTTTCGGGATCGGGGTCGACCGTTCCGATACAGGCGCCATGAAGGGACAGATACAAACCGTCGATGCCCTCAAGTGCCGGATCTTCTGCAATCTCTCGCGCGATGCTATCGAGCAGCGCCTGATCGACGGGACCGGCGGGCGCGGCCGAGGCGCATCGGGAAAACACCAGCTCGACATCCTTGCGGCGCCCCGCCCAGGACAATGCGCCACCCGGTTCCGTGGCCGTCCCCCGATAGAGCTCGGCTGCCGCCGCGCCGCGACACCATTCGCGATCCTGGAAATGCGCCAGCGTCGTTTCACAGACAGAGAAGGAATTTGCCTCGTGCCAAAGCCGGGCGACGCCTATGCGCATGTGCGGTCCAATGGTGGATTTGGATCAAATGTTCAATTTATTTTTAAATAGCTCATTTGTTTTGTCAAGAGATGCGAAGTCACCCGCCCGCATCACACGATGCCGCCACAGCGAACGCCCTTTCCGATCCGCCCGTTCGAGCGGGCGTGGAAGGCCGGTGTCCCGGGAAAACCCGTTGAAGCGGGCCCGACCGTCGTTCACACGTCTCTGTCTGGCACCGCGAGCAGCGCGAAGCGGTGTAGAAAAAACGCTGTGGGGAAGAGTGTGCAGAGCGAGCGGGCTGCCCGGTCAAACGCGCAGACGCGGCGGGGTGACCCCGTTTTCTGTTCTCCGGATCTGACGCCGATTGCGCCTTAACCCGTTTCATCCTGATTCAAGGTCCTCACCCTGGTTCAATGCGTTACCCTTGGGAAATCCATGTCTGCGCGCGGCAAGCGTGATCCCCAACGCCAGCGCGATCAGGATCAGCAGGCTGGGCGCGAAGCTTGCAACCCCGAACTCGTCAAGCAACAGCCCGCCAATCAGACCACCGCCGGCGATCGCGGTATTCCACATCGTTACCAACATGGATTGCGCAAGGTCAGCCGCCGGGCCAGCCGCCTTTGCGCTTGCCGTCTGGAAAAGGGTCGCACATCCGCCGAAGGCCAGCCCCCAGACCGCGCTTGCAGCATAGATCGCGGCCGGGACCTCTCCCCGGACCCACAGCAGTGCCGCGGCGGCGGCAAAGAGCGCGATACTGGTCAGGGTCAGCGCGCGCAGACGAACGTCGACCAGCATGCCGACGGCCCAGATGCTGACCAGCGAGGCAAGACCGAAGACCAGCAACACGGTGTCGGTCCGTTTGACCATGCCGGCCTCGGCCAGGAAGGGGGCGATATAGGTGTAAAGGATGTTGTGGGCCAGAACGAACGTGAGCACGACGCCCAGCACCGGTCGAACGCCCGGAAGCGCCATGACACCGAGCAAGGTTCGGCGCTGCGCAGCAGGTTCGCCGGCAAAGTCGGGGACTTTCGCCAGCACCCAGAAGATCAGGCCCACCGTCAGAGCGCTCATCAGGCCGAAACAGGCCCGCCAGCCGAAAACCGCGCCCAGGAACGTACCGGCCGGGACACCGAGCGACAGCGCAAGTGGCGTTCCCGCCATGGCCACGGCAATGGCCCTGCCCTTGAGGTGAACAGGCGCCATGCGCGCGGCATGACCCGCCGTCAGCGCCCAGAGCAGGCCCGCCGCGACCCCGGCCACGAAGCGGGCCGCAAGCGTGAGGGCGTAGCTTTCAGAGAGTGCCGTGAGCGTATTGACGAACAGGAATCCCACGATTGCCGCCATGAGAAGCGGACGCCGTCGGACGCCCTGCGTCAATGTTGTCAGCGGAATGGCTGCAAGCAGCGAGCCGATTGCATAGACCGTGACGAGTTGCCCGGCCGCCGCCTCAGACACGCCGAGTCCCTGCCCGATGGCGGGCAGCAGGCCGGCCGGCAGGGCTTCGGTCAAAATGGTGATGAAGGCCGCCATCGACAGCGCGAGCAGACCGGCCCATGGGAATTCAGGCCGTGCGGATGATGCCGCAAGCTCGTAAACCGCTTGAGCGGGATCGCCAATCTTGCCCATGTCAGCGCCTCGCGTCGCAGCTGCAGGGACGGTCGCGGAGCGGATACCGGGCCGCAGCAAAAGCCGTTCGAGTCTTTGAAGTCATGGAGGGTTCCCGTTCTGTTTGATGTCGGGAAGAACCTGGGGCTAATCTCATTTGCGAAAAACAGGCTGCAACTCCGATCACTTCGGACTAGGATATCCATTATCATGTCGACCCCGATGGACAGCCTCGGTGCGTTGAACGTTTTCGTTCAAGCGGCGGAGACCCGCAGCTTCACGGCGACGGGGCGGCAGCTTGGCGTCTCGTCGTCCGCTGTGGGGAAATCCGTTGCGCGTCTGGAAGAGCGCCTTGGAGTCAGGCTGTTCCACCGGTCGACACGGGCGATCACGCTGACACCGGAAGGGCAGATGTTCCTCGAGCGTTGCCGCCGCATCTTCAGCGAAATGGAAGCCGCCGAACTGGAACTGTCGCAGACGCGCGCACATCCGGCCGGCATTTTGCGCGTCAGCCTGCCGCTGGTGGGCATGCTGATGATGCCCACCGTCTCCGCTTTCCTGGAAGCCTGGCCGGAGATCGAACTGGACCTCGATTTCAGTGACCGCCTGGTTGACGTGATCGAGGAAGGATACGACGCGGTGATCCGCACCGGAGAGCCGTCAGACTCCCGACTTATGACACGCAGGCTCGGCACGTTCCGGTTTCGCCTCGTCGGCTCACCGGCCTACTTCGGGCGGCACGGCACGCCCGAGACACCGGCGGAGCTTGTGCGACATCGCTGCCTGCACCACCGCTACCCCACAACCGGAAAGCTGGAAGAATGGCTCGTTGTCGACGAGAACGGAACGCGGATCGAAGACCTTCCCCGCGCGGCCGTCTCGAACGCCATCGAACCGTTGCTTCACATGGCCGAACAGGGCCGCGGCATCGCCTGCCTGCCAGACTTCGCCGTCCGCAGCCTGTGCAGGCAAAACAGGCTCGTCAGCGTGCTGGACGATGCTGTCAAGAACACCGGGGCCTTCCGCATCCTGTGGCCGTCGAGCCGCCATCTGTCGCCGAAGCTGCGCGTCTTCGTCGACTTCATGGCGGACACGCTTTTTGCCGAACGCGAATAGCCGCCCGGCAGCGCACAGCTGTCTGCTGTGCGGCGGTGAGCCGGGCAAGATGACAGGCAAGCGTGCGGGCGAGTTTGCCGGGCCCCTACACGTTTTGGCGGCGCTCGACGAGCGAATAGTGAATGTCGGGCGGACGCGGCAATGAGCTGTCGGGCAGGGGCGTCAGGCCGAGCCCCGCCTCCGTCCGGCAGGTCAACCCCAGACCGGCATGAACCGCGGCACGAAGACCATCAAACCAAGGCCATCCGCCACGGTCGGCCGATGACGGCGCAGCGGATGCGTGACGGGAGCTTTTCGGCGGCCGCACTGCACGCGGCGGCCGCGCCATTGTCAAAGCGGATGGAGCGGACCCTGTATCTTTCGATTTATGAAATCGCGGTTTCCATATTATTCGTTTTTCTCAAGTATTGATCCGGATTAGCCTTGTCCTTGCAGCAGCGAAGGGACGCTCCATGACAGCAGACAAACCGACCGGGGTCATAGGTCCCGGCACGATGGGCCCGGTGTCGGCAAAGTGTTCCAGAACGCGTTGCGGCGACATCACCGCGCGCCGCGATGCCGAAGCGCCTGAATGCGGCCCGCGCAAACCCGCCGGGCCGACACCTCCGACGTGCTGAAGACCAGCCACATGATGGTCAATGCCGGAGGCCCTTAGAACAGGCGCCGGCCGACGCCTTTGCCCTCCCGGGGTATGACGGGCTTTCCCGCAGGTCCGCTTGATGCACCGACGGGAGAAACGCGCGCGCCGACCCGGCACGCAGCAACAGGAAACCCGCATGTATCTGCCCGGGCACTTTCGTGAAACGAGCCCCGAGGCGATCGGTGACCTCGTCGATGATGCCCCCTTGCCTGTATCGTTGCACAAACCTGCGAGGGGCTGATCGCAAATCACGTCCCGTTGCTCCGGACGCCGGAGGGATCGCTGGTCGGTCATATCGCGCGCGCCAAATACATGCACCGCGTGATCGAGAACGGTCAGGACGTCCTGGTGATTTTTCGGGGCCTCGATGCATATGTTTCCCCGAATTCCTATCCGACCAAACCGCTTCACCATCGTCATGTGCCGACATGGAATTACCATGTCGTTCACATGCATGGGTCTATCGCCTTCCAATTCGATGATCAGGCGAAACGTGCGGCCGTGGGCCTTCTGACGCATGCGCAAAAGCCCAGGCTGAACGGTAACACTGCATGGCGCATGGCAGACGCACCGCCGGACTACATTCAAGGGATGCTCGACAAGATCGTCGCTTTCCGGATCTCGGTGACCCGGACGCTGGCGAAATCGAAGCTTTGCCAGGATGATGAGGGAAGCGGCTGTCTCGGTGTCATCGCCGGGCTTCGCGGAACGCACCACAATGCCATGGCGATATGCATTGAGACCCGATTGCAAGACGCGGCAAACGGCTCTTGAGGTAACCGGCGTCGCGGAGACTTCTCCTCTTTCCTGCAGTCCGCGATACAAGTGTTTCCAGTGTGGTTTTCGAATTTGAAATTCGTCTATTTGCTGCGGCAACCGCCGGTGCAGATTTCAAGTTCACCACACTGGAAACACATATTTGCTCGTCACCCTTGTGAATCTGAAGTTCGTTCAAAGCGAGCCGGACAATGAGACGCAGTTCAGATTCGGGTGACGCGCCTATCTTGGCTTTGGCAGCCAGCCCTTTGATCCGGAATTCCCGCCGTCGCGTTCCAGACGCCCGACGGCTTGGTCCGCAGCCCCCAGATCGGTGTGAGGAAAGACCGGAATACCCGCATCCATGAACAGCTGCGCGACAACGCCCGTGCCCTGTGTCCGAGTGCCATCGAAACGGCCGGCATCGATTGTCGTGGAGCCGCATAAGGGGCTGCCATCCGTCATCACGGCGATCGCGCAACCTGCTCCCTTAGCGGCAGCGAGCGCCAGTCGGGCACCGTCCATGAACTGATCGGTGACGTCGTCACCGGTGCTTTCGATCACGCGTCCGCCGGACCCGGCAATGATGTCGCCGGAGCTTCCGCCGACAATCTCGGCCGCTGGCCTCGGTACGGGAAACCGGACGCGAGTTCCGGGCAGAAATGAAACAAGCGCTCTTCGCGCTCCCATCTCGCCCAGATGGCGTCGGGCATCGCGACGCCCGACCCGTTGTACCTGATCGGGCGCCCGCCCAGGCAGGCAGATACGAAGACAAGGGCCTTGGGGTGCCTGGTCATTCGGTTGGAACTCCTGTGTTCGCGGAAAACGGAACAAGCACTCCGGCTTCCGGCGGATAGGCCCGCGTCGGGCGGATCGGCATGTTAAACCTTGTCCAACACCGGCGCAGCGCAGAGACGGGCTTCGGCCTCGAGGAGCAAACGAACCGCCACGCCCCCACCCGCGCGAGGGGATATTGCCCGGGACCACGCTCACAGATAATGCCAGGCCAGCACAAGGCCGAGCCAGACCACGGCGGAACGCAGCGCCTGCGGGTTCACCCGGCGCGCCAGCCCACGGTTGCGCATCACTCCCGCGGCGAACAGTTCCGTTGCGAAGAGCGGCAGCCAGGGGATCAACTGCCAAAACAATGCATCGCCCGAGCCCAGCAGAAGCCTAGCGCCGTCCTCGCTCAAGGACTGCGTGACCAGAACCTCCCTCCGGGCGGTGGACTTCGGGATAAACCACTGCAAACGAGCGCTTTCAACCCGGTTGACATCATTTGGCGTTGCCTCAACCCTTAAGGAAATGACGCAAGCTGACAACGGGCCGATTTGCGAAATTCGCGCGGGTTCCAGCTGCGAACCCCATCATGACGAGGATGAGCACTTTGCGCCAAACCACGCATGAGACCCGCAACGGCATTCTTTTTGAACCGTTTCCACTGCCGTGCGGTGTCGTCTTGCGAAATCGTATCGTGAAGTCGGCAATGTCGGACTCCCTGGGCGACGGAACAGGGCATCCAACGCAAGCGCAGATCGGACTGTATCAACGATGGGCCGAGGGCGGCGCGGCCCTGGCGATCATCGGAGAGGTTCAGGGCAGCGGCAAATTTGCCGAAAAACCGGGAAACCTCGTTCTCGACGATAGCGCCGATCTCGACCGGTTCAAAGCGCTCGCCCGTGCCGGCGCCGAAAACGGTGCCGGGCCCTGGCTCCAGCTAGGTCATGCGGGAGCCTTGTCCTATCCGCCGATCAGCGCCCCCAAGGGACCAAGCGCTCTCGATCTCCCGGGTCTGATTTGCGGCGAACTGACGCAGGAGGAGATCGAGGCCCTGCCCCTGGAGTTCGCGCGAACGGCCCGACTGGCGCGAAACGCGGGTTTCGGCGGTGTCGAACTTCACGCAGCGCACGGGTTCCTGATCAGCCAATTCCTCTCGCCTTTGTTCAACCGGCGCACCGACAGGTACGGCGGCGCCATCGACGGACGGATGCGGCTATTGCTGGACGTCGTTGGAGCGGTGCGAGCGGCCGTCGGGCCGGATTTCCCAGTAGCCTTGAAGCTCAATTCTTCGGACCAGTTGGAGGGAGGGTTCTGCGAGACGGATGCCCTGGCGGTTCTCGCCGTGCTGGACGGGACCGGTCTCGACCTGATCGACGTCAGCGGCGGTACGTATTTCCCTGGTGCCCGGTCCGCGTCCGACAGCGGCGGCCGGGGCCCCTATTTTGTCGATTTCGCCCGGCGTGCCCGAAACGTGACGACGAAGCCCTTGATGACGACAGGCGGGTTCAAGACACTGGCGCAGGCCGAGGAGGCCGTCGCAAGCGGTGCCGTCGATCTTGTCGGGATGGCCCGTGCGCTCGCCCTTGAGCCGTCACTGCCCAATCTGTGGTTCGCGCGACAACTGGCCAAGCCGGCATTTCCGAGGTTCGCCGATCCACCGGAAGGCGGTGTGACAGCGTGGTATACGATGCGGCTGACCGAGATCGGCGAAGATCGTGATTTGCAGGCCACCGGCGATCTGGCGCAAGCGATTGCGGCATATGACACACGTGACAGGGAGCGGACGGAAATCTGGCTTCGCCATTTCTCGTCGACCGCCCAAGGCGAACCGGGTCGCAAGACCGCCGGTTGACGAAGGGTAGCGTCGTCAGCCTTTCCGACTTCTGGCAGATGCGGCCGCTCATCCCGCCTCGCGGCGGCCGATGCATCATCCCGCATTCCATGACGTGCTCCCCTGAAACGTCCGCGGTTCGAAGTCAGCCTGTTCGCTCAACGAGAAGGCGCAGGATGAAGCGAGCCCTCCAGAATCGATCGGATCTAAAGATCCAACCGCGAAGAGGGTCCGACCACGCGCAGACCCTGGTCACCGCGATCGCCCGCCCCGTTGCACAAATGAAAGCTCCGTGCGTCGGACGATCGCTCGGCCTGCGCCGAACGACATGAATATCACCCGGGTTCAAATCGCGGCTGGATGAAAGACCCATTGTCGGTCAGAACCGCCGATAATGGCGCGGCCGCTTATCGCGGCGGCGGCGTCACGGCATGTGGTCCGCGTCCTGTGCAAAGATACCCTATGACTTTTAGTCTGTTGATCCCGACATGATTTCGGGTCGAAAACGGTTTAGGTGACGCACTCATAAACGGGGTAGCCAAATCAGACCTGGTTTGCTTCAAGCTCCGAACGGAGTTGGCAATGGCCCATTTTGACATGGGTGATGCGGAATGGTCAGTGATCCAAACGCTTCGTTCGGTGGCGGACCGCCGGTGTCCGGGATCGGATATTGAAAGCCGTCTCAGACGCTTGTGACGGCGACATCGGGATGATCGACAGCTCTTCGATCCGCGTCCACCAGCATGGTGCCGGCGCGAAAAAGGGGGATCTGAAGATCCGTGCATGGGACAGTCCCGCGGCGGTTTGACGACCAGGATCCATGCACTGGTCGACGCCGAAGGTCGCCCGGTGCGGATCGAACTCACCGCCGGGCAGGCCGGCGACGCGCCGATGGCGACGAAACGGCTCGAGACGGTGGCGACGGGCGCAATCGTGCTGGCCGACAAGGCTTACGATACCGACGGCATCCGCACTTTCGTGGCTGCACGCGGCGGATGGGCGAACATCCCGCCACGGATCACCCGCAAAGGCACATTCGCCTTCAGTCGCTGGGGTTATCGCCAGCGCAACCTCGTCGAACGCTTCTTCAACCGCCTCAAGCAGATGCGCGGTATCGCCACACGGTACCATCGGCGCGCCGACAACTACCTCGCAGCAATCAAACTCGCCGCGATCCGCATCTGGATCAAAGCGTTATGAGTCCGCTACCTAGCCCGCAAAGGCGCGTGTGGGCTGGCATCTGGCCATAGCTCCAAGGCTGGAGTGCATGGGTTATGGCCTCGGGTCCGGTCCGACACGCTCAGGATAAGTAATAAAAAATTACAAATAATCTTATAGAACGCAAAAATTCCCCTGATAAGGTTGACATATTTTTACACATACTCCATTAGCCCCTAATGTTTGCAACGGAGGAGGTTGCGTGATCGAGGATTGCGGACGGTCGGAATGAGGCGGGAGGAGTTCTGTCGGCCGGGTTGGCGGGAATATCCGGTTTCCCTCCTGTTGCTGATGTCTGCAATGCAAGCGCGCTTTCGAGCGGCTGCCGGTCGATCATTGCTCCCTGAACTCCGAGCAGGCTGGACAACGGCTTGAAAAAGCTGCAGCTGGGGAAGATGGTATGAGCGACTGGATTCTGTCCGATGAAACCCGCGACAAACTGAAGAAGGTCTCCACGGCCTCCGTGGCAACCGCGCTTTACAAGCGGGGGCTGCGCAATCAGTTTGTGCAAGGTGTGGTGCCAATCGGGCCTAAACCTGTAACGATGGTCGGTCAGGCCTTTACTCTGCGCTATATTCCAGCGCGCGAGGATCGCAATCCCATCTCGGTCTTCCGTGAACGCAATCACAAGCAGCGTGTTGCGGTTGAGACCTGCCCAGAGGGGCATGTGCTTGTGATGGACGCGCGCAAGGACAGCCGGGCCGCCACAGCCGGTTCAATTCTCCTTACCCGTCTTGAAAAGCGCGGCGCAGCAGGTGTCGTGTCCGATGGAGGGGTCCGTGATGCCGTGGGCGTCGGGGCTTTGAACATGCCTGCATATTTTGCCCGACCGTCCGCGCCTACGAACCTTACCCTGCATGAGGCGATCGACATCAACGTCCCCGTTTCCTGCGGGGATGCACCTGTATTTCCCGGCGATGTGATGTTGGGCGACGGTGATGGCGTAATGGTCATCCCCGCCCATCTCGCCGATGAAATTGCCGAAGAGTGCGCGCAAATGGAGTGCTTTGAGGATTTTGTGCTCGAGCAGGTCAATGAAGGGGCCGGCGTTATCGGTCTTTATCCGGCCACCGAGGAGGCCAATGTCGCAAAGTTCAACGCTTGGCGCGAGAAAACAGGACGGTAGCATGACCTACACACCCCATGGAAACCACCTGATAGCCGGTGAGCGCATCCCTGCCGATGAACAGTTCACGTCCGCTCCGGCATCAGGTCCAGTTTATCAGTTTTCCGCCGGCTCCCCGGAACTCGTTGCGCAGGCCTGCACTGCGGCGCAGGCGGCATTTGCCGGCTTCGCTGCCACGAGCCGCGAGCAGCGGGCTGTGCTTCTGGATGCGATCGCCGACGAGATGGAAGCGCGGGGCGATGCCATCACGCAGATCGGCGGTGCCGAGACCGGCCTTCCCCCAGCCCGCCTTGAAGGTGAGCGCGGGCGGACCACCGGGCAGCTCCGCCTTTTTGCCGCTCAAATTCGCAACGGTCAGTATCTTGATCGCCGTCATGATGAGGCATTGCCGGACCGCCAGCCGCTGCCTCGCCCGGATTTGCGCATGATGCAACGCCCGGTCGGCCCTGTGGCTGTTTTTGGAGCGTCGAACTTTCCGCTCGCCTTCTCGGTGGCTGGTGGCGATACGGCAGCCGCGCTGGCCGCTGGTTGCCCGGTCGTGGTCAAGGGGCACAGCGCCCATCCTGGCACCGGAGAGATCGTAGGTGAGGCAATTGTTGCCGCAATTGAAAAGCTGGGCATGGATCCCGGACTTTTTAGCCTGGTCCAGGGTGGGAGCCGAGCCGTAGGCGAGGCGCTCGTGACGCATCCAAACATCAAGGCCGTGGGCTTCACCGGCAGCTTCGGCGGCGGGCGCGCGCTGTTCAATCTCTGCGCCGCCCGGCCCGAGCCCATTCCCTTCTTCGGAGAATTGGGGAGTGTGAATCCCATGTTCGTTCTGCCCAGGGCTGCCGCCATACGTGCCGCCGATATCGGGGCAGGGTGGGCAGGCAGCTTGACAATGGGTGCGGGGCAGTTCTGCACCAAGCCCGGCATTGCCGTCGTTATTGATGGGCCTGATGCCGACACATTCATCGCCGCTGCAGAAAAAGCGCTGAAAGCTGTGGAGGCGCAGACCATGCTGACGGACGGTATGGCCGCTTCCTATCGCAGCGGCGCGCGCCGCGCCTCCGAAGCCAAGGGGGTTGTGTCCCAGCTGTCAGGCACATGCGAAGGCCGCTCCGCAGCGCCCTTCCTCTTTCAAGTGTCCGGTGAGGACTGGTTGGCTGAGGAGGAACTGGCGAAAGAGGTTTTTGGTCCGCTGGGTCTGGTCATCCGTGTAAAGGACGCCGCGCAGATGGAAGAGCTCGCAAGTGCTTTCGAGGGACAGCTCACCGCCACTCTCCAGATGGAGGACGGTGACATGGAACTTGCCCGGGTGCTGCTGCCTGTCTTGGAGGGCATGGCTGGGCGGATTCTGGTGCACGGCTTCCCCACCGGGGTTGAGGTCTGCGATGCCATGGTGCATGGCGGTCCCTATCCGGCAAGCACGAATTTCGGCGCGACTTCGGTGGGAACGCTGTCCATTCGGCGCTTCTTGCGGCCCGTCTGTTATCAGAACTTTCCCGAGGCACTGCTGCCCGCCGACTTGCGGGGGTAAATGATTGGCTTGAGCCTGCTGGTTGCTCACCCGTTGCATGCCCTCGCAACGGGCAGGTTCTGTGCTGCATGACAAGAGTTACAAATAATTACACATAAACATCATAATTACAGAAACTTTGCTATTTATCCGGCAATTTTGTATTGATTTGTAAAAATTACTCAATAAAACTGGCGTTAGCCCTCTTAGAGGTCTGCCATGTGTGGGCAAGGCTTTCGGTCAATGGGGCAAAGGGAGGAGTTCTCGATCGTATTTTGGGGCAGGTGATCCGTGTGTCGGGACGAGAGTTTTTGGCGGGCGCAAGCGCGCAGGCCTTGCTCTGTCATGCCTTGCAAGGATCACCCGCCGGCCGAATGAAGTGCGGCCTGATCGGGAATGCGCTATAAATGAAGGAGGAACTACTATGCTTTCTGGTAAATGGAAAAATAGGCTTCTTGTGGCAATCGGCGCCTGCATGATCGGCACATCTGCCGCAGCCGCGGATTTCCCGACGCGCGATATTCGCCTGATTGTGCCATGGCCTGCCGGTGGTGGTGCTGATGCCATCTCGCGGAAGATTGGCAATATCGCTGAACAGGAATTGCCGAAATCAATCTATGTGGAAAACATCGCCGGTGCGGTGACGGCCACCGGATTGACCCAGATGTCCACGTCCCGACCCGATGGTCACACTATTGGCGTTCTGACCTATGACAGCGTCATCACTCTACCGCGCGGAAACATGGTTCCCGGCTATGGCCTTGAGAATATGGAGCTGATCGCCCGCATTACCAGCGAGGCTGACGCCATCGTCGTCTCCAAGCATTCGGGCATCAAAAGCTTCGAGGAACTGATCGAGAAGGCCAAGGCAAATCCGGGCCAGATTCGTCTCGGTGTTGCGCCGAAGGGCTCCGGCCCCTACCTGTCGGCCAACCAGCTGGAAAAGCTTCTGGATGTCGATTTCAACGTGATCACCTATGCGGGTTCCTCCACGGCGGAAGCTGAGGCGCTTTTGTCCGGCGAGCTTGATGCCGCTATCTCCAGCTTGGGCGACTTTAGCGGCATCCTAGAATCAGGCGATGCCAAGGGTGTGATTGAGCTGTCCTCCGCGCAGAACCTCACCTACAAGGATGTGCCGCCAATCAGCTCCAAAGGCTATGATCTCCAGACCGGCTCGTTCATTGTGCTGGCCGCGCCCAAAGGCACGCCTGAAGAAGCACTGGAAACGCTGGAAGCCGCATTCAAGAAGGCTTATGACAGCGAAGAATTCCAGAGCTGGCTAGCGCAGGTCGGCGTAACGCCGGACTGGCTTGGCTCCGACGGCGTCAATGATTGGGTCGAGCAGTTGCAGGCCAACACATTCTCGCTGATGGACGATCTGGATCTCTGATCCATTCGGATGTGCAGGCTCCCGGCCCCCTCTGGACCGGGGGCTGGCTCCCGATGAGAGAGCTTGGCACACCAATGACTTGTAGCGCTTCACCCCGCCCAGATCCCAGGATTTATTCCGGTGCGCGCTGACATGACCCATGTCACCCATCACTATGGATAAGGTCGCTGCGGCAGGTTGAAGGTTCACTCTCAGGTCCGGAGAAGACAATGCTTGTAAACAGGCAAACCCTCTTCCTTTTGGCAATGCTTGTGGTGTCCATCGGCTATGTCGTTTCCGCTGTGAGCCTTGGCTCGCCGATCGGCGACAGCGGAGTGACGCCATCCTTCTTCCCGATCGTCGTCGGAACCGCGGCAGTGATATTCTCCAGCCTTCTCATCATGCAGCAAATGCGGGCTGCCGATGATGAAAAAGAGGCGGGGCCTGCGCGCTATACCCATATCTGGGTGGTTGCGACGATCTTCGTCTACATCTTTGCGTTCCTGCCTGTGGGATACTTTTTGTCATCGACAGTCTTTGTCTTCGTGCTGATCACGCTCTTCTCCTCATTCGAGAAACTTTTTCAGAAGGCGCTTCTGTCGGTCGCCGTTGTTCTGGCTGGTTATGGCATGTTCCAGCTTTTGTTCGGCGTCCGGCTCCCGACGCTCTGGGGTTGATCCATGGATTTCATTGTTCTCGTACTCAAAAGCTTCAGTCTGCTGCTGGACCCGTTCAATCTGACCTATGTGGTTCTGGGCTTTCTGATCGGCACGATCTTCGCGGCCATTCCGGGCCTGACGGCCACGCTGGCCATGGCTCTGCTGTTACCGCTGACCTACACGCTGAATATCGAGACGGCGCTCATGGCCTGTGCCAGCATCTATATGGCAGGCATGTGCGGTGGCAGCATCACGGCCATAACCGTCAATATTCCCGGAGCTCCCTCCTCGATGATGACGGCGCTGGACGGTTATCCACTCCAGAAACAGGGTAAGGGCGCCCTGGCGCTCGGCCATGCGGCGTTTGGCTCCATGTTTGGTGGTGCCGTTGGCGCATTGTTGCTGATCGCGGTCGCCCCCTTTGTGGCTGAACTGTCCCTTTTGGTAAAAACGACGGGGAAATTCTCGCTTCTTGCCTTTGCACTGATCGTGGTCGTGATCGCCCAGCGGGGCCGGGTTCTGCATGCAGGGCTCGCCGCCTGTATCGGGCTCATGCTCGCTACGGTTGGGTTGGACGCAATGGAGCCGATCACCCGCTTCACTTATGGCAACGCCAACCTTACCGCCGGGATCAACTTAATGCCCGTCATTATCGGAACCTTCGCTATCGCGGAAATCCTGATACAGGCCTCTTCCCCGAACAATGCAGACGCGATTGCCGCAGAAGCCGACAAGGTCAAGATCCGGCGCCGGGATTTCATTCCCCCGATCTCCGATATCCGCAAGATCGGGTTCATCTGCTACTTCAAATCGTGTCTCATAGGCTATTTCGTTGGCACGCTTCCGGGAGCCGGTGGTTCCATGGGCTCCTTGCTCGCCTATACCGAAGCGATGCGCACTGACGATGATCCAAAATCGTTCGGCAAGGGCAATCCCAAGGGGATCGCCGCCTCCGAGAGTGCCAACAATGCTGTATGCGGCGGTGCCATGGTCCCGATGCTGACTTTCGGAATTCCCGGTGACCCCATTACTGCCATCATGCTGGGTGTGTTGGTAATCAACGGCATTCAGCCAGGGCCGCAATTGATGACGGACCAAGCGGGCATGATTGCTCCCATGCTGAGCGCATTGCTGTTCAGCGCCGTTGTGCTCATTCCGCTGACGCTCTGGTTGATCGGCCCCTATTTCCTCAAGATCGTCGCCATTCGCAAGGACCTGCTTTACGCCGTGATCACGCTTCTGGCAGCGGTGGGCAGCTATGTGGCCACCTACTCCACCTTCCAGATGTTCATGGCCCTGGCCATAGGGGTGCTGGCATTCTATCTGCGGCGCTATGGTTTTCCGGTAATCACCATGCTGCTGGGCTATATTCTGGGGCCCAATCTCGAAGAGTTCCTTCGTCGCTCGCTGGCGCTGTCCAACGGTGATCCAACCACCTTCTTCACCAATCCGGACAGCCTGTTCTTTGTCGTGCTGACCGCGATCTTCGTCTACTTCCTCGTGATCCGGAAGCCAGCGGAGTTGAAGGCCGAAGCTGACCGGAGCGAATAAACCTGAAACCATGCAGTGCGCTGCACTTTTATGGTTGCAACTCAAAGGCTGAGATTGGGACGGGAAGCCGATGGCGGATTCCGCCAGAGATGATCTGAAGGAGTAGAACTTTGTCAGAGACCAAGCGTTTCGTTCTGGCAGATCAGGTTTACGAACAGCTTCTGGCAAAAATCCTCAATGAGGAATTTCCAGTCAACAGCCGGCTTCCGCCCGAAGAGGTGTTGGCACAGGGCTTTGGGGTTTCGCGCCCTGTGGTGCGGGCCGCACTGTCCCGGTTGCGCGATGATGAGATCATCAAATCCCAGCGTGGTTCAGGCAGCTATGTGTTGCGCCGCCCGGACCGTCAGGTAATCAGTTTTGCGCCTCTTGAATCCATTTCTGATGTGCAGCGCTGCTACGAGTTTCGCATTGATCTGGAGGGCGCCGCGGCGGCTTGGGCTGCCCGACGGCGCGATGATGATGACCTTGCCGAAATGGACCGCGCCTACAAGCTTCTCGAGGATTGCTACACGCAGCGTGAGCTCGGCGTTGATGCCGATCAGATGCTGCATCTCGCCATTGCGCGGGCATCAAAGAATCCGTTTTTCGGATCCGTACTGGAATCCCTGAGTGATCAAATCGCCTTCGGCGTGAAGCTTTCGCGCTCGTTGACGATGCTGGATACGCCCTCGCGGCAGGAACTGGTTCTCTCTGAACACCGCGCCGTTCTGGAAGCAATCCGATTGAAGCAGCCGGAAGTCGCTCAGGCCACAATGCGCCATCACATCACGGCAGCAAAGGAGCGAATGTTTGTTGGCAGCCAGGAACGCTGATGTTGCCACGACGAACAGCGCCTCATTCCCTTCGACCTCGCAGAGACTTGCCGCGCCTCCCTGGGTGGGTGCAGGCTGTTTCTCAAAGCCTGTAACAAACGCACCCGACTTGGGCGCCGGATCGGATCCTGGTGCCGATAGCCAGGTGGGGTCGAATATAGCAGCATCTTCCGCGTACTATCGCGCAATATATTGAAATGCTTCACGGGGTGTCGCTGCGTCATTACTTTCAAGCAGGCCAGAGGATTTTTCTTATACAAATACACGATATATATAATACTATCACCCGCGCATATTGCGGGAGGATGATAGGTGGACAGTTTTTACGCCGCCCGTGACGTTGCCCCAAAGTTTTATCCAGTTTGACGGAGACTCTGGTGGTTGGTTTGGCCGATATGGCCGTGGCTGTTGACGGGGGTTGCAGTTCCGGTGTGGCAATGTTGCGCGGTGATTCCTCCCATTCAGCTTGCTCCCATCCGGCTCAGGAGACGCTGGAGCAAATATTTTGGCGCATGGTCGCGGAATTGCTACGATCGCAATCGACGCATGCTTCATGGAAGGAGGGCGGGCCTGTTTCCCGGAAATGAGACAGGGCACCTTGTCGCTCAATGCGTTTCAGAGCAAACCATCCTCCAGCATCTCGCGGGTACGCTTTAGCGTGGACAGCAGGGCGGCCTTGTAGCCCTTGTCGCTGTCGAACTGTTTCTGCTCAACCTGTTTCTCGGGGCTATTCGGTTCCTTGTCGCGCAATCCGAGATAGCAGTAGAATTTGAGGTGAAGCGCGCCGGCGGCGTCCTCGAACAGCTCGTTGACGATGGCGCCTTCACGTGGGCCGGTCGCCTGGAAGAAGGTGATCTTGCGCTGCGGCTCGAGCACGACGATCTCGCGCAGGTCGGCACCGGCGATGGTGACGTCACGGACGAAGTGCGTGGCGCGCTTTCAGCTCGAGGTCCTTCCAGACCTGCTCGCGGGTGAGCGGGGTTTCGCCTTCCGGGTTCACCGGAACGGTGGCGGTTGAATAGATCAAGTTGATGGCCCTTGTTCGGAGATTGGAGGTCAGCCGGCAATCTGCGCGATGTAATCGCGGTAGGAGCGCAGCGGGCGGTCGAGCAGCGCGGTGAGTCGGTCCACATCGCCGGCCTCCGGCAGCATGCCGTCGGATGCGAAGCGTTCGGCCATCAGACGCATGTCGTAGGCCATCCACCCCGGCATGAACTGGCGCATGTTCTGCTCGAAGCCGATTCCGACAAAAGCGGCGCTTGAAGTAGATCAGTGTGGTGCGTCCGAGTCGCCGGCGGTCGCGATATGGAAATGCACGAAGCGGTCGAACAGCGGCGTCGCGCGATAGCGAAACCCGTCGGCATCGAAGCGGCGACTGCCCGTTGCCGCCGGTTCGAGCACGCCAAACCAGGTGAGAAAGCGCAGGACGCGCAGATGGAAACCGTGGATCGGCGCATCGGGATAACCGCCGAGCTCGTGAATGGCATCGTCCGGAATCACGGCGGTCCGGAAGATCTCCCGCGCGCTCGCCCAGCCCTCCGTCACATGACGCACTTGCCAAAGCAGCAGGCCGCAGTAGAGATCGAAATCCCCCATGAAAGCCGTATCGAGGCTCGGCAGATAGCGGCCCCTGAAGGTCTCGGGGAAAAGTTCGGCCTGCAACAGACCCGGCCGATCAAGCGCCTCGCGCCCCGCCGGCGAGAGCAGGAGTCGGTCCTTGTGCTTGCGCATGATCTTGCGGCGCTTCATGACCTCGTGCAGGTACCAGCCGGGCAGATAGTCGATCTCGTCGACCACCTTGTTGACGGCATAGACCTCGGCCGGCTCGTAGCCCGGCCAATCGAACGCCTCGACCGCCCAGGCCAGGAAATTGCGATTCAGCGCACCGGACTTCGTCAGGCCGATTCCGTCATGCTCGCGCGCGTAGTCCAGCATCATGCACCCGCGCGTCGCGACGATACTCCCGGAAAGCGTCTCGGTATCGAGATTCCGGCTCAGACCGATGACGCCGCTGCCGTCGAGGGGGTCGTCGGCCAGGGTCCGCGCCAAGGTCGGATCGTGTGCGGCCGTCAATCGCAATGCACCGTGCAACTCCAATTGCTGGATCAAGCTATCGCCTGATCGCATTCGGGGACAGGCCCGACACACTATCGGCTGCCCGAAGGCACGACCACCGGCAATGAACTCCAAACCTACACTATTAAGTCGATCTACGCTCCCCGCGATGACCACAAGAAAGTTCGCCTTTCGTTCCCGACCAGACTCTGCTATGTAGTATACTGTGCCAAATTGGGCACGATATGTAGAAGGAGCCTATCGGATGGCTGATCGGCGAGTTACAGCCTCAGGCAAGGACGAGGACGGTGATATCACCAAGCTCTGCAACAGCGGCGAGCACTGGTCCCCGCGGCCGAAGGAAGACGCAATCCGCGATATCGAGAACAAGACGCACAGCTACTACGTGGACCGGGCCGGGCATCGCACGGATGTTCATGTCGTCAATGAAGGTGGCAAGAGGCACCTCCGGACGACCGCGGACAAGACCTCGAAGAACAACCTGGACAACCTGCCGGACTGCTAAGCGCGACCGGCTGTCCTCTAGTCGGAAGGACAAGACCCATGGCAAAAGGGGAAATCCGGCGGCCATTATCGTAGCGCAGTCAGCGGTCGCTACGTGACGACCGCACACAGCAAGCGCAGCCCGAACACGACGGTGTTCGAGAAGACCGGTGGCGGTTCGACCGGCTCGGCGCGTGGCGCCAAGAGCGGGCGCTTTGTCAGTGGCGCGGCGGCCAAACGGAATCCGAAGACGACCGTCGAGGAATCCTGATCTTCCCCGTCTGCCTCAAAGGGCAGGCGATTGCAGTTCCGCTGTTGATGGCTGTTGACACGGCAGGATGGGCGTTGCCGCTGAGTGTGCCAAATTCGTGCCAAAACGTGCGAAAGCCCTGGCCTTGCAGCCCGGAGCTTTCTGGTTTCGCGGTAATTTCAGCATCTTGTTTGGTTGCGAGGGCCTGACACGGCTGCGCGATGCGTTGCACCATTTCGCCGACTGTCCCGAGGAAGATCACCTGGAATGCCCCAAGTTCCGCCGGCTGATGCAGTTCCCCTCCCGCGCCGTTCCAAGGGCCCGCGGGCCGCGTGGAAAGCGGCGCTGAGCGCGCCATCTTTGCCCCGCCCGCAAGCATCAACCCGAAAGCGAGTTAGATCTGGTCACTCAAGGTTTGGGCCAATACCCCGTGCGAAAAGGGATTCGTCGGACCGGATTGTCCGGGCAGGACCATCCGGTCTATCGCGACGCAGGGTGCGCGCACCCTGGTCTTTCTCCTTGGTAAGAAATATCAGGGTCCGGCGCACGGGGTTGGTTGCGCCTGCCACAGCCCCCCGGCCCGCGCATCTATCCTTCCGGCGCCATGGTGTCCCAGACGTCGGTCCACGGCGACTTCCGCCAGCGCTATGAAGTGCCTCGCTCGCCGCAGACCAACCCGAGCCACGCGGAAGAGGCCGGCGTCTCGGCAATCGCGGACGGCGTGCCGGAAGTGTGCCGCCGGGTGCGGGAGCAGCTCATGCTCGGGGCGAGCCAAATCAAGATCATGTCCGGCGGTGGCCTCGCCTCCACCATGATCCGGTCGACAGCATCCAGTTTTCAGAAGAAGAAACGCGTGCCGCGGTAGAGGCAGACCTACGTCTGCGCCCACGTCTACACATCGCTGGGCGTACAGCGCGCACTGAAATGCGGGGTGCGGTCCATCGAACACGGGCAGCTCGCCGACGAGGACACCGTGCGCATGATGGCGGACGCTGGGGCATGGTGGTCGATCCAGCCGTTCCTCGCCGACGAGGACGCGAACGTGTACACGAACCCGGCGCAGATCGTACAGCAGAATCTGATCGCACAAGGCACGGTCAAGGCCCTTGAGATGGCCGACAAGCACAATGTGAAACTGGCGCTTGGAACCGATATCCTGTTCAACCCCACGGCAACCGCCACACAGGGACGACAACTCGCCAAGTTCGAGCGCTGGCACGACAATGCCGAGGTGCTGAGGCTTCTGACCAGCGGCAACGCGGAGCTTCTCGGCCTGTCCGGTCCGCGCAGCCCCTATGAGAGGCCACTCGACGTCATCAAGGCCGGCGCGCTTGCCGACATTGTCGTCCTCGACGGCAATCCGCTCGAGACCATCGATCTGATCGCGGATCCCGGCACGCTCATGAAGCTCATTGTCAAGAACGGACGGATTCGCAAGAACACGCTGGAGGGCTGACCATGGCGCGGTTCGTGACAAGGACCGGAAGGGCGACGGCACGGGCTGCCGGATGCATGCCGTTTCTTGCCGTCGCGCTTGCACTGACGCAAGGACCCGAAGCGCTGGCAGATGATCTAGCATCTCCCGCCCCGTCGGGTGCGCCGCGCGACCAAGCCCTCCAGATCACACCCTATCTTTGACGCACCAGACTGTCGGGCGAGATCGCTCGGGTGCGGCGGCTTCGTCAATGTCTGGGCGCGGCACCGCCAACGAGGCGCTGAACGACAGCCTTTCGGTGTCCGCCGGCGACAAGTATCTCAAGACCGACTACAGGAAGGATGGCCATGTGTTCGACACCGAACTGGGTGGACGGCCCCCTGGCAGGCCCTATGATTTTTGGACAAATTCTTTTTGAAAATCGAAGTTCTTACAAGCCATGTTGTTGAATTTTTTCGCACGAAGGAGGGTTCATGATAGAATTTCAAAAATAATAAATTACTATATTATTGTATTGGTATTTTTATTTATACCCGGACCGGCAATCTTGCTTACGGTCTACAGAGCAAGTGAATCGGGGGCATCCGTTGGCATTGCCACGGGCTCAGGTATCGCTACAGGCGATTTCCTTCGACGAAGTCCGACTGTCTTGAAATGGCAGGGCAAAGTTGTTGGATGCGTCTATTGCGCTATTGGAGTTCGTTTGGCATTGCAGGACCGCTAGTGGAATGAATTTGACATTTAAATCCCGTTTCAGCGACCTCGTTCATCAAATGTCAAATTCGAAAATTCCACTATAAACATAAGCTTGCCAGTGGTCCCTATGGTTCCAACATTTGCTGACAAGGTCGCAGCAACGGGAATCAAATGTTGGAATCGGACCACTAGGGTGTGGACCCATGTATGAGCCGGAAGGGCCCCTCGGATGGACCAGATTTCAAATCGGCCGAGCGCAATTGCGACGCTTGTCCTCGCTCTATTCCTCACGATCGCCGGAACGCCACTCCTTGCACAGGAGATGCAGGAGAGCACGACCGGCAAGGACCTGATCGTGGGAGTGCATGAAAGCCCTCCCTTCGTGATCAAACAGGACGGCGGGTATTCCGGCATGGCGATCCGGCTTTGGGAGCTGGTCGCCGGTGAGCTCAACCTCACGTATTCCTACAAGGAATTCGACACCGTCCGCCAGATGATCGACGCAGCTGCGGCGTCGCGGATCGACGCCGCGGTGACCAACCTCACGATCACGGAGGCACGCGCCGCCCGTATCGAGTTCACGCAGCCCTGGTTCGACTCCGGACTCAGGATCATGGTCAACGAGAATGGCGGAACCAGCATCTGGAACCTGCTCGAAGGCCTCTATGATTCCGGGTTCATCGCAGCTTACGGCTGGCTTGCCCTCATCATTGTCGCCGCCTCAGTCGGCTTCACGATCTTCGACCGGCGTTTCGACAAGAACTTTCCAACACGGTGGCGGGACGGTATTGCCGAGAGCTTCTACCTCGTGATGACCATCGCCATGTCGGGTAGACCGCCGAGCCGTAAGAACCTGTTCGGCTGGATCGGACGGATTTGGCAGGGCTTGTGGCTGGTGTTCGGCATCATCGTCGTGGCGTTCGTCACGTCCTCTGTCACAAGCGTCATGACGACGCTGGCCTTCAAGGGGCAAATCCGCAGCGTTGCCGACCTGCCCGGTCTGACAGTCGGTGTCACGGAAGGCAGCA
Source organism: Stappia sp. ES.058 (assembly GCF_900105595.1). GTDB lineage: Bacteria > Pseudomonadota > Alphaproteobacteria > Rhizobiales > Stappiaceae > Stappia. Next base: position 4,171,430 of record NZ_LT629784.1, on the reverse strand, counting down.
CGGCGGAAGACTATGCGCAGACGGCGGGCCTGACGTTCATCGCCTACCCCAACATCTCACATTCCGCACAAGCCCTGGTCGACGGCGAAATCCAGGCGGTCATCGGCGACAAGCCCGTGCTCGAGTATCATGCGCATGTGAACCCCGACATACCGCTGAATGTGGTCGGTGCGATTTTCAACCCCGACAAATACGGTTTCGGCCTGCCGCCGGGAAGTCCGATCCGCAAGCCCATGACCGTCGAAATCATCGGCGCACGCGAGGACGGGGCCGTACGGGAGATCGCGGCAGAGTACTTCGGCCTCAACCCATGACAAGACAGGCGACGCCCGGCGCGCCGTCTTGCCGCGAACTCGATCAGCAAGGGACCACAAGCGCACAAGCGGATGTGCACCTCCCTCGTTTACCGCGATGCCGCCGACCGTGCCTACTTCGTCAGGACCCTGGAGCTGACCGAGGACCTTCCCTACCAGTTCGCCTATTGCCCGTCCGGGCAGGCCTTTTCCTCGCATCTGGAGGGCAATGCCGCGCTGGACTACACGAGCGGGCACGCGTTTCTCGCCGTGACGATGCCGGGGCGAATGCCGACGCGCGAGGCCGCGCGGGATCTCGACAACGCCCAGGGCGGCCGACAACGGCCGTCTGGAGGTCGCGGGGCTTTCGGGGCCGGAGGACGAGGCTCCGGCGACCGAATACACATGCAGGACCAACCTGTCGGATCTGGACCGCAGGCGCTTTCACCTGCACACCTACCGCAACCTGAATTACGCCAGCTTCGATCTCGGCACCCTGGCGGACACAGGCGTGCCGCTGATCCTTCCACTGGAGCATCTCGACCGCCTTTCAAACGACGCAAGCGGCGTCCTGAAGCAGGCCCGGCCCGCATGACGTCCCACCCGACCAGCCCCTCTTTGCGCACCTGAAACGGAGTACCCCCGATGAGCCGCAAGACCGACAATCCCGATGACGAGATCTACGGCGCCAGGACGCTGTCAGCCTCGCTGCCGAAATCGCATTTCCCCGACCAAGAGGAAAACCCGCGCCGTATCTACATGGCAGTGCGCGACGAACTGATGCTGGACGGAAATTCCCGCCAGAACCTGGCCACCTTCTGCCAGACCTGGGAAGAGCCGGAAATCCACGATCTGATGGATGCCTGCATCGACAAGAACATGATCGACAAGGACGAGTATCCGCAGACCGCAGAGATCGAGGCGCGCTGCGTGCGGATGCTCGCCAACCTCTGGCACGCACCGGAAGGCCCCGCAACGGGCTGCTCGACCACCGGCTCGAGCGAGGCGGCCATGCTCGGCGGACTGGCCATGAAACGGCGCTGGGAGGCGCGCCGCCGGGCGCAAGGCAAGCCGACCGACAAACCCAATCTCATCACCGGTCCCGTGCAGGTATGCTGGCACAAGTTCACCCGCTACTGGGACGTGGAGCACCGCGAGATCCCCATGGAGAACGGTCGCATGCTGATGACGCCCGAGGAGGTGTTGAAGCTGTGCGACGAGAACACCATCGGCGTGGTCCCGACGCTCGGCGTAACCTTCACTGGCGAGTTCGAGCCGGTGAAGGCGGTCAGCGACGCGCTCGACACCCTGGAGCGCGAGACCGGCCTCAACATTCCCATCCACGTGGACGGCGCCAGCGGTGGATTTCTCGCCCCCTTCTGTGCGCCCGAACTTGAATGGGACTTTCGCCTGCCGCGCGTGCGCTCCATCAACGCCTCGGGGCACAAGTTCGGCCTCGCGCCGCTTGGCGTCGGCTGGGTCATGTGGCGCGAGGAGGCCGACCTGCCCGACGAAATGGTTTTCTGGGTGAACTATCTCGGCGGCGACATGAAGGACATTGCCCTCAATTTCTCCCGCCCGGGCGGGCAGATCGTCTGCCAGTACTACAACTTCCTGCGCCTCGGCCGGGAGGGATACGCCAAGATCCACGGTGCCTGCTACGACAGCGCCGCCTATCTTGCGCGCGAACTCGACGCCATGGGGCCCTTCGAGATCGTCTTCGACGGTGACCGCGCCAGGGGCATTCCGGCCGTGTCATGGAAGCTGAAGGACGGGGCGGAAACCGGGTTCACCCTGTTCGACCTCGCCGACCGGCTGCGCGTGCGCGGCTGGCAGGTGCCCGCCTATACGCTACCGGCGCACTGCGAGGACCAGGCGGTCCAGCGCATTCTCGTGCGCAACGGCGTCAGCCGGGACCTTTGCGCGATGCTGCTGGAGGATCTCCGCTCCGCGCTGACCCATCTCGATGCCCATCCGCACAAGACCCCGCTCGGCGAGGAGGACGCCTCCGGCTTCCACCACTGACAGGACGGCCCACGACGAGACGGGAACCGGCGGGCGGGCAATGCCCGCCTCCGGCACGAACGAACGCGGACGCGAGAATGGACACCAGAGGCCCGAGGCCCTTCATCACCATGCGCTGCATCCTGCGCGACGGGCGCAGGATCGTGCTGCGGGCGCGCCAGCATCGCAAGGGCCTGCAACGCCCCGCGCACCAGCAGGGCATCCCTTTCTGGCACCGGCCCGCCTACAACTGGTGGAACGGGTTTCTGTTCGCGGTGGGATCGCTGCACTTCATTGTCGCAAGCCTGCTGTCCGTCGTGGACAGCCCCCTCACGATCCGGGAGATCGCCGTCATCTTCTTCGCCGGCTCGATCTTCTTCACCAGCGCCGGCTTCATGCAGAACCTGCAGGCGGCCAATGCCGGTGAGATGAATGGCGGCCCACCCGAAAGTCGGACGCGGCTTCTTTTCCTCGGCTGGAAACCGTCCAACGTCGGCTGGCTCAGCACCATCACCCAGTTCGCCGGAACCGTGATGTTCAACTTCAATACGTTCGATGCAATCGATCCGCCGGCACACTGGTATCTCGCCGATCTTACGATCTGGCTGCCGGGCCTCGTCGGCTCGGTGCTTTTCCTCGTGTCCGGCTATCTGGCCTTCATGGAGGCCGGCCACGGATGGTGGTCCTGGAAGCCGGCCGACCTCGACTGGCGGATCGTGACGGCGAACCTGCTCGGCTGCATCTTCTTCATGGGCGCCGGCATTCTGGCCTACATACCGCGCGGACCGGAGCCCGCCTGGATCGCCGCTTCCGCCAATGTGCTGCTGTGCCTCGGCGCGGCGGGATTCCTCGCGGGTGCGCTCCTGATGATGAAGGAAAGCCGCCTGGACGCGACGCTCATCCCGTGAAGGCAGGCATTGGAAGAGGCCCAAGGCGTGACCTGGGCCCAACAGCAAAAAAGGCCCGCGGGCGCTTCACCGCCCACGAGCCTTCGGCAGGCCGATCGGAGGGGAGGATCAGCTTGCACGTGCCTCGGCGAAGGAGATCAGTTCGCCAAGCAGGCGCTCCTCCTCGGCCGTGGGATCGGTCAGCGGAGAGCGAACGCCACCGGCCTCGAAGCCCTTGAGGCGCACGCCGGCCTTGATCAGCGACACGGCGTAGCCCGGAGCACGCTCGCGCAGCTTCATGAAGGGGAAGAAGAAACCCTTCAGGAGCGTTTCGCAAGTGGCGGTGTCACCCGCACGCAGTGCCTTGTAGAACTCGACGGCCATGCCGGGAACGAAGTTGAAGACGGCGGAGGAATAAGTCGTAAAGCCAGCGGCAAGATAGGCCTCGGCAAAGAGCTCGGCCGTCGGCATTCCGCCGAGATAGGTAAGGCGGTCGCCGATGGTCGCGGTCACCTCGCGTACCAGCCCCATCTCTCCGCTGCCGTCCTTGAAGCCGATCAGGTTCGGACAGGCCTCGCACAGGCGTGCGACGGTGTCCGCCTTGTAGACCGCGTTGTCGCGGTTGTAGATCATGACACCGATCGAAACGGCGTCGCAGACGGCCTTGGCATGCGCGTAAAGCCCCTCCTGGGAGGCGTCGACCAGATACTGCGGCAGCAGCAGCAGGCCGTCGGCGCCAGCGGCCTCGGCGTCCTTCGCGATCGAAACGGCAAGAGCGGTGCCATAGCCACAACCGGCAACGATCGGCGTCTTGCCGGCGGCCTCCTTTGCAGCGCGAACCACGGCCGGGATCTCGCTCGGCGCGAGCGAGAAGAACTCACCCGTCCCGCCTGCCGCGAAAAGGCCGGCCGCGTCGAAACCGGACAGCCATTCCACATGCCTGCGGTAGCTCTCGGCGTTGAACCCGCCGTCGGCCCCGAAATGCGTGACAGGGAAGGAGAGGAGGCTCGACGCGAGCCTTTCCTTGAGTTCGATCGGGTCCATGGGTGCGCTCCTCATTGAATTGTTTGTTCAATCAGGTTCTACTCGCCATCACATGAAAGTCAACAGTTGTATGATGTCTTATTTTATGTTGAGTTTGCCCGCACCGCGATCCAACCGAACCCTAGGGAGCGCCTTAATGACGTATCGTCCGCATGGCCAGCATCTTGTCGCAGGTCGCCGAACCGGCAGCCACCAGCGTTTCGAAAGCAGGACTGTCACCGGCCCCGCCCATTCCTTCTGCAACGGTGGAGCGGAGGAGATCGACAGCGCGGTGCGCGCCGCGGAAGCAGCTTTCTCCGCCTACGGCCAATCCACCCGCGCACAGCGCGCCTCCTTCCTGGAGGCCATTGCCGAGGCGATTGAGGCGCGCGCCGAAGATCTGACAACAACGGTCATGAGTGAAACCGGCCTTCCGCAGGCACGGGTGGAGGGCGAGCGCGGTCGCACCACCGGCCAGCTTCGCATGTTCGCGGCCCATATCAGGGATGGCGCCTATCTCGACTTTCGCCGCGACGAGGCCCTGACGGAGCGAACACCGCCGCGCCCCGAATTGCGGCTTTGCATGCGCCCGCTCGGCCCTGTAGGCGTCTTCGGAGCCTCGAATTTTCCGCTCGCCTTCTCCACGGCCGGCGGCGATACCGCCTCGGCCCTGGCCGCCGGGTGTCCGGTCGTCGTGAAAGGGCACCCGGCCCATCCCGCAACTGGGGAACTCGTGGCCGAGGCCATCAACGAGGCGCGCGTCGCCTGCGGCCTGCCGGATGGTGTCTTCAGCTTCATCCAAAGCGCGGATCGCGCTGCCGGTGAAGCGCTCGTCACCCACCCGCTGGTGCAGGCCATTGGCTTCACCGGCAGCCTGCGCGGCGGACGGGCGCTGTTCGACCTTTGCGCCTCCCGCGAAGAACCCATTCCCTTCTTTGGCGAGCTCGGATCGGTCAATCCGGTCTTCGTGCTGGAAGCGGCGCAGCGCGCACGTGGCGCCGCCATCGCGCGGGACTGGGCGGCATCGCTCGTGATGGGTGTCGGGCAGTTCTGCACCAACCCCGGCGTCGTGGTGCTTCAGGAGGGCGAGGCCGCCGAGGCGTTCATCGCCGAAGCCGCCGCAGCGCTGTCGCAGGTTGCGCCACAGACCATGCTAACCGCGGACATCGCCACATCTTTCAAAACGGGCGTGGACGCTCTCTCGGCGGCCGGCGGCACGGTTGTGTGTCGCGCCGCGACGCCGGAGGACCGGCAGGCAGCACCGGCCCTGCTCAGGACGCAGGCCGACCGGTTTCTCGCCGAGCCGCATCTCGCCGAAGAGGTGTTCGGCCCGCTCGGACTGGTCGTCACGGTGTCGTCCCGTGAAGAGATGAAAACCGTCGCGGAAGGACTGCGCGGACAGCTCACCTGCACGCTGCAGCTCGACCAGGGCGATCATGACCAGGCGCAAGATCTGGTCCCGGTGCTGGAACGCAAGGCTGGACGCCTGCTCGTCAACGGCTATCCGACAGGCGTGGAAGTCTGCGACGCGATGGTCCATGGCGGCCCTTACCCCGCCTCCACGAACTTCGGTGCGACGAGCGTCGGTTCACTGGCCATAAGGCGTTTCCTGCGGCCCGTCTGCTATCAGAACATGCCTGAGGACCTGCTTCCGCAGGACGCGCGGACGGCGAGTTGATTCGGGAAGGAATCGGACATCATACTTCTTGACATTCCTACCTAGTATGTTGTCATACAACTGACATAGCCGCCGATCCCGAACGGGATCGGCGATGACTTAGGCAAGCGGGAGATCCGGCGAACATGACGAAGGACGGCAAGCAGATCAGGGTGGGGGCCGACATCGGCGGAACCTTCACCGACGTTGCCATGGAAGTTGGCGAGACCATGCACTCCGCAAAGGTACTCACCAACTACACGGCACCCGAACAGGGTATCGTGGACGGTGTCCGGCTCGTCGCCGAACGCGCCGGTGTGGCGCTCTCCGAGATCGACACGCTCATTCACGGCACCACGCTTGCCACAAACGCACTGATCGAGCGTCGCGGTGCCCGGACAGCCCTCATCACGACGAAGGGATTCCGTGACGTCATTGAGATGCGGACCGAGAACCGGTTCGAGCAGTACGACCTCGACATCGTGCTCCCGGCCCCGCTGGTTCCGCGCGACGAGCGTTTCGTACTCGACGAGCGCGTCGACGCCCATGGCGAGGTCCTCAAGGAAATCGACGAAAAAGAGCTCGACGCCCTGGTCGACAGGATCATCGCGGCCGGCTTCGAGAGCATCGCGATCGGCCTGATCCACTCCTACGTCAACGGTGCGCACGAGCGGCGTGTCCGCGACGCGCTTCTGGCCCGCAAGCCCGACCTTTTCGTCTCCATTTCCTGTGAAGTCTCGCCGCAGATGCGCGAGTTCCAGCGGTTCAACACCGTCTGTGCCAATGCTTATGTAAAGCCGCTCATGGCGTCCTACCTGCGCCGCCTCACGAACAGCCTCAAGGCGGCCGGAACCACGTGCCCGGTCTTCATGATCCACTCGGGCGGCGGCATCATCAGCGTCGAGAGCGCCATTGAGTTTCCGGTTCGCCTACTCGAGTCCGGCCCGGCCGGCGGTGCGATCTTCGCCGCCCATATCGCCAAGCAGCACGGGATCGAGCGTGTGCTCTCCTACGACATGGGCGGCACCACGGCGAAGATCTGCCTGATCGACAACCAGGTGCCCAAGACCGCCAAGACCTTCGAGGTGGCGCGCACCTACCGCTTCAAGAAGGGAAGCGGGATGCCGATCTCAATCCCGGTTATCGAGATGGTCGAGATCGGCGCGGGCGGCGGCTCCATCGCCACCGTGGACGCCATGCGCCAGATCCGCGTCGGCCCGCACAGCGCCGGCTCCGAACCCGGCCCCGCCTGTTACGGGCGCGGCGGCGGCAACCCGACGGTCACCGACGCCGACCTGCTGCTTGGAAAGCTGGCGGCGGACGGGTTTGCCGGCGGCTCCATGACCCTCGACGTCGATGCCGCGACGGGCGCGATCGAGAACGACCTCGCGCGCCCCCTCGACCTCGACGGCGCCACCGCCGCCTTCGGGCTCTGCGAAGTGGTCGACGAGAACATGAGCAACGCCGCGCGCATGCATGCGGTCGAGAACGGCATGGAACTCGCCGACTACACGATGATCGCCTTCGGCGGCGCAGCACCACTGCATGCCGGCCGGCTTTGCGAAAAACTCGGGATCGACGAGTTGCTCGTGCCCCCCGGAGCCGGCGTCGGTTCGGCCATCGGCTTCCTGCGGGCACCCTTCGGGTTTGAATCCGTGCGCAGCGCCTTCCTGCGCCTGAGCGCCTTCGACGCCAGCAAGGTAAATTCGGTCCTGAAGGAACTTGCCGACGAGGCGACTTCCTTCGTGCGCTCGGGCGCCCCCGACGCGGTTCCCACCCTCGAGTGCGCCGCCTACATGCGCTATTCCGGCCAGGGCTGGGAAGTTCCCGTCACCGTGGAGGTCCGCGATTACGCCGGGAGCGAGGTCGACGTCTTCCGCAAGGGGTTCGAGGACGTCTACGAACAGCTCTTCGGTCGCCTGATCGACAAGCTGGACATCGAGATCGTGAGTTGGTCCCTGCGGGCAAGCTCCGAGGCCTATCCGGCGCCGCGCGTCGAACGGGTCGAGGCCGCGCGCAGGCTTGAGCCTACCGTCACGCGGAAGATGTTCGAGGCAAAGGCCGCCGGCTTCGTCACCTCGAACGTGGTCGCTCGGGCCGAACTGAAGGTCGGCGACTGCGTCCCCGGCCCGGCCGTCATCACCGAAAACGAAACCACGACGATCATCACCGATGGACAGGAAGCGATCTTCCAGGCGGACGGATGTCTGCTCGTCCGATCGAAAGCGTGAAGGGAACAAGAGCCATGACCGCGAATTCGCTCTCCGACGTCCGCATGCAGGTCATGTGGAACCGCCTCATCTCGGTCGTCGAGGAACAGGCCGTCACCCTCATCCGGACGGCCTTCAGCACCAGTGTCCGTGAATCGGGCGACCTTTCCGCCGGTGTCTTCAACCGGGGCGGCAAGATGATCGCCCAGGCGGTTACCGGCACCCCCGGCCACGTGAACGCGATGGCCGAGGCGGTCGGCCATTTCATCAATGATATCGGCCGCGAGAACATCTTCGAAGGCGACGTCTACATCACCAACGACCCATGGAAGGGCACAGGCCACCTTCTCGACATCACGATGGTGACCCCTTCGTTCCGCGGCGGCGCGCTCGTCGGTTTCTTCGCCTGCACCGCCCATGTGGTGGACGTGGGCGGCCGGGGCTTCGGGCCTGACGCCAACGAGGTCTACGAGGAAGGGATCTTCATCCCGATCATGAAGTTCGTGGAACGCGGCAACGTCAACCGCGACCTGGTCAACATCCTGCGCAACAACGTGCGCGAGGCGGACCAGGTCGTCGGCGACATCTTCTCCCTCGCCGCGTGCAACGAAACCGGCCATCGCCGCCTCATGGATATGATGGACGAGTTCGGCCTGAGCGATCTGGAAGCGCTCGGCGAGTTCGTGTTCGACCGCAGCTACAAGGCGACGCTGGAGCGGATCGCGGCTCTTCCCAAGGGCTCCTACGACAACGTCATGCGTGTCGACGGCTATGGCAGCCCGGTCGACATCGCTGTGCGCATCGATGTCCGCGACGACCACATCCTCGCCGACTTCGACGGCACGTCCGGCCCCAGCCCGCTGGGGATCAACGTCCCGATGATCTACTCCAAGGCCTATGCCTGCTACGGACTCAAGTGCGCGCTGGCCCCCGACATCCCCAACAACCACGGCTCGCTTGCTCCGTTCCACTTCGAGGCGCCGGAGGGCTGCATCCTCAATGCCCTGCGCCCGGCCCCGGTGGCGGTGCGCCATGTGCTCGGCCACTTCATCCCCGACGCGGTGCTCGGCGCGGTGCACAAGATGCTGCCAGGTCGCGTGCCGGCGGAAGGCTCCGGCGCGCTGTGGAACCTGCACGTGAGTGCGAGGCCGCTGCAGGGCGACAAGGCGCCGGCCGACGGCGGCCGACGCGCCGAGGTGCTGCTGTTCAACAGCGGCGGCGCGGGCGCGCGCGCCACGCTCGATGGCCTTAGCGCGACCGCGTTTCCCAGCGGCGTGCACTCCATGTCGATCGAGGCGACGGAACACGTCGGCCCGGTCATCTTCTGGCGCAAGGAACTGCGCGATGGCTCCGGCGGCGCGGGCCAGTATCGCGGCGGCCTGGGACAGGTTGTCGAAATCAGCGCGGCCGAGGGACACGAGTTCCATTTCAACGCCATGTTCGACCGTATCGACCATCCCGCGCGCGGCCGAGACGGTGGTCATGACGGTGAACCTGGCTCCGTGACACTGGACGACGGAACCCGGCTGGCCTCAAAGGGCCGCCAGCATGTTCCGGCGGAGCGCCGTCTTGTCCTGAGCCTGCCGGGCGGGGGCGGCTTCGGTTCTCCCGAAAAGCGCGACCCTGACGCGGACGCGCGCGACGTCGCCTTCGAATACGTGGCGCGCAAATGACCCGGACGACACAGACAGGCTCTCGGAAGGTCACGCCATGAACTATGAAGCCGAACGCGCAAGGCGCATCAAGCTCTCCCCGGCAATGGCCGTTTCGATTCGCGCGCGCGAACTGCGGGCCGGAGGCGCCGATATCATCGACCTCAGTGTCGGCGAGCCGGATTTCGACACACCGGCGCATGTCCTGGATGCTGCGGCAGCGGCGATGCGGGCAGGCCAGACCCACTACACCGCCGCCGACGGAACGCCGGAGCTCAAAGACGCGATCATCGGGAAATTCGCGCGAGAGAACGGCCTGACATTCACCCGTCAGGAAATCTCGGCCGGAAACGGCGCCAAGCAGGTCATCTTCAATGCCTTGATGGCAACGCTCGCACCCGGTGACGAGATTCTGGTTCCCGCTCCCTACTGGGTATCCTACACGGACATGGCGCTTCTCCTGGGCGCCATGCCCAGCGTGGTGGAATGCCCGATCGAGGACGGCTTCAAGCTGACGCCCGAGAAACTCGAGATCTCACTCACCCCGGCAACCCGCTGGCTGTTCCTCAATTCACCCGGCAACCCGTCTGGCGCGGCCTATACCCGGGCCGAACTGGAAGCTCTGGGCGAGGTGCTGGTCAGATATCCCAGGGTCCTGATCCTCTCCGACGAGATCTACGAGCACATCCGGCATGATGGCGCGGAGGCTCCCTCGTTCCTCACGGCATGCCCGCATCTGCGCGAACGCACCGTGATCGTCAACGGGGTGTCCAAGGCGTATGCGATGACCGGCTGGCGGATCGGTTACGCGGCCGGGCCGGCAGACCTCATCAAGGTCATGGCCAAGATCCAGTCGCAGAGCACGTCCAACCCCTGCTCGATCTCGCAGGCGGCCGCCATCGCCGCGCTGACCGGCCCGCAGGACTTCATCACAACCGCTGGCGCCGAGTACACCGCACGCCGAGACCTGGTGATCGAGGCTCTTTCGGGGATCGAGGGGCTGCGACTGCGCAAGCCCGAGGGCGCATTCTACGCATTCGCCGAGTGCAAGGGGCTCATCGACAAGCACACCCCCACGGGCAGGGCCCTGTCGAACGACGCGGAAGTGGCCGAGTACCTGCTGGAAGCAGCGGGCGTCGCGACCGTTCCCGGGGCCGCCTTCGGGCTGTCTCCCTGCTTCCGCCTGTCCTTCGCGGCAGCCCGGCCACTGCTCGCCTCGGCCTGCAGCCGCATCGCGGACGCGGTCGCCGCACTGGAGGTCGGTCGATGACCCCTTACGACAGACTGCGGGAGCTGGGTCTCGAGCTCCCGCCCGTCCGCAAGGCGGCGGGGGCTTATGTTCCCGGGCTCCTTGCCGGAAACCTTCTCTTCCTGTCCGGGCGCGGCGGTGCCCATGCGGACAGTACCGTCGCCTCGGGGCGCGTGGGCGAAACGACCACGACCGAGGAGGCGCATGTCCACGCTCGCTCCGCCGGCTTGCAGCTTCTTGCCGCCGCCCACGCGGAGCTCGGCGATCTCGGTCGCGTGCAGGCCGTGGTGAAACTGCTCGGTATGGTGAACGCGGTGCCCGGCTACCGCGAGCATCCCAAGGTGATCGACGGCTGTTCGGAGCTGTTCCTGCACGTGCTTGGAGAGGCCGGCCGGCACGCGCGCAGCGCTGTCGGCGTCGGCTCCCTTCCCCACGACATGACGGTCGAGGTCGAGGCGATCCTGCTCGTCGATACCTGAGCAAAGGCCCGCGAACAGCCTACAATCGCTGGTATGACCATGTGGTCTGTTATATGATGCCCAACATGTGGTCAGAGACGCCAGAAGGAACAAGAATGCTCGGGAGACGGGAAAGCCTTTCATCGCAGCTCAAGAAGCAGCTTCTGCAGAAGATCGACGACAAGGTTTATCTTCCGGGCCAGCGCATTCCCTCCGAAAGCGACCTGTGCGCGGAGTTCGGCGTAAGCCGGACCGTGGTTCGCGAGGCGGTGGCCTCCCTTCGGGCGGATGGCGTACTGAAGTCGCGGCAGGGCATCGGCGTCTTCGTCGACGACGCGCCGCGCCTGCTCCCATTCGAGATTTCACCCATTCCCGACGACGCCGTGCAGGACATCCTGCAGATCCTGGAGCTGCGCCTGAGCGTGGAACTCGAGGCGTCCGCGATGGCCGCGGAACGCCGCAGCGACGCGCAGCTCGGTCAAATCAGGGAGGCGCTGGAGCGGATCCGGGCGGAGGGCAGCGGACAGAGCGGGCCGATGGATTTCGACTTCCACCTCTCCATCGCCCGTGCGACAAACAATCCCTATTTCGAGAAATTCCTGACTTTCCTGGGACCGCAGATCATTCCCCGCCTGCGCATCAACGCGATCGGCTCCAAGGCCCACTCTGGCGCCTACAATGAGAAGCTGCAGGAGGAACACGGGGCCATTCTCGAAGCCATTGAGAAACAGGATCCGAGCGCCGCCCGCGACGCCATGCGCAGGCATCTTTCCGGCAGCCTCATGCGCTACCGTCAGTCGGCGGCCTGATCTCCGGGCTCGGCCCCCGCGCACCTCCAGGTGAGGCGCGTCAGCGGCACATGACTGTCTCGCCGGCATGTTTGGCGAGGCAATTATTTATTATTTCAATTACTTAAGTTCTCTTTTCTTTTTCTTCAGCACTCCCGGCGGCGCAGGCGCGTTCTCCGGCCACCCTCGATAAAAAATGCAAGTTTTCGAGAAACCGGGCTTTACGGCTTTGACACATATGACAACATATGACAGTCTACAGACGTAAAGTGAGAGGCAAGCCAATTGCCCGTGCGCTGAGCACGACCTGCTCCAAGGCGCCAGTCACCCCAACAGATGGAGAACGAGAATGTCCCTGAAGTCTCTACTTCGCGTGTGCGCCCTGGCGACGGCCACGGTCGCGTCTGCCGGCTCGGCGTTCGCCGCCACCGAGTGGACGATGGCCTCAGGCTATCCGGAGAGCAGCTTCTTCACCCAGAACATCCGCAAGTTCATCGAGGCCGTGGAAGAGCGGACCAATGGCGAGCTCAAGATCGACCTGCGGTCCAACGACAGCCTCATCAAGCTCGACAACATCAAGCGGGCGGTGCAGTCCGGGCAGATACCGATCGGCGAGATCCGCATGGGCGTCTACGGCAACGAACAGGAGATGTTCAACCTCGACAACATCCCGGGCGTGGTGCCAACCTTCGAGAAGTCCTGGAAGCTGATGGAGGCCCAGAAGCCCTTCTATGACAAGTGGTTCGGCCGGCACGGCATGCAGGTGCTCACCTATGTGGCGTGGCCCGGCCAGGGCTTCTTCACCAAGGAGCCGATCACCTCGCTCGACGACATCAAGGACGTGCGCCTGCGCATCTACTCCCAGCAAACCCAGATCATGGGCAAGGAGCTTGGCGCGATTGCGATCATCCTACCGTTCGCGGAGGTGCCGCAGGCCTTCGCCACGGGCATGATCGACGCCCTGTGGACCAGCGCGCAGTCCGGCACCGACGTGCAGGTCTGGGACTATCTCGACGTCTTCACGTACACCGGCACGATGCACAACAAGAACGCCATCATCGTCAACCAGCGCGCCCTGCGCGCGCTTCCCGACGACGTTCGCCAGATCGTGATCGAGGAAGGCGAGAAGGCAACGGCCCGTGGCTGGGAGATGGCCAAAGCAGCCAGCGACGAGCGCGAGCAGGTGCTCAAGGATCACGGCATGACCATCAATCAGGCACCCCAGGACATCCTCGATCGGATTGACGAGATCGGCAAGGAGATGGTCGCGGACTGGGTGACCCGGGCCAGCGACGAGGAAAAGGCCGTCTACGAAGACTACCAAGCGTCGCTGAAGTAAGCCGCAACCACCAAACCCGGAGGAACCGACCATGATCCGACGCGTGTTGGACGGTCTTTATTCGGCAGCCGGCTATGTCGCTGCCCTGTTCCTGGTCGGCATCGGCGTCACGATCATCATTCAGGTCGTCGCCCGGTGGATGTCGGTCACGGTCGATTCCACGGAGGCGGCCGGGCTTTGCCTGGCCGCCTCCACCTTTTTCGGCCTGGCCCACACGTTCCGAAAGGGCAGCCACGTCCGGATCACCCTGCTGGTCCGCCTGCTCCCCAGGGGACCGAAACGGATCTTCGAGATCCTGAACTGCCTGATTGGCGGCACGACGGTCTCCTTTCTGGCATGGCATGTCATCGCGCTGACGCTGCAGTCCTACGAGTACCACGACGTCAGCCCGGGCCTGCTTGCCATGCCTTTCTGGATTCCACAGTTGGGCGTATCGATCGGCGTGACACTCTTCGCCGTCGCCATCCTCGACGACCTCGTCACGGTCCTCCTTGGCCGCGTACCCAGCTACGCAGCCGACGAGCATCCCGAAGACACCCACGCGGACTGAGGACGCACCATGGACATGACATTTATTTCCGCGATCGTCCTGACCGTCCTGATCTTCGGGTTTCTCGCCACCGGCGTGTGGGTTTCCGTCACACTGCTCGCCGTCGGCATGCTGATGATGGGCATCTTCACCTCGGCACCGACCGGGTCGCTGATTGCATCAACGCTATGGGACAACAGCTGGGGCTGGGCGCTGACATCGCTGCCGCTGTTCGTATGGATGGGGGAAATCCTGTTCCGCTCGAACCTGTCGTCGGACATGTTCCGCGGCCTGTCCCCCCTGGTCGGGCGCCTGCCCGGCGGCCTGCTGCATGTCAACATCCTGGGATGTGGCGTGCTGGCGGCCATCACCGGGTCCTCGGCCGTCACTTGCGCCACCATCGGCAGGATGACGGTGCCGGAACTCGGCAAGCGCGACTATCCAGTCAAGATGACGATAGGAACGCTTGCCGGCTCGGGCACGCTTGGGCTGCTGATCCCGCCGTCGATCATCATGATCGTCTACGGCGTGACGGCCGAGCAATCCATCGGACGGCTGTTCATCGCCGGTGTCGTGCCGGGCCTGCTTCTGGTCACCCTGTTCATGGGCTACACAGCGCTCTGGAGCCTGCTCAACAAGAGCTCCATGCCGACCCCCGAGGGCCGGATCTCCTGGCGAGAGCGCATCGCTGCCTTCCGCAGTCTCGGCCCGACCGTCGCCCTGATCGCGCTGGTCATCGGCTCGATCTACGGCGGCTACGCCACCCCGACGGAAGCGGCCGTCGTCGGCGTGCTCGGCGCGCTCGGGCTCTCAGCGATGAGCAGGTCGCTGACCTTCGAGAGCTTCATGGACGGAGTTATGGCGGCGGTTCGCACCTCCTGCATGATCTCCTTCATCATCGCTTGTGCGGCGTGTCTGTCGATCGCGGTCGCCTTCGTCGACCTGCCCCGCCAGCTCGCGACCTGGGTCGACACCTTGAACCTGTCGCCTTATGCGCTGCTCGCTGTCCTGGCCGTGCTCATCCTCGTGCTCGGCTGCTTCCTGGAAGGCATCTCGATCATCGTCCTCACCTCCTCGGTGATGCTGCCGATGGTGCAGTCGGCGGGCGTCGACCTGGTGTGGTTCGGCATTTTCATCACGGTCCTCATCGAAGCGGCACAGATAACGCCTCCGGTGGGGTTCAACCTGTTCGTGATGCAAAGCGTGACAGGTGCGAACATCCTGACGGTGGCGAAGGCGACCTTCCCGTTCTTCCTGTTGCTTATGGGTATGCTCGCCCTGATCACGGTCTGGCCCGAGATCGTGCTCTGGCTGCCGCGCTTCATGAACTAGGGTGCGGGTGCGTACACGCCTCGTTTGTGGGGCCAATGGCCCCCCTCCCTAGACGCCCGCAGCAGGCACAGGACCGCAGGATGACATCAGGCGCTTCCAGAGCCGGAAGCGCCTGATATCGTTTTGGACCCGTCTGTCCGCCACGATGGCAGGCGCGGCGATAGTAGTCATCCAGATCGTCACGCCAGTCCGGATGGGCGCAATTGTTCATGATATCGACGGCACGCTCGCGCGGAGCCAGGCCGCGCAGGTCGGCAAGGCCCTGCTCCGTGACCAGAACGTCGACGTCGTGCTCGGTGTGGTCCACATGGCTGACCATCGGCACAACGGATGTAACCGCACCGTTCTTTGCCAGGGATTTCGTCACGAAAATCGACAGTCCGGCATTTCGCGCGAAATCCCCCGATCCACCAATACCGTTCATCATGTGGCTTCCCATGACATGGGTCGAGTTGACATTGCCGTAGATGTCCACCTCCAGGGCCGTGTTGATGGCGATGACACCAAGGCGACGCACGATCTCGGGATGGTTCGATATTTCTTGCGGCCGCAGAACCAGCCGGTCGCGGTAATGATCGAAGCGCGCCATGACATCGCGGTGCCGCCGCGCGCTCAGCGTGATGGACGAGGCCGAGGCGATATCCAGCTTGCCCGCATCCATCAGGTCGAAAGCCGAGTCCTGAAGCACCTCCGAGTACATCGTCATTCCCTCGAAAGGGGCGTCCGCAAACCCGTTCAACACGGCATTGGCAATGGTCCCTATCCCGGCCCGCAACGGCCGGAGCGAGGGCGAAAGAGCCCCCCGCCTCACCTCCCTGGCAAGGAAGTCGGTGATATGGCGCGCGATGGCCGCGGTCTCCGGATCGGGCGCCGAGAGCGCGGCGAAACTGTCCTGCATATCCGACAGGACAATCGCCGCAATGCGGGCCTTCGGGACGAAGATGGCCCCGCCCCCGATGCGGTCCGCCGGCGCCGAAAGCCCAATCGGCTGGCGACCAGGGCGATCGGGGCGAGCGGCCGGCACGAAAATGTCGTGCACCCCTTCTAGGGCCTGTGGGGATTCACAAATCAGCGCGAATATGATTCACACTTTGGATGGATCGTTTTGTACTGACAGACGCCCAATGGGCGAAGATAGAACCGCATTGTCTGGGCAAACCTATGGACCCCGGTCGCAGCGGAAGAAACAACCGGCTGTTCATTGAAGCCGTGCTTTGGATTGTGCGCACGGGCAGCCCCTGGCGTGACCTGCCCGCTGCGTTTGGCAACTGGAGCACGGCCTTCCGACGGTTTCGCGACTGGCGTGAAGCCGACGTTTTCAAACGCATATTCGATGCCCTCTCTGACGAACCGGATATGGAATACGCCATGGTGGATGCCACCATCGTCAAGGTCTACCGTCACGGTCAGGGTGCAAAAGGGGGACTCAGAGCCAGGCCATCGGCCGCTCAAAAGGCGGGATGACAACCAAAATCCTGGCACTGACCGATGCTTTAGGCAATCTGGTCCGGTTCGAATTGCTGCCGGGCCATCGCTTCGATACGGTCGGCGTCGCGCCGCTCATCAATGGCATCGAATTCGGTGCGCTACTCGCCGACAAGGCTTTCGACAGCAACAAGATTGTTGCCGATCTCAACGAGCGCGGTGCGAAAATCGTTATCTCGCAACATCCGCGCCGGTCAGCACCCCTCCAAATCGACACTGAGATTTACAAATGGAGACACTTGATCGAGAATTTCTTCTGCAAACTCAAAGAATTCAAGAGAATCGCCATGAGGGCGTGCAAAACAGACCAGAGCTTTGAGGCGATGATCTATCTCGCCGCGGCTGTGATCAATTCTCGATGAATCCCCACAGGCCCTAGGCCGCGCCTTCGACAGCAAAGCCCGTGCCAGATGTGTTGATGATCGCGCCGGGGCGCGGGTGCAATTGTCCTGAGATCCTGCCTTGACCATCGTGTTCACGCAAAAATGTGAGCTTTGAGCCCTACCGGACATTCTCAAGGGTTCTATACTGAATGCGACTTGCGGTGCTTTCAGAAGCTAGCCGCGCTTGAACTGGATTGTTTTACCGATGCCTAGTGCGAATCTTGACCTCAGCGACATCCATAGAGGCGATTGGGTGGACCGCTTGTTGCCGCAGACGCTACGTCCTTACACCCGCCTCGCGCGATTGGACCGTCCGGTCGGTATCTGGCTTACTCTTTTCCCCTGTTGGGCAGCCTTGTTTCAGGCGGCTCATGGCTTGCCTAGTCTGCGCGATCTGCTGGTGTTCACACTTGGCGCGTTTCTGATGCGCAGCGCCGGTTGCATCGTCAATGACATAGCCGACCGTAACTTCGATGGCCATGTCGAGCGCACGAGGTTCCGCCCGCTGGCGAATGGCGAAATCAGTGTGATCCGTGCCATGATCTTGCTGGCCGCGCATCTTGCACTTGCCGCATCGCTGCTGATCTTCCTCACGCCTTTTGCCCGCTTTCTGGCAGTCGGTGTCCTGCCGCTGGTCGTACTCTACCCGTTCTGCAAACGCTTCACCCACTGGCCGCAGGCAGTCCTGGGGGCCGCCTTCAATTGGGGAATGCTGGTTGCTTGGGCGCAGATCGTCGGATTCGTGCCACTGGGTGCGGTACTTATGTGGGCTGGGGCCATCGCCTGGCAGATCGGCTATGACACCACTTATGGCTATGTCGATGTGAAAGATGACAAGCGCCTTGGCCTCAAGTCAACGGCGATCCTATTCGGCGCGTATGGCAAGGCGCTGATCAGCCTGTTTTACGCGCTGACAGTGCTGGCTTGGTCTATTGGCGGCTGGATGCTGGGCATGTCGGGCTTTTACGCTATCGGTATGCTGTTGATTGCGGTGCATCTTGGCTGGCAAGCTTGGCGATTCGCCCTCGACCTGCCAGAGGCCAATTTCCGTCTGTTCCTTGCTAACATTCTGACCGGAGCGCTTCTGGCTATTGCCGCCCTGGCGGGCGCTCTTTGAGTGCTATTCCTACGGCAGCTTTCTCCGCACAGCCGGTATTACAGACAAGGCGCGCCTTGCAGATTTCTGCGAGGGCATTCAGCTCTTCAGAAGCCATCTACGCCTCAACACATCTGGTAAGGGGTTTGCTCCGACGGGCACTGATTTCACTTGCGAGTGCTTGTGCTGCAGCCTCCGGGTCCCGCTGACCGCAAATGGCCGAGACCACGGCGATGCCGTAAGCGCCAGCCGCTATCGTCTGCGCAACATGCCGGGCCTTGAGCCCGCCAATGGCGACGGCCGGGACGGGACTTGCCGCAATCTGCGCAGCCAGACCGTCGAACCCGACCGGTGGCTTGTGATCGCGTTTGGTCGAAGTCGCAAGGACTGGTCCGGCGCCGATATAGTCCACCAGCGCGGGATCGACCACTGCAGCCAGTTCCGGGGTTTCGACGCTGAGGCCAAGGATCGCTGCTGGCCCGATCAGCCCTCGCGCCTCGGCGACACTCATGTCGCCCTGCCCGATATGGAGTCCATCCGCACCGATGGCGACAGCGGCCGCCAAATCGTCATTGACGATCAGCCTTGCGCCGGACCCGTTAAGCGCGGCCTTCAGCGCCCGCCCGGTCTCGATCATTCGCGCCGTACCGCCCGCCTTGTCGCGAAGCTGCACCATGGTCGCGCCGCCGGCCACAGCGGCGCGGGCCGTCTCGACCATGCCGATCCCGGCGCAAAGGCCGGGATCGAGCACGAGATAGAGCGACAGGTCGAAGGACTTCATGCAGGAACCTCATCGACCACGCGGATCAATGCCTCCGCGTCGAGCCTCTCCGGCGTGACGGCATGAAGGGCATCGAGGAAACGGGGCGCAAAGCTGCCCGGCCCCGTCGCGCCTTCATGCGCCAGACTGCCCGCCACGGCGAAATGCACCAGCCCCCCGATGGCCGCGTCGAAGGCATCGCCGGCGACGGCCGCATTAGCTCCGCACAGGCAGGTCAGCGAACAGCCCATGGCGGTGTTCATCGGCATCCATGGTGACCCGCCTTCGATCCGCACCGCGCGGGTTCCATCGGTGATGAAATCCACCGCCCCCGTCACCGCGACAACGCTTTCGCTTTGCCGCGCCAACCGGCGGGCGCCATCCACGGCCATGGCCACAGGATCACGGCCATCGACTCCCCGACCCCGGCTGGCTTCGCTGGCAAGAGACAGGATCTCGGAGGCATTGCCGCGAATGATCGTCGGCCGCAGCGCGACCAGTTCGGCCGAGATCCGGCGGCGATAGGCCGTCGCCTGGCAGGCGACCGGATCGAGCACCCAGGGGCGCCCGGCCGCCTCGGCCCCAGCAATGGCGGCGCGCATGCCGTCGACGAAGGGCTCCGACAGTGTGCCGATATTGACCGTCAGCGCCCCGGCGATTCGGGCGAATTCACCGGCCTCCTCGGCGTCGGACACCATGGCGGGGCTGGCTCCCGCCGCCAGCAGTACATTGGCGGCAACGTTCATCGCGACATAGTTGGTGATGCACTGCACCAGCGGCGGTTCGGCCCTGAGCGCGGCAAGAAGGGTTCCCGGCGTCTCGATCATTGCGCGTCCTCCAGCGGCATGTAGAGCTCTCCGCCCTCGCGGAACTTTTCGGCCATCTTCGCCATGCCTTCCTTCTGCGCCTCGGCGCGGATGTCGTGGGAAATGCGCATCGAGCAGAATTTTGGCCCGCACATCGAACAGAAATGCGCCACCTTGTGTGCCTCCTTCGGCAGGGTTTCGTCATGCATCGACCGGGCGGTCTCGGGATCAAGCGAGAGGTTGAACTGATCCTCCCAGCGGAATTCGAACCGGGCGCGGCTCAGTGCATCGTCGCGGATCCGCGCCGCCGGATGGCCCTTGGCGAGATCGGCGGCATGGGCGGCGATCTTGTAGGTGATCACGCCGGTCTTCACATCGTCCCGGTCGGGCAACCCGAGATGCTCCTTCGGCGTGACGTAGCAGAGCATTGCCGTGCCGAACCAGCCGATCATCGCCGCGCCGATGCCGGAAGTGATGTGGTCGTAGCCCGGCGCGATGTCGGTCGTCAGCGGCCCGAGCGTGTAGAACGGCGCCTCGCCGCAAACTTCGAGCTGCTTGTCCATGTTGGCCTTGATCTTGTGCATCGGCACATGACCCGGCCCCTCGATCATCACCTGGCAGTCCTTGGCCCAGGCGATCTGCGTGAGTTCTCCCAGCGTCTCGAGTTCGGCGAACTGCGCCGCGTCATTGGCATCGGCGATCGATCCGGGGCGCAGGCCGTCGCCGAGCGAGAAGCTGACGTCATAGGCACGGGCGATGTCGCAGATTTCGTCGAAATGCTCGTAGAGGAAGCTATCGCGGTGATGATGTAGGCACCATTTGGCCATGATCGAGCCGCCGCGGCTGACAATACCGGTCACCCGGTCCACCGTCATCGGGATCATGTGCAGCCTGACGCCCGCGTGGATGGTGAAATAGTCCACCCCCTGCTCGGCCTGCTCGATCAGCGTGTCGCGATAGACCTCCCAGGAGAGCTCCTCGGCGATGCCGCCGACCTTTTCGAGTGCTTGGTAGAGCGGCACCGTGCCGATGGGCACGGGTGAGTTGCGGATGATCCAGTCGCGAATATTGTGGATGTTGCGTCCGGTCGAGAGGTCCATCACCGTATCGGCGCCCCAGCGGGTGGCCCAGACCATCTTTTCCACCTCCTCGGCCATCGACGAGGTCACGGCGGAATTGCCGATATTGGCGTTGATCTTGACGAGGAAATTCCGCCCGATCGCCATCGGCTCGGCTTCCGGGTGGTTGATGTTGGCGGGGATGATCGCCCGTCCCCGCGCCACCTCCTCGCGCACGAATTCCGGCGTGATGAAATCGGGGATTTCGGCACCGAAACTCTCGCCGTCTCGTTCCAAGGCCGTTTTCGCCTTCGCACGGCCGAGGTTTTCGCGGATGGCGACGAACTCCATCTCCGGCGTCACGATCCCCGCACGGGCATAGGCCAACTGGGTGACGGCGCGGCCATTCTTCGCGCGCCGCGGTTCGTGCCGCACCGGAAACTCCGGCGTCAGGCGCTCGCCCTGGGCAAAGCCGTTGTCCTCCGGCTTTACATGACGGCCTTCGTACAGCTCCGTGTCGCCCCGCGTAGCGATCCAGGCTTCGCGCGGCCGCGGCAGGCCGCGCTCGATGGCGATCTCAGCCTCTGGATCTGTGTAGGGACCGGAGCTGTCATAGACGGTCACGGGCGGTTCGCCCGCCGTCGGGTGCAACTCGATCTCGCGCATGGGGACGCGGATCTCGGTGTGGAGAAGGCCCGTCTGCCAGACGCGGCGCGAGGCGGGCAACGGCCCCGTGGTGACGGTGGGGGAAAGGTCTTTCATCGGTCGGAGCCTCCAGTGCTCGAAGCGTGGAGACCCAGTTCACCGTATTGAATGGAGATTGGCCGCGTGAAGCACGCCGTAAAAGTCTCGGCCAAAGCCGCGCAGCCCGAACACCATCCCTACGCCAGTATGAACTGGATCAGGTTCATCGGGTCACTGCGCTGCGCCACATGGCGCTATCAGAATCTCAGCCCCTTGACGGGACCCCCCGGGTGAATGCGCAAAGACTGCGACCCGATCCGTCCTTTGTCAACCGCCGGAAAGAGGGTAAGTCACACACCCGTTTTCTTGAACTGACAATCAATGAACATTCATTTTCCCAAAGAAGAGACGGCGTGTAGACTTGCGATAGCGACAATCGGAATTTCGAACATGCGTCCGGATTCACCAATCGGTTTCATCGGTCTTGGCACGATGGGCGCGCCCAGGGCTCTGAACCTCGCGCGGGCCGGAACGCCGCTCGTCGTTTGGAACCGCACAAGAAATCGATGCGCCCCGCTGGAACAGGCAGGTGCGACGATTGCCTCTGACGCTGCGGAGCTGTTCACGCGATGCGAAACGGTTATCCTTATGCTGGAGAACGACACGGCGATGGATACCGTACTCGATCGCCTCGGTCCGGAATTCACCTCCCGCGTCGCCGGCCATACCATCGTCTCCATGGGCACCGTATCGGCCGACTATTCGAAGCATCCGGCCGATGACATCCGCTCCGCCGGAGGGCGCTACGTCGAAGCGCCGGTCTCGGGCTCGCGCAAGCCGGCCGAAGCCGGGCAACTGGTCGGCATGCTCGCCGGCGAGCCGGAGGATATCGCGCGCCTGCGGCCAATCCTCGCCCCGATCTGCAAGGAAATCTTCGACTGCGGTGCGGTTCCCGCCGCCCTCCACATGAAACTCGCGATCAACACCTTCCTGATCACGATGGTCACGGGCTTGGCCGAGGCTGCCCATTTCGCTAGGCGCCATGACCTCGAAATGAGCCGTTTCACAGACATTTTGAACGCGGGACCGATGGCGAGCGACGTCTCCCGGGTCAAGATCGGAAAACTCGCGCAGCACGATTTCACCCGTCAGGCGGGGATTTCGGATGTGCTGAAGAACAACCGTCTCGTTGTAGAGGCTGCCCGTGATGCCGGTATCGCGTCCCCCCTGATGGATGCCTGCCACGCCCTCTACAGCGAGACCGAAGGTCTTGGGCTCGCAGAAGACGACATGATATCGGTCGTCCGCGCGATCGAGGCACGCACCGAACGCGCATTGGCCAGCACCGGAATTCCGCCACATAACCACTGATGCGCTTTGGGAGTATCTTCTGAACCTGCTCGTCATTCTGTCGATATTCACGGTGGGCGTAGCCAGCCCCGATCCCGCAACGCTTAACGTGCAAACGGTTGCTTCGCCCCCCCACGGCAAATCATTCTCGTCCGTCGACAATCCAGAGAACGTAAAATCTCGACGGCATTTAGAGAGGGGCACTTTGATCGACGTCCTTGCCATATCCTGGTCAGGAATTTTGCTGGCCTACGGCGTGTTCATCATGGGGATGTTCAGCCCCGGCCCGAACATTCTCTCAATCATCGGCACGTCGATGAGCGTCGGTCGGAACGAAGGACGTTCCCTTGCCCTCGGTATTGCGTCCGGATCCCTTCTTTGGGGATTGCTCGCTTGGGCAGGGCTTACGACTGTTCTTGTTACCTACGCGTCGTTCATGGCGGTGATCAAGTTCGTCGGGGCGATCTATCTACTATGGCTCGCCTTCAAATCGTTCCGGTCCGCCGCCTCCGCGCGCCAGATTAACGTCAAAGCTCTTGCCCTCCCCGGCAATGGACTCGCCTATTTCCGGCGCGGCCTTCTCATCCAGATGACCAACCCCAAGGCGGCGCTGACGTGGACAGCTACTGTGTCGCTCGGCCTCGCCACCGACGCCCCTTGGTGGGTTGGCGGCATAATCGTTGCCGGCACGACCGTGATCTCATTGGCCGGACACCTCACCTACGCGCTCGCATTTTCGACACAGCCCGTCATACGGACATTTTTCGCCGCACGTTGCTGGATTGAGACGGGCTTGGGGGTATTTTTCTGCGTCGCCAGCTACAAACTAGCAACGTCGCGGCTGTAACGCTTTCGACCAGCCATCTAATGGACGAAAGTATCGCGCGAACCAGTCGCGTTTCGAGACGATTGTCGCTGGCCTGTCTCACTAGGCGAGAGCACCTAACAGTTCAGCATCCCGGCCGCGATCCGATCGGCTTCTTCGGCAAGCTTGACAGACATCCCAAGCACAGCCCGCACGCCGGTCCCTTTTTCTGATGCAGGGCGCGATCTGTCTCCAAGACGTGAAGGCGGTCAATTCCGAAGGCCACTATCACTTCATGATTACAAAATTCAGACATAAGAAATATTCGTTATTCAAAAGTGTAAGGCGCTGCTAGCGTCGACGTCAATCCCGATGTGCGGATATTCGGCCTGCAAACGCACCGCCCCGGGAGCAACGACGATATATGAGTAGACAGACGCGACATGACAGCTCATGCGACGACGGGCGGCAGGGAAAACCGAGACACGCTGACGATCGTTGTCGCCGGGAGCATCGTGCTGGCGCTGGCGTTCGGTGTGCGCTCTGTCTTTGGCGGGGTCGTCGAGCCCTTGTCGAACGACCTGTTCGACGGCAGAATCGAGGTGTTTTCGCTTTCCATCGCGATTCAGAACCTGGTCTGGGGTCTTGCGCAGCCGGGCTTCGGTATCATCGCCGACAAATATGGCGACCGGCGCGCGTTGTGGCTCGGTTTCTTCTGTTATGTCGCCGGGATGGCGGTCTGTATTGCCGGATCGACGGCGTTCTCGCAGCACATCGGGGCCGGCGTTCTCGTCGGCATGGGGATTTCGGGCACGGCGTTCGGCGTCGTCCTTGCGGTGGTCGGGCGGGCCGCACCGGAAGACAAGCGCAGTTACTATCTTGGCATCACCTCGGCCATGGGATCCACCGGTCAGGTCGTTCTGCCGCTTCTGGTCTCCTGGCTGATCGAATGGCTCGACTGGCGGACGACGTTGATCGTCGTTACCTTTGCACTCGCCCCCATGGCGGTGTGCATTCCGTTTCTCCGGGCGCAAACGCGTCCGGCGGTGCGCACTGCGGACAGCGTCTCGCTTGCCCGTGCGGTCAGACAGGCGTTCGGGCACTCGAGCTATACGCTGCTCAGCGCCGGATTTTTCGTCTGCGGCTTCCACCTCGCCTTCATCACGGCGCATCTTCCGAACTACGTGCAAAACTTCTGTGTCTCGACGGCGTCCGCGGCGGAGCTGCGCGCGCTGGGACTTCAGGCCCTTGCACTCGCCGGCTTTGCCAACATCTTCGGCACGCTGTTCGCGTCGCATCTGGGGACCAGATTTCCGAAACCCTATGTTCTCGCCGCGATCTACGCGCTCCGGGCGCTCGCTATCCTCATCTTCATCACGCTGCCGGTAACGCCGACGTCCGTTTTGATCTTCGCCCTCGCGATGGGCGGGCTCTGGCTTTCGACGGTGCCGCTGACCAGTGCGCTGATCCTGACGATGTTCGGTCCGCGTGCGATGGGGACCCTGTTCGGCTTCGTTTTCCTGAGCCACCAGCTCGGCGGGTTCGCCGGTGTATGGCTCGGCGGGTTCGTCTTCGATCGGTACGCCAGCTATGATCAGGTTTGGTATCTTGCGATCGCGCTGGGTCTGGTTTCTGCGCTCGCCCATCTTCTCGTTCGGGAGCGGCCGGCTCCCTGCATAGGCCTTGCCCATGGCGAATGAACTTCTTTTCCTCTGGCTTGCAGCCTTCCCGCTCATGGGAAGTCCGGGGCCGGCCACAATGAGCCTTGCCGGTCTCGGCACGGCCTTCGGGTTTCGCTCGAGCCTCAGCTACCTTCTCGGTATCATCGCCGGCACGACCGTCGTTCTGCTGTTGATCGCGACAGGCGCGACCGCCCTTGTCCTCGCCCAGCCACTTCTTCTTACGGCGCTGACGATTGTCGCCGGGATCTATATCCTCTACCTCGCCTGGAAAATCGCCATGGCCCCTGTCGGCCCGATGCCTTTGCGTTTGGAGCAGGCGCCGGCCTTCGTACCGGGCTTCAGCCTGGCCATTGCGAATCCGAAGGCCTTCGCAGCGATCGGAGCAGTCTATGCAGGTCACACCCTCGTCGCGGACAGCCCGATGGTCGATGCGGTCCTCAAACTGGCGGCACTCGCCTTGGTCATCATGATCGTCAACACGCTCTGGCTCGGCTTTGGCGCAACCTTTTCAAGAATTCTGAGGAATCCCACAGTCGGACGAGCAGCAAATGTCCTCTTCGCCAGCATGCTGGTGGTGTCGGTCGGGTTCGCGCTGATAGCAGCCTCGGAGACCTAAAGTTGGAAGCGCAGGACACGCAGATGAAGCGGACAAGTGGTAGCCATCAATATTTATGCGCCCAGGGAGGCGAATTCTTCATCTCAACAGATCCTTCAAAGATCGACCAGGAGTACGTTGTCAGGTTTTTGACAACCGTCGCATATTGGTCGAAGGGCGTTGAGCCGGATTCCATTCGTGAGGCGATGAAAAATTCGGAACTGTTGGGACTATACGATTCCTCTGGAGATCAGATCGGCTTTGCGCGGATCGTGACCGACTACGCCCTATTCGCCTACCTGAGGGACGTATTTGTCGAAGAAGCCTATCGGGGACGCGGCCTCGGCCTTTGGATGACCGAGACCGCGTTGTCGCACCCCCGACTGCAAACGGTGCAAAACTGGATGCTGGCCACCGAAGACGCTCATGGTGTCTACGCGAGGGCGGGCTTTCATCCCCTAAAGCATCCGGAATGGTACATGCAGCGGTCGGGCAAAGGCATCGCGAATAGCTAGCCCAATCGACCTCCAGCAGGAAACCCATGCCTGGTTGCGCTGAGCGTCAGGACCCATGCCAGCGCGATCAGGATGAGCAGGCTCGGCGCAAAGCTCGAGGTTCCAAGCCTCTCAAGCAATAGCCCTCCTGCCAAGCCACCGCCGGCAATCGCGGTGTTCCACATGGTCACGAGCATGGATTGCGCCAGGTCCCCCGCAGGACCGGCCGCCTTGGCGCTGGCGGTCTGGAACAGGGTCGCGCATCCGCCGAACGCCAAGCCCCAGAGCGCGCTCGCGGTATAGATCGACAGGGGCAGGTCGCGCCAGATCCAGAACATGGTTGCGGCCAGCGCGAAGAGCCCGATACTGGTCAGTGTCAACGCCCGAAGGCGGGTGTCAATCAGGACACCCACGACCCAGATGCTGACCAGCGAGGCAAGGCCGAAAACCAGCAAGACGGCGTCTGTCCGTCCGACCATCCCCGCGCCCGCCAGGAAGGGAGCGATGTAGGTATAGAGAATATTGTGCGCTAATACGAATGTCAGCACCACCCCAAGCACCGGGCGGATGCCCGGAAGCGCGAGAACACCGCGTAGTGTCCGACGCTGCCCGGCAGGTTCACCGGCGAAATCGGGAACCTTGGCCAGCACCCAGAAGATCAGGACCACTGTTAGAACGCTCATGAGGCCGAAACAGGCGCGCCAGCCGAGGATGGCCCCGAGGAAGGTGCCAGCGGGCACGCCGAGCGACAGGGCGAGCGGCGTGCCCGCCATGGCAACAGCAATCGCACGCCCCTTCAGATGATCGGGCGCCATGCGCGCGGCGTAGCCCGCCGCCAGCGCCCAGAGCAGCCCCGCCGCGATCCCGGCCACGAAGCGGGCCGACAGTGTCAGGGCGTAGCTGGTTGACAGCGCCGTGACTGTATTCGCGATCAGGAAGCCGGCGATCGCGGTCATCAGCAGCGGCTTTCGGCGCAGACCCTGCGTCAGGGTCGTCAGCGGGATCGCGGCCACCAGCGAGCCGATGGCGTAGACCGTCACCAACTGCCCGGCCCCGGCCTCCGACACGCCCAGCCCCTGCCCGATGGCGGGCAGCAGACCGGCGGGGAGAGCTTCGGTCAGGATGGTGATGAAAGCCGCCATGGAGAGTGCCAGCAGCGCCGCCCAGGGAAACGGTGCCTCGGCGCTGTGAACCGAATCAGGCATATGTATATCACCCATGGCCGGTCTCCCGCGCCTGTGGAGCGGGGCGGCCTTCAGGCCGGGGGCAGCCTGCCACCAGAACCGATCGTGTCGTGCAGATCATCTTGTGTCCTCAGTCTATTGAAATGTCTGCGAGATTATGCGGAGTTTGCCATTCCGGAAAAACAGGCTTTAACTCCGATAACTTCGGACTAAAATGTCCTCAATGTCGATCTCCACGGACAGCCTCGGCGCTCTGAATGTCTTCGTTCAAGCGGCGGCAACGGGCAGCTTCACCGTCACCGGGCGGCAACTCGGCGTGTCGTCCTCGGCGGTGGGCAAGGCCGTTGCCCGGCTCGAGGACCGCATGGGCGTGCGGCTGTTTCATCGGTCGACACGCGCGATCACGCTGACACCGGAGGGGCAGATGTTCCTCGAACGCTGCCGCCGCGTTCTGAGCGAGTTGGAGGCGTCGGAGCTGGAGCTGGCACAAACCCGCGCGCGCCCGGCCGGCCAGTTGCGCGTCAGCCTTCCGCTGGTCGGGCTGCTGATGATGCCGACGTTGACCGCCTTCATGAAGACCTGGCCCGAGATCGAGCTGGATCTCGATTTCAGCGACCGGCTGGTCGATGTGATCGAAGAAGGTTTCGACGCAGTGATCCGTTCGGGCGAGCCCACGGACTCACGCCTGATGACACGGCGCCTCGGCGGTTCCGGCTTTCGCATCGTCGGGGCGCCTGCCTATTTTGAACAGCATGGGACGCCCCGGAGAGCGGCAGAGCTTGCGCAGCATTGCTGCCTTCATCACCGTTACCCCAGCACCGGCAAGCTGGAACCCTGGCACATTGAGGGGCTGGCGGACGGCGCGCTGCCCCGCACGGCAACATCCAGTGCGATCGAGCCGTTGCTCGACATGGCCGAGCACGGCCTGGGCATCGCCTGCCTGCCAGATTTCGCGGTGCGCGCGCATTGCGCCGACGGGCGGCTTGTTGCGGTGCTGGAGGATGCGGCGAAAGGCACCGCGGAGTTCCGCATCTACTGGCCGTCGAGCCGGCATATCTCGCCGAAACTGCGGGTCTTCGTCGACTTCATGGCCGAAACCCTGTTTGCAGGCGCGCCGGGAGCGGCCTCGATCCACAGTTCGCCGACCGGAAAGAGATTCCTGCCCCGGGAAGCATGAAAGTTCTTATCCTCGTGAAAGGAAATATGCGCGGGCGCGCCCATACCGGCCTCGACCGTCTTCTCCATCGGCGAGACCGGCGCGTCGTCCCCGCTGCACAAGTTACGTAACGTGATGCCGGAAAACTGCGCCGAGGCGGTCCGTACCTGCAGCTTCGCCCCGCTCACCCTGACCTACCCCGGCCGGGCCGATATGCTCGCCACAGACTTCTATTGAGAAGACTACGTTAACTGGGCTCGATCCCAGAAGATCTGGCGGTTCCCGTTTTCTGAAACCCGCACTTTCGAATTGTTCGTTTTTCGGCCGCCGCCCCGAGCCTTAGCTTGTGTAGAAAACCTTGAGACAGAGGACATCTCTATGCCCACTGATTTCCCCTTGGCGAGTAGCGAAACGCCCCGCCGCGACAACTCTGTGCCCGCCTTGGTGACAAGATCGCATCTAACCGGGCGGAATTCGATTTCGCGTCAGCGGCAGATCCGCAAGTTCGCGAAGGTTCATCTTCTTGATGTCCGGGTGCGACAAAGGATCTTGATCCCACTGCCGGCGAGCGGCCTCTGCTGCAAGGCGCCCATTCCGGATGCGGCGCAACGAACGGGCGCGGCGCCAGCGGCGCAGCATTCTGAGGAACGGTCTCAACATGCGGACAGGATTCAGCGGCCGGAGGCCTCGCAGCAATCGAGGTTTAAACGAAGCTCGTGAAGAAAACCTATAGCCCTTACGGCGGCCGTCTGCCTCTTGTTGGCCTGCGCGCTGTCGAAGCTGTATTGAGGTTGGGTAACCTCAACGCCGCGGCAGATGAGCTTTGCGTCACGCCGGGAGCCGTCAGCCAACAGTTGATCAAGGTCGAGGCGTATCTAGGTATCAAACTTTTCCGGCGGACTCCGCAAGGGCTCGCACCGACGGAAACGGCGCGAAGGCTGGCGGAGCGTCTTCAAACGGGCTTCCGGGACATTGCGCGCGCCGTTGCGCTCGTGGAGCAGCCACGACCCAACAGTATTGCGGTTTCCGCGCCGCCCGTTTTTGCAGCAAAATGGCTCGTGTGGCGCCTGCACCGCTTCACCGAGGCTCAAAGCAAGCTGAAAATCTCGATCGAGGCCACGACGGATTTCGCGGATCTCGACGACAACCGGATCGACGCCTGCATTCGTGTCGGCAAGGGCGATTGGGCGGGAACGAGGGCAGTACATCTGGCCGACATTCGCGTCTTTCCGGTTTTCGCCCCCGAGTTAGCGAACCGAATTCGTACCCCCGCAGACCTGCTGAACATTCCGGTCATCCGCGACGCAGGCTCGGGCTTTAACTGGAATCACTGGCTGCGACCGAACGACATGGACGCCACGCAACTACCGGACGGACCATACTATTCGGATGCATCGCTCTGCCTCGATGCCGCCATTGCCGGCCAAGGCGTCTTCCTGTCCTGGGAAACCCTGTCGCACGATGCGCTTCGCATGGGACGGCTGCACGCCCTGCCGGGACGATTTCGTACCGGCTCTGCCTACTGGTTCGTCGAGCGCGCGCAGCACGCGAGATCGAAGCCGGTGCAGCGGTTCTTCGACTGGCTTCGGGAAGAGCTGAAAGCATGTCTGGAATGACCCGGCAACCCCAACGGATCATCGTGACCGGCGGCAGCGGGCGGCTTGGCAAAACAATCGCCACGGCCGCCCGACGGGCCGGTGCGCATGTCGTCTCCTGCGATCGAGTTCCGGCGCCGCACGCGGTGACTGCCGACATTCGCGATCTGCAGCGTCTTGCCTCGCTGTTCGACGGCGCGGATTGCGTAATCCATTGCGCCGGGCTGCACGCGCCCCATGTTGGCGTCCGGCCGGACGCGGAGTTCCGTGACATCAACGTCGAGGGGACCGCAACCGTTCTGCGAGCCATGCGGCAGGTTGGGGTCCCCTCGCTCGTGTTTACCAGCACCACCGCCCTGCTTGGTGGCGGCGCGCGCGCGGGGGAACCCGCCCGCTGGATCGATGATGTGACCCAGCCGCGACCGCGCAGCATCTATCACGAGACAAAGATAGCGGCAGAGCAACTCATCAGATCCGCATGTGGTGCGTCGCTCTCGGCATCGATACTGCGTGTCGGGCGCTGTTTCGAGGAACCGCGAGATATCATGGCGATCCATCGTTTGTCGCGCGGCATTGATCCCCGTGATGCTGCCATGGCGCATTTGCGCGCCGCCCGGTTCGTGGCCCAGGAACCGGAGCCGCTAATCGTGAGCTGTTCTACACCATTCCACCATGCGGATTGCGCAGCTCTTGGCTGCGAGGCGGACAAGCTCGTCCGCAACCGGTGCCCCACCTTGGCCCGGAACTTCGACGCACTTGCCTGGCGCCTCCCTGTCACAATCGACAGGGTTTACGACAGCCGTCTCGCCCAGGGGCGATGGGACTGGCGACCACGCTTCGGCGCGCAGAGCATTGTCGCGCGATGGCTTAGGGCGTGAGGATGCGACGAGACAAGAGCTGCTGCGGCACACTTCTGGGCGCCACTCCGGTTGCCCAACCAATCGCGCCTGCCGACAGCCTTTATCAGGTTCCGGCCCACGCTTATTCTCAACCTGGCTCTCCAGTCGCCACTGCAACTAGCCAGCGCCGGACGATGGCGTCCTCCTCCTGAGAGTATCCGTCTACGAGTTCGGCCTCGAGCGCATAGACACGCTTCTTAGCTTCAGCAAGCAGGCTACGCCCTGGGCTTGTAAGAGCGATCTGCTGTTTCCGCCCATGAACGGCATGGGGCTTTCGGTTGATCAGGCCCGCCTTTTCGAGATTGCCGATGATCGTGCTCATCGTTTGCGGTGTCAGTAGCGCGAGCCGGGCCAGATCGGCGCTGGAATGATGCGGGTAGGTATCAAGCATGGTCAGGGCCGCAAACTGCGGCTGGGTCAGTTGTATATCCCGCAAGACGGCCTCGACCCTGTGCCGGTAGGCGTTGGCGGCCTGCCGCAGCAGATAACCAAGATACCCATCCGGGCCGCGCTTTCCTTCGCCTTGCCCGGGCAAGGTTGAGACGCTTGGTGGCTTGATCATTATCAGAACTTTGATATTATTGTCAGGGTTCTGATACTATCAGCCGCAAAGAGGATTGCCAACATGCCGACCATGGATCAAAAACTGACCTACAGCGATTTCGAAAAGGCATATCCGGACGCGCTGGCCACCCTGCTGGCCATGGGCAAGGCGGTTGATGACTCGGGGCTCGAAAAAAATCTGACCGAACTGGTGAAGCTTCGGGTTTCACAGATCAACGGCTGCACCTTCTGCACCGAACTGCACCTGCGGGTAGCCAGGCGCGCCGGGGTGGACAGTGCTCGTCTGGATCTTCTGACCGCATGGCGCGACGCGCCCCCGTACAGCGCTCGCGAGCGCGCCGCGATCGCTTGGGCCGAACATGTCACCATGACGCCAACAACCGCGATCGCGGAGGACCTCCACGCATCTCTCAATGCGACCTTCGCAGAACATGAACTGGTGAATCTCACCATCGCAATTGCCAACATCAACGCCTGGAACCGCATCGCCGGTGCCCTCCATTTCCCGCCGATGCAGCAGGAGAACAAGCAATGACTGCGATCACACCGATCGAAGCGGAAACCGACATTGTCGCATGCTTCGACTTGATGCAGCAACTGCGCCCGCATCTCGCAAGCGCGGCCGAATTCGTTTCACGTTGGCGGCGCCAGGCCTTGGAGGGATACAAGCTCGTCGCGATCTACGATGATGGTCGCCCCGTGGCTTTGGCGGGCTACAGACTCCAGAACAATCTGATGCACGGCCGACATCTCTATCTGGATGATCTGGTAACGGACGGAAAGAGACGAAGCCAAGGGCTCGGCCAGCAGTTGCTGCTCCATATGCAGGCAGTCGGCCGGGACGCGGGTTATATACCAAGCTCGTGCTGGATACTCCACTGTCGAACGCCCTGGGTCATCGCTTCTATTTCCGACAAGGGTTGCTTACCAGCGCCCTGCGTTTCAACACCCCTCTGAACGAAGCGCAATGACATCTCTGCTCCACATTAGCGCAAGCTCCCAGGCGGCAAGTTCCGTCAGCCGGCAGTTGGGCCACCTTACCGTTGACCGCCTTCGGTCGAATTACCCAGATCTAACGATCTGTCGCCGAGACCTCACGTCACCCTATCCTCCACATCCGGACGCGGCCTTTGTAGAAGCGAGCCTGCGGGCTCAATCGGAACGGGATGCCGACGACGAAAAAGCACTGACCCTTTCGGAGCGCTTCATCGCAGAGCTCGCGGCTGCCAAAATGATCGTCATAGATTTTCCGATGTATAACTTCACGCTGCCATCATGCCTGAAGGCGTGAATCGACTATGTGGTCAGACCAAACCGAACGTTCCGGAACGGCGTCTCCGGGAAGGTGGGATTGCTTCAAGATCGCCCTGCCTATTGCATCATGACATCTGGAGGCCGCTTGGGTGAAATGGGGTCGCAACCCGATTTCGCTACGAGTTATCTCAAGGTGGTTTTGGAAACGATCGGCATTCAGACTGTACATCAGTTCACTGCCGACGAAACGCACCTAACTGAAAGAACCCTTCAGGGCAAAACCGGAGTCGCCCTTGAGCACTGGCTGGGGAGCGCAGAAATCACAAAATCAATTTGTTCCTCAAACCCCTGAAGCTTCCCATTCTCGACGAACGGGACCTCGCCTCCGGGTGGCCGCTCCGCCTCGACGCTATCTCGATCCCGCATGAGCGGGGCATTCATTTCGTCTGCCACAAGGGCGAGAAAACCTGCCCCCGAGATCAAGAGTTTCCGCTACGGGATGTTGTCCACCGTCCCCGGCGGCTGACGGGCCTTCGCCTATCGGGTAACCGCCATTACCGCGCTTCCGCCAATCATGACCCCGCCGCCAGCGTAGCCCATGCGGCGGCGCGCGCGACGACTGTCAAAGAGCCGGCCCGCGCGCTCCGCGATCAGCGCATACCCGGCCAACAGCACCACGACGACAAGGCTCGAGGTCACCGTCAGCACCGCAAGCTGCACGGGCAAATCGCCTTGCGGGTCGATGAACTGGGCAAGGAATGCCATGTAGAAAACGATCGCCTTGGGGTTCAGCACCGCGGTCACGGTTCCGGCCCAGAAGCTGCTCCAGGACGAGGCGTCCCCTGCATGGCTGACCCTCTCCGGCGAATCGCGCCGCGCCTCCATGATTTGGCCGATGCCCAGCCACGCCAGGTAAAGCACCCCGACCCATTTCACGATCTGGAAGAGGAGCGCAGAGGCGGCGAGGATGGCTCCGACCCCGGCGAAGGACAGCCCGACAAGCACGATACTCCCTACGACGTCACCGAGAATGCACATCGCCGCAGCCACCCTGCCCCGCGTCAGCGACTGCGCGATCACGAGCAGGACGCTCGGTCCGGGGATCACCGTCAGGACAACGCAGGCAATGGTATAGGCAATCCAGGTGTCCAGCGACATGATCAATCCCCTTCGCTTCGGTCCGGGCCACAATTGGCCGACGCAGTGGTGGCAAGAAGTGCCCCGCTTCCGATCAGCACAATGCCCAGAAGATCAATGAAGCCCGGTCGATCGCCAAAGATCAAGACGCTCCAGAACAGGGCGAAGACAAGATACCCATTATCGAACAATCCGATGACCGGTGCGGACGCCCTCTGATACGCATAGGCGACCAAGGCGGTAATGACAGCGAGCAGCACGCCCAACCCGGCCAGCAACCCCAGATCCGCCACCTTCAGCGCAGGCCAGACCGACAGCAGGAAGCCCGCGTCGTTCCCCTGTCCGCTCCTCCACAGGCCGGCGACCAGCCCCAGGCCGCCCAGAAACAGAACCAGGTTGAGGTTCATTGCCATCGACATCGCTGGGCTGGCACGGCACGGCAACGCCCCTGCGTGATCACGGCCGCAAGTGCGTAGAAGAACCCGGCAAGCAACGGCAATCCGATCATCGGCGATACTTCATCCAAGCCCGGACGCAGGATTGTCATCACGCCCGCAAGACCCAAAAGGATCGCAAAACCCCCGCGTCCCCCGATGCGCGTTCCGAGCAGCGTTGAAGACAGGAAAGCCATCCACATCGGCGAGGTATAATAACAGGCAGCCGCGATGGAGAACGACAACTCGGGCAGCCCGGCGTAATAGCAGCCCCACATCAGGGCGAGGCAAAGGCTGCGCAATCACACCCAGCCCGAGACACGGACCAGGCCGATGTTTGAATAGCCCCTCGTTTCCTAGACGCCTTCTTCCCTGAATTTGACGCAAGGCGGCCGACATGGGCAAAGCCAATTCCAGCGACGGTTTCAAACGGGACGCGGTGGCGTAGATTGCCGAGCGGGGTTACCCGGTTGCGGAGGTGTCGAAGCGGCTGGGTGTGAGCCAGCACTCGCTCTACGCATGGAAGAGGAAGTTCTCGAAGCCATCCGGTTCAACTGATGGCGATCAGGCGGCAGAGATCCGTCACCTGAAGAAGGAGCTGGCACGCGTCACTGAGGAGCGCGACATCCTAAAAGGAGCCACCGCGTATTTCGCCAGGGATGCAAAGTGAAATACGCGTTCGTTGCCGAGCATCGACAGCAGTTCACTGTTCGGGCGATGTGCCGGTGTCTGCCGATCCGGTCCAGTGGTTTCTACGCCTGGCTTAAGCACCCCCCTGAGCAAACGGGCGAAGGAAGACGCTCGCCAGGCCGCGCTTCTCAGAAAAGGCCTGGAAGGAGAGCGGCAGGGTCTACGGCTATCGCAAGCTGCATGACGACCTTCTCGATCAGGGAGAGACGTGCTGTCCCAACCGCATCGCTCGTCTCGCCAGGCTGGCCGGGATCGAGGCGCAGATCGGCTACAAGCGTCGGCCCGGTTCCTATGGCGGCAAGCCGTCAGTCGTGATCGACAACACCCTTGCCCGGCAGTTCGATGTCGATGCGCCGGACAGGGCGTGGGTGACAGATATCACCTATATCCGGACCCAGGAGGGCTTTGCCTATCTGGCCGTCGTGATCGACCTCTACTCCCGCCGCGTCATCGGCTGGTAGTTGCAGGGCCGGCAAACCACTGATGTCGTGCTGCAGGCGTTGCTCATGGCGGTGTGGCGTCGAAAGCCAAAAAGCAAGGTTCTGGTCCATTCCGATCAGGGCGCGCAGTTCACCAGCATGGACTGGGCGGCGTTCCTGAAGCACCACAATCTTGAGCACTCGATGAGTCGTCGCGGCAACTGCCATGACAATGCCGTGGCGGAGAGCTTCTTCAATCTCCTCAAGCGCGAGCGGATACGGCGCAGGACCTACCGAACACGCGAGGAGGCAAGGCAGGACGTGTTCGACTACATCGAGATGTTCTACAACCCGAAGCGCAAGCACGGCAGGAACGGGATGCTGTCACCCGTCGACTTCGAACAGCAGCAGGAAATGTAACCCGAGGGTGTCCACAAAACTCGGGGCTATTCAATGTATGTCGGCAAGATCGTCTGGAA